>NZ_JBHVWT010000005.1:91590-270027 GCF_042882135.1 Streptomyces sp. NPDC058240
GGTAGGGGAGAGGGGAACAAGAAAGGGAAAAGAGGACCCGTCCAACCACCCCCCCCGTTGCGGGGAGGGGGGGGGGGGGGTCGGGGCCCCCCCCCCCCCCACCCCCGCTCCTCAATCGCCGGAGGGGCTTGAGTTTGCCCCGCTCGGACCAGCGGCGTCTTCCCGGACCGCCGCTCCGTGGGGCCGGGGTGCGTACCGCGGCCGTGCGCACCCCGGCCGCACAACCGCCCACCGCAGAAGCACCCACCCACCACAGAAGGGAACCCCGTCATGCTCGACCACCTCATCCGCGGAGCGACCGTCGTGGACGGCACCGGCGGGCCCTCGTACCCCGCCGACATCGGCATCCGCGACGGCCGCATCGCCGTCGTCGCCGAACCGGGCACCCTCACCGAGGAGGCCGTGACCGCCGAGGACGCCACCGGTCTCGTCCTCGCACCCGGCTTCGTCGACCCGCACACCCACTACGACGCCCAGCTCTTCTGGGACCCGTACGCCACCCCGTCCATGAACCACGGCGTCACCACCGTCGCCGGAGGCAACTGCGGGTTCACCCTCGCCCCGCTCCACCCCGAGCGCCCCGAGGACGCCGACTACACCCGCCGGATGATGGCGCGGGTGGAGGGCATGGCCCTCAAGGCGCTGGAGGAGGGCGTCGACTGGAGCTGGTCCAGCTTCCGCGAATACCTCGACGCCCTCGAAGGGCGGATCGCCGTCAACGCCGGGTTCATGGTCGGGCACTGCGCCCTGCGCCGGCACGTCATGGGCGCCGATGCGATCGGCGGACAGCCCACCCCCGCACAGCTCGACGCCATGCTCGCGCTGTTCCACGACGCGATGGACGCCGGAGCCTGGGGGCTGTCCACCACCCAGTCCGCCACCCACTCCGACGGCGACGGGCAGCCCGTCGCCTCCCGGCACGCGCTGCCGGAGGAGCTCCTCGCCCTCTCCCGGGCCGTCGGCGAACACGAAGGCACCCAGCTCGAAGCGATCGTCGCGGGCTGCCTCGACCAGTTCTCCGACGAGGAGATCGAGCTGCTCGTCGACATGACCGCCACCGCCGGACGCCCGCTGAACTGGAACGTCCTCACCATCGACGCCGCCGTCCCCGAACGCGTACCGCGGCAGCTCGTGCCCAGCGAACGGGCCCGCCGGGCCGGCGGCCGGATCGTCGCGCTCACCATGCCGATCCTCACCCCGATGAACATGTCGCTCGGCACCTTCTGCGCCCTCAACCTCATACCCGGCTGGGGCGACATCCTCGCCCTCCCCGTCCCCGAGCGCATCGCACGGCTCCGCGACGCCGCCACCCGCGCCGAGATGCTCCGCCGCGCCGACAGCAAGGAGGCCGGAGTCTTCCGCCGCCTCGCCGACTTCGGCCGGTACGTCATCGGCGACACCTACAGCGCGGCCAACGAAGGGCTGACCGGTCGCGTCGTACGCGACATCGCCGCCGAACGCGGGCTGGACCCCTTCCACTGCCTCGTCGAGATCTGCGCCGCCGACGAGCTGCGCACGGTGCTGTGGCCCATGCCCACCGACAACGACCCCGACTCCTGGGCGCTGCGCCGCGAGACCTGGGAGCACGAGGACGTCATGCTCGGCGGCTCCGACGCGGGCGCGCACCTGGACCGGATGTGCGGCGCCCCGTACACCACCCGGTTCCTCGGCGACTGCCTGCGCGGACGCAAGCTCGTCCCCCTGGAGCGGGCCGTGAAGATGCTCACCGACGACCCCGCCCGGCTCTTCGGGCTCCGCGACCGGGGCCGGATCGAGGAGGGCTTCCATGCCGACCTCGTCCTCTTCGACCCGGAACGCATCGACGCCGGGCCCGCCACCCTCGTGCACGATCTGCCCGGCGACAGCCCCCGGCTCGACTCCAGGGCCATCGGCATCGTCTCGGTCCGGGTCAACGGGGTGGAGACCCTGCGCGACGACAAGGTGACCGGCGCGGTCCCCGGCACGGTGCTCCGCTCCGGGCGCGACACCCGGACGGTGAGCACCGCATGAGCGACGGGAAGCGGCGTCTGTTCATCGGCGGGCGGTGGACCGAACCCGACCACGGCCACTACGAGGTGATCGACCCGGCCACCGAGGAGGTCGTCGGCCTCGCCCCCGAGGCGAGCCGCGAGCAGGTGTACGCGGCGGCGGCCGCGGCCCGGGAGGCCTTCGCCGACTGGTCCCGCACCCGCCCCGAGGAACGCGCCGAGATCCTCGACCGGGCCGCGGGCCTGATGCTGCGCGACCTCGCCGGAAACGCCGCGCTCGCCCGCGCGGAGAGCGGCGCCACCACCGCGACGGCCAGGGGCATGCAGGTCGCCGTCGGCGCCGCCCGCTTCCGCAGGTACGCCAGGGGCGCCCTGGAGCCGGTCGAGGAGGCCGTCGCGCCGCAGATCAACGAGGCCGGGCCGATGGGGCGGGCCGGGGTCTTCGGGGCACTAGCCGTCCGCCAGCCGGTCGGCGTCGTCACCTGCATCACCTCGTACAACAACCCCTGGGCCAACCCGGCGGGCAAGGTGGCGCCCGCGCTGGCCACGGGCAACACGGTCGTCGTGAAGCCCGCCCCGCAGGACCCGCTCTCCGTCTACCGGATGGCGGAGGCGCTCGAAGAGGCGGGCGTTCCGCCGGGCGTCGTCAACGTCGTCACCGGGTCGGGCCCCGAGGCGGGCGAGGCCGCCGTCGACAGCGGGGACGTCGACATGGTCAGCTTCACCGGCTCCACGGCCGTCGGGCAGCGCATCGCCGAGGTGTGCGGCCGGGGCATGAAGCGGCAGCTGATGGAGCTGGGCGGCAAGGGCGCCGCCGTCGTCCTCGACGACGCGGACCTCGACTCGGCGGTGGCCGGGATCGGCACCACGTTCTCCTTCTACAGCGGTCAGATCTGTACGGCCCCGACCCGGGTCCTCGTCCAGCGCGGCCTCCATGACGCCCTGCTCGGGAAGCTCGCCGCGTACGCGGGCCATCTGAAGGTGGGCGACCCGGCGGCCAGGGGCACGGTCGTCGGACCGGTCATCTCGGCCGCCCACCGCGACCGGATCGAGTCGTACGTCGAGCTGGGCAGGAAGGAGGGGGCGAGGGTCATCACGGGCGGCGAACGCCCGGCCGGTCCGGAGCGCGGTTTCTACGTCGCCCCGACCCTGCTCGCCGACTGCACCAACGACATGCGCGTCGTCCGCGAGGAGATCTTCGGCCCGGTCGTCGTGGTCGTCCCCTTCGACGACGAGGAGGAGGGCATCGCGCTCGCCAACGACAGCGACTACGGACTGATCGACTACGTCTGGTCCTCGGACGTGGCCCGCGCCTTCCGGGTGGCCCGGCGGCTGCGCGCCGGCGGGGTCGGCGTGAACACCATCGGACGGAACATGGAGGCCCCGTTCGGCGGGTTCAAGAAGAGCGGTGTCGGGCGCGACGTCGGCTCGTACGCCCTGCACGCGTACAGCGAACTCCAGTCGATCGTCTGGCCCGGCTGAACCGGAACACCCCGTGGGTGTCCGCTGAGCGGACACCCACGGGAAATTTTGAACCCCTACAAAACGGACACTGCTGCGGTTCCCGTACGGTGCTGCGATCGGGCCTCGGCCTCGCATCGGAAGGCGACGTTCGCGAAAGACCTTCAATTAATCAAGGTCTCTCCGTATTGTTGCCTGGAATTCAAGGGTGAGACGGCGGAGTCTCATCCTCCAGATGTGGAAATCGCAGCGTTTATCGTCCTTTTCATGACTCAGCTGGACGTGCGGCCGCAGGCCGGAGACACGGTACGGGGCGCCGCCCCGGCCGACAGTGGGGTACGCGGCAAGGGCCTCGGCGGGAACTCCGTCGGCCTGATGGGCAGCGCCGTCATCGGCATCTCCACCGTCGCCCCCGTCTACTGCCTCACCTCCACCCTCGGCTCCACCGCGGGACAGGTCGGCGTGCAGATGCCCGCCGTCTTCCTGGCCGGCTTCCTGCCGATGCTGCTCGTCGCCTTCGCGTACCGCGAGCTCAACAAGGCCATGCCGGACTGCGGCACCTCCTTCACCTGGACGGTCAAGGCGTTCGGCCCGCGCATCGGCTGGATGTGCGGCTGGGGCCTGGTCATCGCGACGATCATCGTCCTGTCGAACCTGGCGGGCGTCGCCACCTCGTACTTCTGGCTCCTGGCGGGCGAGATCACCGGCAACGACTCGATTGCCGCCCTGGACGACAGCAAACCCGTCCACATCCTGACCTGTCTGGCCCTGATCGCGGTCGCCACGGCGATCAGCTACCGGGGGATGACGGCCACCAAGGGCATCCAGTACGCACTGGTGGGGCTCCAACTCGTCGTCCTCGCACTGTTCGTGGTGATGGCCGTGCAGAAGGCGCACAGCGGGCAGTTCGCCTCGTCGCTGGACTTCTCCTGGTCCTGGCTGAACCCGTTCGCCGTGCAGTCCTTCGCCGCGTTCACCGCCGGTCTGTCGCTGTCGATCTTCATGTTCTGGGGCTGGGACGCCTGTCTGACCGCCAACGAGGAGACCACCGGTAGCGAGAAGACCCCCGGGCGGGCCGCCCTCGTCGCGATGGTCGTGCTGGTCGGCTCCTACCTGGCGACGGGTGTCGCCGCCCAGATGGTCGTCGGCTCCGGCACCTCCGGCCCGGGCCTGGCCAACCCCGGCACCTCCGACAACGTCTTCGCCGCGCTGGCCGGCCCGGTCATGGGCCCCGGCCTCGGCATCCTGCTCTTCGTCGCCGTGCTCGCCTCGGCCGCCGCGAGCCTGCAGACCACCTTCATCCCGGTGGCCCGCACGGTGCTCGCGATGTCCACCTACGAGGCCCTGCCCGCCTCGTACGCCCGGGTGCACCCGCGCTTCCGGACCCCGGGGAGGGCCACGATCACCGCGGGCGTCGCGACCGGCGTCTTCTACACGGTCATGACCCTGGCCAGCGAGCACGTTCTGGTCGACACGATCTACGCGCTCGGCCTCATGATCTGCTTCTACTACGCGCTGACGGCGTTCGCCTGCGTCTGGTTCTTCCGCGCCGACCTGACCCGCTCCTTCCGCGACCTGGTCTTCAAGGGCCTGTTCCCGGGCGTCGGCGGCATCCTGCTCACATCGGTCTTCGGCAAGACCCTCTACGACATGTGGGACCCGGCGTACGGCTCCGGCTCGTCGGTCTTCGGAGTCGGCTCGGTGTTCGTCATCGGCGTCGGGCTGCTGCTGCTCGGTGTGGTGCTGGTGCTGGTGATGCAGCGCCGCAGCCCGGCGTTCTTCCGCGGCGAGGTTCTGACCAAGGAGACCCCGTCGCTGGTCGTCGAGGACTGAGAGGCTGTCGGGGAGTCCGCCGAAAACCCCGTGCGCGTGAGCACGGGACGGGCTAGGGTCCCGGGCATGTTCTTCATGCATCAGATCTACGGCTGACACACGGGCGGGGCACGTACCCCGTCCCGCTGAATCCGAGTGCGCCCACGGTGATTTCCTCCCGTGGCCGACGCACCGGATCGCTGTGTCCTATCTGCCGTAGACCTGAAAAGAGTGAACCTCCATGTCACTTCGCCGTGCCCATGTCGCGATGGTCGGCATCCCCGTCATCAGCCACGTCCTGCCGAGCCTTGAGATCATCCGCGAGCTGGTGGCCCGGGGCCACCGGGTGACCTACGCCAACGACCCGGCGGTGGCCGGGCCGATCGAGGCCACCGGCGCCGAGTTCATCCCCTTCGAGTCCGTGCTGCCGGTCGCCGACAACGACTGGCCCGAGGACCCCATCGCCGCGATGGGCGTCTTCTTCGACGACGCGGTGCAGGTCCTCCCGCAGCTGCGTGCCGTCTACGACCGCGACCCCGCGGACCTGTACCTCTACGACATCGGCGCCTACCCCGCGCGCGTCCTCGCCGAGACGCAGGGCCGTCCGCTCATGCAGCTGTCCCCGACGTTCGTGGCCTGGGAGGGCTACGACCAGGACGTCGCGGCGCAGCTGTGGCAGCTGCCGGGCGCCGACGCGTACCGGGCGAGGTTCGCCCGGTGGCTCACCGACTGCGGGGCGTCCACCACCGATGTGGACGCCTTCTGCGGCCGGCCCGAGCACGCCCTGGCGACGATCCCGCAGGCGATGCAACCGCACGCCGATCAGGTCGACACCGGCACGGTCACGTTCGTCGGCCCCTGCTTCGGCGCGCGGGCGGATGCGGGGGACTGGACGCGTCCCGCCGATGCCGGGAACGTGCTCCTGGTCTCCCTGGGCTCGGCGTTCACGAGGCGGCCGGAGTTCTACCGCCAGTGCCTGGCCGCCTACGGCGACCTGCCCGGCTGGCACGTCGTGCTCCAGATCGGGAAGTACACCGACCCGGCGGAACTCGGCGACATCCCGTCCAATGTCGAGGTGCACTCCTGGGTGCCCCAGCTCACGATCCTGGAACAGGCCGACGCCTTCGTCACCCATGCCGGAATGGGCGGCAGCAGCGAAGGGCTGTTCACCGGTGTGCCGATGATCGCCGTCCCCCAGGCCGCCGATCAGTTCACCAACGCCGACCGGCTCGTCGAGCTGGGGGTGGCCCGCCGCATCGACACCGCGCAGGCCACTGCCGAGGCGCTGCGGACCGCCCTGGTCGAACTCGTCTCCGACCCGGAGGTCGCCCGCCGCTCGGCGCGGCTCCGCGCCGAGGCACGGGCCGAGGGCGGCACCACGCGGGCCGCCGACCTCATCGGGGAGATGCTGGGCTGACCGGCCGCCCCGGCGGTTTCCTCAGGCGTGGGCCCTGACGTCGTCCACGATGTGCTGGTCGAGTGCGGCACGCACCAGGGCCGCCGCGAGCACGGCGATCCCACGCCCGTCCGTCTGTTCACCCCGGCCGGCCTGTCGCGCCGGCCGGGGCGGCTCGGCGGGCTCGGCGGGCTTGGCCAGTTTCGCCAGTTCCGCCGGGGAGGTGGGCAGGCCCAGCCGCTCGGCGCCCTGGAGCGCCTTCCCGTCCACGTACGGCGCCGTCTCCGGCCACACGGCCTGCACTTCGCGTACGAAGATGTCCGCGCCGGCCGGGCCGATGCCCGGGGTCCGGCGCAGCCCGGCCCGCAGGGCGTCCAGGTCGCCGTCGGCCTCCTCGCGCAGTCGCCGCAGATCGCCCCCGTAGTCGTCGAGCAGGAGCTGCGCGCCCTCGCCGAGCTGGGTGGCGGTCCGTTCGTCGTAGCGCCGGTAGCCGCCCTCGCCCAGCGCGTCCACGCGCTGCTGCCAGGTCGCCGCGGCCATCCGGCGCGGCGAGCGCATGCCGTGGGCGAACAGTGCGCGCGCCGCCGCCACTGCCACGGAGGCCCGGATGCGGGCGCTCAACAGGTCGCTGAGGACGAGGAGTTGGTACAGGGGTTGCGGGGTGTTCCGCAGCCGGATGCCGGCCTCGGCCGCGTACGTGGTTCCGTGGTCGGCGAGCAGGACCTCGACGGTGTCGCGGGCGGTCACGAGGACCCGCTTCCCTCCTCGGCCGCGACCTGGGCCAGGGTGCGGCCGGTGCGGGCCGAACGTGCGAGGTAGGGGTCCGGTGCGTCAGGACCGTCCTGGGTGGCCCGTCCGTCCTTGGCCTTGATCAGCAGCCACACCTCTTCGCCCGGGGCGTCGCCGCCCTTGAAGCGGGTGAGGGCGAACTCGCCGTGCAGCCTGGTCCCGTCGAGCCAGAACGTCGCGTGACCGTCCTCCAGGGCCTGCTCGAACGGCACGGGCGCGCCCCAACGGTCGTGGCTGAGCGGCCGGTAGGTGCCCTGGTCCCAGACGATCACCGTGCCGCCGCCGTACTCGCCCTTCGCGATGACGCCCTCGAACGTGCGGTACTCCAGCGGGTGGTCCTCGGTCGGGACGGCCAGCCTCCGCACGCGCGGGTTCTCCGAAGGGCCGCGCGGCACCGCCCACGACTTCAGTACGCCGTCGACCTCCAGCCGGAAGTCGAAGTGCATGCGCCGCGCCTGGTGGATCTGTACGACGAAGCAGGGTGCCGCGTCCGTCCGTTCACCGTTGCCGTGCGGTTCCGGCGTCAGGTCGAAGTGCCGTTTGCCGCGATAGTCCCGGAGCCGGTCGTCGTTGTCGCCGGTCACATCCATCCGGACACCTCCTCCGGCAGCCCCCGCCCGGTGCTCCCTTCCACTGTGACGCCCCGTGCCGCGAAGCGCACCGGGACGGGTTCCGGCGCCGGTCCGCGCAAGGTATCTCGGCGTCAAGTATCTTGACGTCGAGACTATTCTGCGGGCAGTCTTCCCCTTGTTCAAGATCTCTTGAGTCGAGACATGCCTGTCGGGGCATGCCTGAGGGGGCGCGTGATGCGGCGAGGCGAAAAGGGTGGCAGGGCGAGGGCCCCGGAGGGCGGGCAGGGTCTGCTGGCCCAGCTGCGCAATCCGCCGGGCGGCCGCAATGCGCGGATCATGCTGCTCGCCCTGGCCGTGGACCGGACCGGCTCGGGGCTGTGGGCCGCGTCCTCGGTCCTGTATCTGACCTTCGTGACGCATCTGAGCGCCCAGCAGATCGGCGTCCTGCTGGGCGTGGCCGGGGTCGCGGGCATCGCCGGTTCGCCGCTGGCCGGGCGGCTGGCCGGCCGCTTCCCGGTGCGCCCGCTGCTGATCGGCTGCCATCTGCTCCGGCTGGTGACCCTCGGACTGGTCCTGGTCTGCACGGGTTTCGACGCGCTGCTGCCCGTCGTCGCCGTGACCTACCTGGGCGACCGGGCCGCCAAGACGCTGGAGATGCTCTTCGCCACCCGGGTCGCGGGCGAGCGGCGCGCGGCCTATCAGGCGCTGTCGCGCAGCGCGGCCAACGCGGGCTACGGCGTCGGCGCCGGGATCGCGGCGATCGGCCTGGCGGTGGGGACCACGGGCGCCTACCGCGCCCTGATCCTGGGCAACGCGCTGTCGTTCGTCGTCGCCGCGGTGCTGGTGTGGCGCACGAGCGAGCCGGGCGGGAGCGCCGTCGAGGCGGCAGGGGCCGGGGATGCGGCACGGGCCGGGGGCGCAGAGTCCGGTGCCCCGGTCCTCGCGGGCGAGCGGGATTCGGTCCGCCCCTCCAGCCCGTGGCGGGACCGCGGCTATCTCCGCTTCGTCCTCCTGGACATCCCGATGAACCTCGACGACTCGGTCCTCGCCGTCGGCCTGCCGCTGTGGCTGGTGAACCGCACCTCCGCACCGCATGCCCTGGTCCCGGCCTTCCTCGTCCTCAACACCGTGATGGTCGTGGTGCTCCAGCTGAGCGTGTCGAAGCGGGCCGAAGGGCCGCGCCGGGCGACCAGGGCGGTGCTGCTGTACGGGGTCCTGATGTTCGTCGGCTGCGGCTTCCTGGCCGCGGCCACCCGGGGCGGGAGCCGGGTGGCCGCGGCGGTCCTGCTCACCGCGGCGCTGCTGGTCACGCTGGCGGAGCTGATGCGGTCGGTGAGTTCGTGGGAGCTCGCGGTCCTGCTCGCGCCCCGGGGCGCCCGAGCCGCGTATCTGGGGGTGGCCGGGATGTCGCAGTCCATCCAGAAGTCCGCCGGGCCGCCGCTGCTGACGGGCGTGGTGATGGCGGCCGGGCCGGCGGGGTGGCTGGTGCTGGGGACGGTGGTCGCGGGCCTGGCGGTCGTGCAACGGCGGGCCTGTGCGCACCGGCTCGGCATCGGCCCGCCCCGGGCGGAGCCCGCCGCGCTCACCATTAGGTAGACTGACCTACCTAACTAAGGAGGCGGGTGGACATGGGCGACGCGAAGGCCGAGGAGAAGCAGCCGGTGAAGCGGCGGCGGGGGGCGGCGCGCGGCCGGATTCTCGACGCCGCCGCGCGCCGGTTCTACGCCGACGGCGTGGCGGCGACGGGCATCGACACGATCACGGCCGAGGCCGGCGTCGCGAAGATGAGCCTCTACAACAACTTCGACTCCAAGGCCGACCTCGTCTGCGCCTACCTCCAGGCCAGGCACGAGGAGTGGCTCGACCTCTACCGGCGGCGCCTGGCCGGTGCGCAGGGACCGGCGGCGGCCGTACTGGCCGTCTTCGACGCCTACGCCGACCATGCCGATCTCGCCTACGAGCACGGCTTCCGGGGCTGCGGACTGCTCAACGCCGCCGCCGAACTGCCCACCGGGCACGAGGGTCGGACCGTGGTCCGCCAACACAAGGAGCAGGTCGAGAGCCTGCTCGCCGCCCACCTCCAGGAGCTGCTGCCGGGCCAGGAGGAGAAGGCCCGGGTCACGGCGGAGCACCTGGCGTTCCTGCTCGAAGGGGCCATCGTGCGCGCGGGCCTCGAAGGCGACGCCGTACGCATGCGGCGCGCCCGGGACCTGGCGGTCTCCCTGGTGGGCGCCCTGTGAGCCGGCCGGCCGGGCGCGCCGCCGGACCGGGCATCGGCGCGCTCGCGGTCCTGCTGGCCTCGGTGCTCTGGGGCACCACGGGCACCGCGGCCACCTTCGCGCCCCAGGTCGGGCCGCTGGCGATCGGCGCCGCCGCGATGGGCCTGGGCGGCCTGCTCCAGGCACTGCTGGCCGGACGCGGCATCGCGCGGGGCCGCGCGGCGCTGCGGGCGCAGTGGCGGATCGTGCTCGTCGGGGGAGCGGGAGTGGCGCTGTATCCGCTCGCGTTCTACACCTCCATGCATCTGGCCGGTGTCGCGGTCGGCACGGTCGTCTCCATCGGCTCCGCCCCGCTGGCATCGGCCCTGATCGAGCGGCTCGCCGACGGCCGGCGCCTGTCCCGGAGATGGCTGACGGGGGCCGCCCTGGGGCTGGCCGGCACGGTGCTGCTGTGTGCGGCCGAGGCCGCGCAGGCCGGTACCGGAACCGGTACGGGCTCCGCCCGGCAGACCGTCGTGGGCGTGGGCCTCGGGCTGGTCGCGGGCGTCACCTACGCCGTGTACGCGTGGGCGGCGCACCGCCTCATCACCCGCGGCATCGGCTCGCGGGCGGCCATGGGGGCGGTGTTCGGCCTCGGCGGGCTGATGCTCGTACCGGTCCTGCTGGCCACCGGCGCGCCGCTGGTTGCCTCCTGGACGAACGCGGGCGTCGGGCTCTACATGGCGCTGGTGCCGATGTTCACCGGGTACGTCCTGTTCGGCTTCGGCCTGTCCCGCATCCCGGTCTCCACCGCGACGACCCTGTCCCTGCTGGAGCCCGCCGTGGCGGCCGTCTTCGCGGTCCTGGTCGTCGGCGAGCACCTCCCCGCCCTCGGCTGGACCGGCATCGCCCTCGTGATCGCCTGCCTCGGCGTACTGACCGCCCCGACCCGGCCCGTCCGCGTACGCGGGGGCGCGGCGGCCTCCCCGGCCCCGACCCCGGCCACCGCACCCGCCGGACCCGCTCCTACCCCTCCAGGAACACCGGATTGGTGAGCGCGGCCAGTGCCCCCGGCAGCCCCGGCACCGTCGCCGGATGCCGGACCTCGGCCCGCACATAGGCGGCGTAGGCCGGAGTCGTGCGCCACTCCACCGTGCCCGTGCCCGACTCGGGCAGCCCGGCCGTGAACAGCGTGCCCTGGTCGGTGACGAAGTGCGCGGTGCAGCCGGGCGCCCCGGCCACCTCCAGCCGCACGGTGACCGGGGTGTCGTCCCCGTCCACCCGCAGCCGCTCACCGATCCCGGCATGCAGCCCGCGCCCGCCCGAGACGCCGAAGGAGACCGTGACGGCGGACGACTCCGCGATGTACGAGTGCCCGGCCCGGATCCCGGCCACGATCGCCTCGCGCGACAGTTCGTCGGCGAGGACGACGGTCTGCGGCAGCCCCACCACGTCCGGCTCCCGGTGCGCATCGCTGTTGCCCATCGCCGCGACCCACGGCTTCGACCAACGGACGGCGGCGACCAGGGAGTTGTCCCACTCGGCGAGAGCGATCTCGTCCTCCGGGGAGTACGCCCCGTTCCACACCTCCACCGCGTCGGCCTCGCCGAAGCCGAACTTCCAGTGGCAGCCGATGCAGGTGGCGTGCGGATGGGCGGGCACGACCAGGCCGCCGGCCTTGCGCACGGCCTTGGCGTAGTGCCCGAACCGGTTGTCGCGGGCCCGGTAGCGCCAGTCCACGAACGTGCCCGGATCGGTGGCCACCGCGAGCACATGCCCGTTGCGGGTGGTGATCTCCTCGCCGGTGAGGACGAGCAGGTCGTCACCCCACAGCCCGCCCCACACTCCGTGCGCGGAGTACGTGTTGTGCTCGCTGCTGTTGATGAAGTCGAGCCCGGCCGCACGCGCGGCGGCGGCGATCTCGGCGGGAGTGCGCCTGCCGTCCGAGTGCGTGGAGTGGAGGTGGCAGTCCCCCCGGTACCAGGCCCACCCGCGCCCCTTCGCGCGCTCCGGCGGGTACCCGGGCTCCGGCGTGGACCCGGCGGGCCCGAAGCGCAGGGTGATCGTCACCTCGTACGGCAGCCCCTCGGGGGCGACGGTGTAGGGGCCGAGCGCGATGTTCCACGTGCCGGCCCGGACCGGCCCGGCGATGTAGCCGGGCGTCGCCTCGTCCGCCCGGATGAAGAAGCTGCCGCGCGCCCCGCCGGACCACCCCCGGAACCCGCGCCCGCCCAGCGCGGTGCCGCGCTCGTCGAAGATGCCGATGTCGAGGGCGTTGCCCTGCGTCCCGGCGGGCACGGGTGTCTTCTCGTACGTGTACGAGACGGCGATCTCCCTTACCCCGCACGGTACTTCGACCGGCAGGTACACGAAGTCGGGCGACCCGGTCGGCAGGGTGCCGCGCACGGTCCTGGTCCGGTCCGGGCGGTCGTCACCCTCGTTGCCGCCGTTCGGGGTCGCGGCGTCGGCGAAGCTCACAGTGCCCAACGTCAGAGCGGTGGCGGCCGTCCCGACGAGAAGGCCGCGCCTGGCCATCGGGTGGCCGTCAGCGGAATGCGATGCGGACACGCGAAGGGCTCCCCGGGTGTCGTGAGCGGCAAGGAGTGAGCGGCAAGGCGTGAGTGAGCGGCACGGAAGGACGCGCACCCGAAACCCTGGCGGCCGGCGGTGAACTCCGGAAGAACGCCGGGATACCTGAACGGGCCGGCCCCTCAACTCCCTGATTCCCCGATTTCCCCGACTTCCCGCATGCTCGGCTTTCCGCACCGCACGGCATACGTTGGGTTCTCGTCCCTCACCGGATCACGACGGAGGTGTCCTCATATGCGGATCGCCACAACGATCTTCCTCACCGATGAGACGATCACGCCGCTGCGGCTCGCCCGCGAGCTCGAACAGCGCGGCTTCGGCGGGCTCTATCTGCCCGAGCACACCCACATCCCGGTGAGCAGGGACA
This sequence comes from Streptomyces sp. NPDC058240, assembly GCF_042882135.1. Classification (NCBI taxonomy): domain Bacteria; kingdom Bacillati; phylum Actinomycetota; class Actinomycetes; order Kitasatosporales; family Streptomycetaceae; genus Streptomyces; species Streptomyces sp. NPDC058240. Next base: position 104,763 of record NZ_JBHVWT010000005.1, read on the forward strand.
CCCCCTACCCGGCGGGCGGCGAACTCCCGCCCGAGTACGGCCGCACCCTCGATCCCTTCGTCGCCCTCGCCCAGGCCGCCGCCGTCACCGAACGCCTCGCCCTGGGCACCGGCATCACGCTCGTCGCCCAGCACGACCCGATCGACCTGGCCAAGCAGGCCGCCACCCTCGACCACCTCTCCGGCGGCCGGTTCACGCTGGGCGTCGGCTACGGCTGGAACGTCGAGGAGGCCGCGGACCACGGGGTCGACTGGCCCGCCCGCCGCGACCTCGTCCGCGACCGGCTGGCCCTGATGCGCGCCCTGTGGGCGGACGAACCCACGGCGTACGAGGGCGAGTTCGGCTCGGTCCGGGCCAGCCACGCGTACCCGAAGCCGGTCCAGGCGCCCCGTGGCCCGGTGAACGGCCCCCGCACCCTGATCGGCGGCGCGGCGGGTCCGAAGCTGTTCGCCCACATCGCGCAGTACGCCGACGGCTGGCTCCCCATCGGCGGCCGGGGCCTGACCGAATCCGTACCGAAGCTCCGCGAGGCCTGGAAGGAGGCGGGTCGCGACCCGGAACACCTCCAGGTCGTCCCGTACGCGGTGCTGCCCAGCGCGGGGAAGCTCGCGCACTACGCGGACCTGGGCATCGAGGAGATCGTCCTGCAACTGCCCCCGGCGGGCGAGGCGGAGGTGCTGCGGGCACTCGACGGCTATGCGGAGCACCTCTGAGCGACGGATGCCCGTACCCGTACCCACGCCCGCGTCCATGCCCGCACCTGCGCCCGCGTTCATGACCAGGGATGGTTGCGGGTGCAACCATTTGCCCGGAATCAGCATCTTCCTGGGTTAAGGACCAGATAGTCGGTGAGCCCGGGAGTGGATCAGGATGAACAGGCCGTTGCGGCACATAGCCATATTCTGCGGGCTGCTGGTGTTGGGGCTGCTGCTGCGGGCGAACTGGATCCAGTATGTCAAGAGCGAGCCCCTGGCCGATCACGAGAAAAATCGACGGGTGAAGATCGCCCAGTTCGCCACCCCGCGCGGCGACATCGTCGTCGGCAGCGACGCGATCACCGGTTCCAAGGCGGTCGACGGAACGGACTTCAAGTACCGGCGGACCTTCAAGCAGGGTCCGATGTACGCCCCCGTCACCGGATACGCCTCCCAGTCGCAGGGCATGTCCCTGCTGGAGAAGACGTACGACAGCATCCTCAGCGGCCAGGACGACCGGTTCGCGTTCCGGCATGCCAAGGACATCATCACCGGCGAGCAGCGGCGCGGCGGTGATGTGATCACCACGATCGACCCGAAGGCGCAGAAGGCCGGTTACAAGGGACTGACCGACCTCGGCGCGCGGGGCGCGGTCGTCGCGCTGGATCCGAGCACGGGGAAGGTCCTGGCTCTCGTCTCCACCCCTTCGTACGATCCGTCGGTCTTCGCCGGGAACTCGTTCAAGGAAGGGGACAAGTTCCAGGCGCTCGTCAAGGACAAGAGCAAGCCGCTGGCCAACCGCCCGCTGCGGGAGACCTTCCCGCCCGGCTCGACGTTCAAGATCCTCACGGCGGCCGCGGCCCTGGAGAACGGCGTGGTCACCGACGTCGACGCGGCATCCGACGCCGTCTCCCCGTACCCCCTGCCGCTCTCCACGAACAAGATCGGCAGCGAGGCCGGCGACGCGGTGTGCAACAAGGCGTCCATGAAGACCGCGATGCAGTACTCCTGCAACAACGTCTTCCTCGACGCGGCGTCCAAGGTCGGCGTCGACAAGATGCGCGAGACCGCGGAGAAGTTCGGCTTCAACTCCGATGTCTACTCCGAGGAGTTCGGCGACATGCTCGCCACCAAGAGCCTCTACCCGAACAAACTGGACAAGCCCGGAACCGCGCTGACGGGCATGGGACAGGGCAGCCTCACCAGCACGCCGATGCAGATGGCCATGGTGACGGCCGCCCTCGCCAACGACGGCAAGCTGATGCAGCCGTACATCGTCGACGAGCTGCGCGGCCCCGACCTGTCGGTCCTGGAGAAGAACGAACCGAAGCTCAAGAGCCAGGCCGTGTCCGAGGAGACGGCGAAGAAGGTCCAGGAAATGATGGAGTTCACGGCCAAGGAGGGCAGCGCCAAGCGGGCCCTGATCGACGGCGTCACGGTCGGCGGCAAGACCGGCACGGCGCAGCGCGGTGTCAACGTGAACGACGAGGTGCCGTACGGCTGGTTCGTCTCGTACGGCAAGGCCGACGGCAAGTCGGTGGCGGTCGCGGTGTTCATCGACCCGACGGCCATGGACATCTCCCGATCGGACATCTCCGGTGGCCGGCTGGGTGCGCCGATCGCGAAGAGCGTGATGAAGGCGGTACTGGGCAAGTAGCCCGTGACCGGATCCGAAATTTCTCGGCGGCCCCGGACGCGTGTGCGATGATCGCGTGCACTCATCTTTACGAGTCACACACATCTCGCTTGTGTCCCGGGCCGTCCCGCGTTTGCACGCCGTTGGTCGTCCGTCGTTCGCGAAGCCCGGGCAAAGCGCACACTTCACCGGCCCGGGGGGAACGGAATGCCCAGCTACCCACGCACGGCGGCGAGATCCGCGAGATATGCGAGATCGCGCAGATCGGCGGCGTACGCCGCGCTGTTGCTCGCGCTGTCGGTCCTGCTCTCGCTACTGGTACCCGCGAGCGTCGCCCAGGCGTACGCCCCCACCGCGACGGCCGATGCCACGGCCGACGAGGACTGTGCAGCACTGCCGCTCTCCGGCTTCGGCGAGGCCGCCCCGGCGGAGGGCAGGCCGACGATCCCGGGCGGCGGCACGGTCTGCTTCACGATCACGGCCGGGGCCGCCGGGCTGCACAAGGTGGTGGTCGTCGGCGGCACCGACGCCAACACGTACGCCTATGTCTTCGACGGCGACACGGAGATCAACTGCTACGACTCCGAGTGGGGCGCCGGCTGGTGCCGACTGCCCCGTTCGGGCGAATTCACGCTCCGGCTGACGAACAACGCGTTCGAGGCGAGCAAGCCCACCGTCGCCGTCATCCCGCTCGCCACTGCCAAGGGCTGCGCCCCGGAGATCAGCACCGCCTGGGACACCGCCCCCGTCGTCGGCTCGGCCACCGGGCCGACCGCCATCCAGTGCCAGCCGTTCAACGGCAGGCCGGGCGAGCGGATCACCAACGACATCAGGACGACCGCGTACGGCCAGGGCCTGTCGTGGATCACCGACGAGACCGGCGCCCGGATCTGCCCGCACTTCAACGAGGACGACAGCGAGGGCTGCGTCCTGCCCGGCGATGGCCCATACCGGGTCCTCTCGCAGGTCAGCGAGGCGGAGCACGGCTTCCCCGCCGAGTACACCCTCACCGTCCGCCGTATCTCCGACTCGGCCGGCTGCACCCAGGTCCCTCTGAACGCGTACAACTCCGCGCCCACGACCGCGGCCCCGGCCAGCGGCTGCAAAACGTTCACGGCCCCGGCCGCCGGACGCTACAACGTGTACTCCGTCAGCGATGGCACCCGTTCGACGCTCGCCGTGTACGACCGGGACGGCAAGACCGTCTGCGCCACCTGGGACGGCGACTGCGGCCTTCCCGCCGCCGGTGACTACACCGTCTTCACCGATCACCCGACTCTCATCCTCGACAGCTCCGCCACCACTGGGTGCGAGCCCGTCGAACTCGGCCTCTACCACGGTGCGTTCACAGCGGCTGGTGAGATCGACTGCCTGTCCCTGCCGCTTCCCGCGGACGCCCGCCTGGCCGTGCTGAAGGCCCTCAGCGGGTCGGCGCCGCGCCCCGAAGTGACCGTCGTCGACGCCGACGGCGCCCAGCGGTGCGACTGGACCGACCTGTCGGCCGGCACGTGCGCACTCACCGGCAAGGCCCCGTTCCGTGCCCTGGTCTCCACCGACGACTCGTCGGAGCCGACCGGCCCGTATGCCCTCGCCCTGCACCGCACCGACGCGGCGAGCGACTGTCCCGCCATTCCGGCGGGGGACTTCACCGCGACGAGCTCGGCTGCCCGGTTCTCCACCGGTGACGGGGTCTTCTCGCGCTGCCTGAGCATCCCGGCCGACGACCACGGTGCCCAGGAGAATCTCCAGCTCCAGGCGGCCCCCGGCACCACGTCCACTGCCGCATTCACCGTCCTGGACCCCCACGGCAAGCGGGTCTGCTCGATCTACTCGACCCTCTCCAGCTGGACGACCTGCGCGCTGGCCCCCGGTGTTGCCCACACCGTGCTGGTCACCGGCCGTGACACCGCCGCCGACTACACCCTGACCCGCCGCGACGTCACCGCGACCGCGAAGGGTTGCACCCCGAACCCGGCGACAAAGGTCGGCGGCCCGTCCACAGGCGGCACCATGGGCGCCCCTGGCGAGCTGCGCTGCCGCCAGGTCACCACCGCCGACGCCAAGGACACCCTGCACATCGATGTCCGTGACGAGCTCGGCACCGCGAACGTGGTGGTGTACGACGCCGACGGCACCGCCCTCTGCAACAAGAACCAGGCGTGCGCCGTCACCGGTTCCACTCACTATCAGGTCCTGGTCACTGTCCGGGCGGGCCTGAAGGCCGCCGACTCGTACCGCTTCGACGCCCTGCGCATCGCCGGTGCCGACGGACCGGCCGCCGAGTGCGAGAAGGTCGCGAGCATCGCCTACGGGTACGGCCCGATCACCGGCACCCTCGACGAGCAGCACACCGCCGTCTGCGCCGCGCTGCCCACGGCGTACCGGGACCGGTTCGACATGGCGATCAGTGACACCACGGGCGCCACCGGGACCGCGGTGCCCGCGCTGTACGACGCGAGCCTCGACAACGGCTGCATGCGCTTCATCCCCACCGGCTACCAGTGCGCCGTGAACGAGCCGTACTCCGCCGAGCCCACTCCGAGCATTCTGGTCCTGTCGCTGCCGGAGAAGGCGTCGAAGACCTCGTACAAGGCCGAGGCGGTCTGCTGGTCCAACATCTGCGGCACGGAGAAGGTGAGCATCGGGTCGGTCTCCCCGGCAACCGGGGACGTCGGCACCAAGGTGACGGTCCGGGTGACCGGTACGGCCCTGCACAAGGACGACAAGGTACAGATCCAGCTCTCCGGCAAGGTGGTCGAATCGACCACAGCCGAGGTCTCGGCGGACCGGAAGACCCTGACGGCCGTCCTCGACCTGACCGGGGCCACCGTCGGCACCTGGTACCTCAGCGTCGTCACCCACAACAGTGGGCAGTACGGGCGCGGCTCTTTCGAGGTCACCCCGGCCCCGCTCCGCAACAGCGCACCGCCGACCATCGGCACCACCGCCCGCGTCGGCGACCGCCTCACCGCGGCCCCCGGCACCTGGACCCCCGCCCCGACCTCGTACGCCTACCAGTGGAACGCCGACGGGCAGCCGATCAGCGGGGCCACCGCGTCCACGTACACCGCCCCGGCGTCGCTGCTGGGCAAGAAGCTCACGGTCACCGTCACGGCCCGCCGCACCGGCACGGCGGACGTCCCGGCCACCTCGGCGGCGCTCACGGTCGCCAAGGGCGCGGCGCCCAGGGTGACGACCGCACCGAAGATCACCGGCACTGTGAAGGTCGGCGCCAGACTGACCGCCACGAGCGGCAGTTGGACGCCCGCCGCTACCTCCTACAACTATCAGTGGAAGGCCGACGGTCAGGCGATCAAGGGCGCGACGGCCTCGGCGTACACCGTCCCGGCCTCGCTGCTCGGCAAGTACCTCACCGTCACCGTCACGGCCCACCGTACCGGTCACGCCGACGGTTCCACGACGCCCGCCTCGGTGAAGGTCGCCAAGGGCAGCGCACCCAAGGCCACCAAGCCGCCAACGATCTCCGGCACGGCGAAGGTGGGCCGCACCCTCAAGGCCGCCAACGGCACCTGGACGCCTACTCCGACCTCGTACGGCTACCAGTGGTACGCGAACGGCAAGGCGATCTCCGGCGCGACCAAGTCCTCGCTGACGCTCAAGTCCGCCCAGCGCGGCAAGAGGATCACCGTCAAGGTGACCGCCCGCCGCACCGGTCACGCCAGTGGCACGGCAACCAGCCAGGCGACCAAGACGGTTGCCCGCTGACGCGTACGGGCCGAACACAAGGGCCGGGCGACCCGCACCAGACGGTGCGGCGCCCGGCCCTTGCGCGTACGGGCGTCCGGCGTTCGCGGCCCGTTGCGGAACGACAGTGGGGCATCAGTGGAGCATCAGCGGGATTGGTCATCATGGGGCCGCCGCGGTCGTCGGTCCAGGTGGGCGAAGATCGCGGTGGCGTGGCTGCGAGGAAAATTCATGGCACCCCCCGCCACGAATGCCTCGCATACGCGCCGTCCGGAATGTGACATTCAGCGAGGGAACGTTGAGAGCAAAGATCGCCAAAATCGCGGCGGCCACACTGCTGGCCGTCGGCTCCGCTGCCGTGATCGTCGCCACCGCCTCCGCCTCGGAGGACACCGACATCCCCGTCCCGGCATCGAGCGCTTCAGGGCAACCAGAGGAACCCGCCCCCAGCCTGACCGAGTCGCCCCGTTCCGCTCTCGCCCCGGAGTCGGGCAGCACCACGGCATCACCTCCGGAGCCGGGCAGCACCACAACGCCGCCCCCGGACCAGAGCAGGACAACGGGACCGCCTCCGGAGCCGGGCCAGACCACGTCACCGCCCCCGGAGCAGGGCGAGTCACCGGAGCAGCCGCCGTGGCCCGGGGCGCAGTGACACCGGTATGGAAGATATGCGTTGAATGCCTTCTTTGCACCCGACCGGTCCTGCGGTGTCACGCCCTGGGCTTGCCCGAAATGACAGGTATGGGGCCCGTCGGTACGTTCGCCGCAGGTCGGCCGTCAGGCCGGCGTCTCTGAGACGGAGAGAAGTGACATGCCTACGCGTACCTTCACTGTGGCCGCCGCCGTAGTCGGCACAGCGGTCCTTGCCACTGGCATCACCTATGCCTCGACTGACGGATTCACCCAGTCCGAAACGGCCGCCGGGCGAGCTGCTCAGCCCGCTCACCGGGCTGCCCCGCCCGCCCCGCCCGCCCGGCAGGTTGCCCCCGCTCCGGCCCCCCTCGGCAGCGACAGCGGAACGGAGGGCAGGGGGGACAAGGGGGACAACGGTGGCGACCGCGGAGGGCGCGACGACGAGGGTGGCGGCCGTGGCGGGCGCGACGACGAGGGTGGCGGCCGTGGCGGGCGCGGCGACGAGGGCTCCGACCGGGGAGGGCGCGACCGCGGCTACGACCGGAGGGGGGAGGAGAGGATCTACTTCAACGAACGGGAGTACTCCGCCTATCCGGGGGGCTGCGTCCCCGCGGCCAGCGGGCTGGGATCGAGCAGCTTCAGCATCTACAACAACAGCCGGAATGCGGTCGAGGTCTTTCGGGGGTTCGCCTGTGACGGCGGTTCTCCGGTCGCCACGGTCGGCCCCTACGGCAGCACCTACGGTGTCGTGACTCCTAACGTCCGAGGCGGCGGGTTCATCGACAACGGCGTCGCGGGCAGCTTCCGGGTGATCGGCCACTACGAGGAGTGGTGACGGGCCGGAGCACCGCGAGACACGGGAAGCGGCGGGCCGGGAACTCTCAGCTCCCGGACAGCAGCGTCGGCAGCTTGCGCATGTCGTCGAAGACCACGGTGTCCGGGCCTTCCAGCCAGTGCGCCGGGGTCAGCCCGCCCGCGAAGCCGAAGGCCCGCATCCCGGCCGAACGGGCGGCCTGCACGCCGTACTTGCTGTCCTCGACGACCACACAGGCGGCGGGCTCGACCCCCATCCGCCGGGCCGCGTGAAGGAAGAGATCGGGGGCGGGCTTTCCGCGTGCGACCTCGGTGGCGCTGAAGATGCGTCCCTCGAAGTGCGCGTAGAGCTCGGTGTGGCCCAGGGTGTGGCGCATCTTGTCGTGGCTGCCGCTGGAGGCCACGCAGGTGGGGAGCGTGAGGGCGGCCAGCGCTTCGTGGATGCCCTCCACCGCGACGAGTTCGGTCCCGACCGCGTCGCGGTGGAGGTCCTCGAAGCGCTGCTGCCAGGCGGCGGACGCACCGGGCAGCCGGGCATCGACCAGCTCGCCGATGGACTTGTTCGACCGCCCCACGAACTGCTCGACGACCTCCTCCGCCGTCAGCGGCCACCCCAGCTCGGCGCCCACCTGGACCTGGATGCGTACGGCGATGCGTTCGCTGTCGACGAGCACGCCGTCGCAGTCGAATATGACGAGTTCAGGGGTGGTGATCATCCGGTCAGGATAGGGAACGGGGCGTGGGCGGCGTCGGCTGCGCAGTCGTGGCAGTTGCCCGGGACGAGGGAGCGGAAGGCGCGGTCGCAGCGGTCGCAGTTCTGGAGCGGGACTGCGGGCATGTCCGGGGTCGGTGGGGGCGGCAGAAGAGCCGTGAGGCGGTGTCGGAGGAGCTTGGCGGGGTGCTTGAGGGGCTGGGGGAGGTCGTGGGTGAGGGCGTGCCGGAGGGCGGCGGGTGTGGCGCCGCGCTCGAACCAGGTGGCGGCGGCGGGTGCGAGCAGGACGACGTCCTTCTCGGCGAGGTGGATCTGGGGCGCGTGGCGGGGGAGATCGGTGAGCAGCGCGGTGGCGGCGCGGATGAGCTGGGGGAGCTCCTTGCGCGGCTGGGGGAGCGGCGGGGGCGGGGCCTTGGCCGGTGCGGGTGCCGGTTCGGGGGTTGGTGCGGGTGCCGGGCCGCTGGGCTGGGGGCGCGGCTTGGGTGCCGGGGCCGGAGCCGGGTGCCGCTGCGTGGTGCCGGTCGGCTGGTTGTAGGAGCAAGTACGGGTGACGACACGGCCGTTGGGAAGCCGCTCGCGGGTACGGCTCAGGTAGCCGTGGGCCTCCAGTTCGCGTAACGCGGCGGCGATACGGGCCTCGCTGTCCGGGAAGCGTTCGGCGAGCGTCTTGATGCCGATCCGCGCCCCGGCGGGAAGCGACTGGATGTACGTCGAGAGCCCGATCGCGAGGAGGGAGAGCTCGCGGTGCTGGGCGAGATGGTTGCCGATGACGGTGAAGCGGCTGGTGTGCCGGGAGTTGATGTGCATGACACCGGCTGTCGGCGTGGCGCCCCCGCGAACGGGAGACGGGGTGCGCGAGGGCGCGCTAACCTGCTGTGTATCCATCAGGAAGCTCCGAACTTCCTCGGTGGTCAGGCCCTCGGTATGGGATTGCACTCCCGGCCGGGGGCCGACGCATGTCTGGGGGTTGTCGCGGCGAGCATATGCCAGCGAACCCCTGCGGAATCCAGCTCAGTTGGCGAACCTCACCCGTGTGAGTGACGGGCCCCTGTACGTGGCTGGGGGAGGGGTTGGGTTGGGAAAGTTTCTTCTTCCCCAAGCCTTTAAAAGCTCTTTTACGTCGGGGGCCGCCGCGTCGCGGTCACCCGGGTCGCGGCGCACCGGGTCGCGGCTGTCGCGATCCGGTGCGGGACCGGGCGAACGTGGGCTGACCTGGTGCGATCAGCCCTGACGCGCGTACGTGACGAACGCGGACCAGGCGCCGGGGGCGACGTCGAGGTGGGGGCCCTGGGTGCTCTTGGAGTCGCGGATGTGGATGGTGGCGGGGCAGGTCGCGACCTCGACGCACTCGCCGCCGCCACCGCTGCTGTAGCTCGACTTACGCCAGTCGAAGGCGACCTCGACGCAGGTTCCGCCCTCGCCGCCGCTATAGCTGCTCTTGAACCAGCGGAGCTGCTCGGTGTTCATAACTCTCCCAGCATCTTCTCGATCAGCATCAGGGACTCCCTCGGGGTGAGAGCCTGCGCTCGCATGATTCCATAGCGCTCGCTGAACAGGCGGACCTCGTCCGGGTCGGTGATGAGTCGGGCATGCCCCTGGATCTCTGTGTACGCAACCTCGCTTCGGCCCTTGGGGGTCAGGAGGGTGAACGGGCCGTCCATGGAAGGGTGTTCGTCTCGATCGGTGGGCATCACCTGAAGCTCCACCGTTCGCATCCGACTGATCTTGCTCATCCGGAGAAGTTGGCCAGCGTGGACGGCTCGTCCGCCGAGCGGGCGTTGGATGACTGCTTCCTCGATCACGAAGCTGAACGTCGGCTGAGGCCAGCGCTCGAAGATTTGTTGGCGGGCAAGTCGGTCCGAGACACGCTTCTCCACGGTTTGCTCGTCCAGCAGAGGGCGGCGCTTCGTGAACACTGCCCGTGCATACTCCTCTGTCTGGAGCAGACCAGGAATTGCCTGGTTGCTGTACTCGTGGAGTGCCAGAGAATCGGCCTCCACCCGCGCGAAGCCCCGGAACCAGTCGGGGTGCCGGGTTCGCGCCTTCGCCAGCGCCTCTCGCACCTCGTCGGCGGTGGCTCGCAGCACCCCGTCCGCGCCGAGGAGCGGGTCCACACGGATCAGGAAGTCGGGCTGCGGCGTGCGCACCCCCCGCTCCATCGCCGAGATGAGGTCTTCCCCGCAGTGGGCCGCGAGGCCAAGTTCCCTCTGACTCATGCCCGCGCGTTCGCGCAACACCTTGATCTGTTTGCCCAGTGCCCTGAAAAGGTGCGCCGTTCCATCCGATTCGGCCGGCTGCTCCGGCCTTTCTTCGCGTTCCGCGTTCGCCATCTGCCCCGCACCGCTCTCTGTTCGCCCGGTCACGGCCGACGCCCCGTACAGCCGACGGAGCGTGCCCGTGCAGCTACTCGGCGTCGTGGTGTCACTCCTGGTCAGCGTACGAGCAACCGGACACGCTGAGTCACATGAACGCTGAAATCACCCTTGCGGGCGCCGAGTTCGCCCAACGCTTCAGCGCCACCCGTCGGGGCGCGCGCCTCGCCCGTCGGCTCGCGGTGCATCAACTCGACGCGTGGGGCGTGCCGTACGGGAGCGAGCTCTCCGGGGACGTCGCGGTGATCGTGTCCGAACTGGCGGCCAATGCGGTGCTGCACGGGCTGGTGCCGGGGCGGGACTTCGAGCTGCGGCTCGTCGTTCTCGCGGGCACGCTCCGTATCGAGGTGTCGGACGCGAGAGGGGAACGGGAGCCGGAGGTGAGGCCCTCCCGCCCCGGCGCGGAATCGGGGTTCGGCCTGCACCTGGTCGGGGCGCTGGCGACCTCGTGGGGCGTGAAGGACCGGGACGTGGGCAAGACGGTGTGGGCGGAGCTGGCCACGTCCCGGTGAACGTCAGCCGAGGCGGCCGACGTGGATCACGATGATGGTGACCTGGGCTTCTTTGATCTCGTACAGCACGCGATAGCGCCCCACGTGCACGCGCCGCAGCGTGGGAGAGCCGTATGGCGCTGACCCTTGAGGCGCGGGGTCGTCAGCGAGCAGGTCGACGGCATCCATTAACTGGCGCAAGCCGTCGGGATCGTCCTTGAGGAATCGGGCAGCCTGGTCGATGGCGTGCTCGTCCCAGGTGATCAGATACGTCAACGCTGCTCCAGGCCGAGTCGTGCGCGGACCTGGTCATGCGGGACGGTCTCCACGGCGCCAGCGGCCTGGCGAGCCTGGTACTGGGCGAGAGCCAATGCATCCTCCAGCTCGGCCAGTTCTTGAGCGTTGATCAGTATGGCCGCGGGCTGGCCGTGGTCGGTGATCGTGATGCGTTCGCGCGCGTTGGAGGCTCTGCGGACGAGAGAGCCGAAGCGGGCTCGGGCTTCAGTGATTGGTAGCGTGTCACTCATGTGCAGAAGTGTACACTTGTTGCATCTTGTGTCCAGCTGGTGTCCGTGCGTGAGTCGACTTCCTGCGACGTGAACAGGGCAGAGTGCCGCGAGACGGATGTAGCGGCGATTCCCCGGGCATGGCCGAGCATGTCTGCGATGCGCATCGATGTCGGCCTCATAACCGGGCTCCGCGGCGTAAGCAATCCCAAGAAGCTGTCATGCATCGAGCGGGAGACCACGGTCAGCCGCTGAGTCCGTGACGGCCTTCGGGCAGGGGCCTGATCCGCATCGCGGGTCAGGCCCGCGGCAGCGTCAGTCCCAGACCAGGTTGAGGGAGCGTTCGAAGTTGACGTATCCGGCGCGGGCGAAGGCCTTCGCCATGGGGACGTTGCCGAGGTCCGTCGATGCCCTGATCCGGTCGACGCCCTCGGCGGCCAGGATGCGGGTGCCCTCGGCGAGGATCTCGTCGATGTAGCCGTTGCCGCCCCCGATCCGCCGGACAGGCCCGAGGGCCGCATGCTGCTCAGGCCGATTCGAGGATCGGGCGGATTTCGAGCGCCTCCGGGGTGGGGAAGCCGCGGGCCAGGTCGATGGCCTCGGCGTGGTCGGCCACCTCCAGCACGAACCAGCCGCCGAGGGTTTCCTCGCCGCTGTGCACGGGACCCTCGGTCACCGCCGTGGACCCGTCCGCCGTCCTGCGCACGGTGACAGGGCCTTGGTGCTCGGTGTCGAGGGCGTCGCCGCCCGCCAGCTTGCCCGCTGCCGCGAGCTCGCCGATCCAGGTCTCGTACGCCTTTCGGTAGGCGGCGCGGTCGGCCTGGATCAGGGCGCGTGACGCATCCGTCTCGAAGACCACGAGGGCGTATTTCATGGGGTGTTCCTCTGTTCGGTGTTCTTGGTGGTGAGGGTGGTTCTGGTCGTGGCCGGTTCGATGCGGGCCAGTGCGCCCGTCTCCAGGGCCGTCCACAGGGCGCCGTCCGGGCCCACCGTGATGCCGTGCGGCTCGGAGGCCGGGGTCGGCAGGTCATGGACGGTGACCGTGCCGTCGGAGGTGAGCGAGCCGACTCGGTTCCCACCCCATTCGGTGAACCAGGCCGTTCCGTCGGCGTCGGTCGTGACGGCGTGCGGCTTGGCGGAGCGGTCGGGCAGCGGGTACTCGGTCATGCGCCCGTCGGGTGTCAGGCGGCCGATCTGACCGGCCGCGATCTCGGTGAACCAGACACTTCCGTCCGTGCCCACTGCGATCCCCACCGGTGCGGCCGCCTCGGTGGGCAGGTCATGGACCGTGATGGAGCCGTCCATGCCGATACGGCCGATGGCGTTGGCCTGGTTCATGGTGAACCACATCGAGTCCCCGGCCGCGGCGATCGCGGAGGGGAACGCGCCGGTGCGGGGCAGCGGGTACTCCGTGACCGATCCGTCGGTGGTGACGCGGCCGATGCGGTCGGCGGCGGTCTCGGTGAACCACAGCGCGCCGTCCGGCCCCGCCGCGATGCCGAAGGGCCCGCACTCCGCAGTCGGCAGCGCGAACTCCGTCACCTGGCCGGCGGGCGTGATCCGCCCGATCTGGTGCCCCCGGTACTGCGTGAACCACAGCGCACCGTCCGGCCCGTTGCAGATGACCGTCGGACCGCTGTCCGGGGCGAGTCGATGACTGGTCGGTTCCTGTCCCGGGACCAGCCGGCCGATCCTGCCGCTGTGCACCAGGGTGAACCACAGCGCGCCGTCCGGGCCCGTGGTGATCGCGTACGGGCCGCTCTCGCGGTCGGACACCGCGTACTCCTCGACGGTTCGGGGTGTCACTGCTGCTCCAGATCTTCGGTGGCGGCGATGCGCTCGACGTCCTGCGGGGTGCTCGGATCAGGTGTCACGCGGCAATCTCTCTGTGGGGGTTCGTACTCGGCGGGCGGAGCACAGGGCGGTGAGGTCTCACGCCCGATGAGCTACGCGCCTTCCGGGCCGTCGGCCGACTTGAGCGGGCAATTCCTGCCGCCTCGCGCCGGCTCATGTCACCCGAGGGAAGTTTCCCGGCCTGGTCCCGAGCATGCATACCGGGGCGGCCCGGGAACAACAGCTGATCTTGTTATGGTCGTTAACCCAGAGGTTCACGACTCCGGGTACCGGAATGGAATCGGGGAACAGGATGGAACTGCGGGACATAGAGATCTTCCTGACGCTCGCGGAGGAGCTCCACTTCGGCCGCAGCGCCGAGCGCCTGCATGTTTCCCCGGCCCGTGTCAGCCAGGCGATCAAGAAGCAGGAACGCGCCATTGGCGCCCAGCTCTTCGAGCGCACAAGCCGCCAGGTGCGGCTGACCCCCGTCGGAGAGGTGCTGCTCCAGCGGCTGAAGCCGGCATATGAGGGCATCCAGGACGCCCTGGCGGAGGTGATCAACGTCGCCCGCCAATCTTCCGGCACGCTGACGCTGGGGGTCTTGGGCGCCCAGATGCACGACATGGCCCCGGTCCTGACCCGCTTCCGGTCCCGGCACCCGTCCGTCGAACTCCGTTTCCGGGAAGTGTTCTTCAGCGATCCGTTCGGAGCCTTGCGGGCCGGCGAGGTCGACGCGGTGACCACTTGGCTGCCGGTTCGCGAGCCGGACCTGACCGTCGGGGCGCTGCTGCGCGAGGAACCCCTTCATCTGATGATGGCCGCGGGCCACCCGCTCGCCCGGCAGGAGTCGGTGAGCATGGAGGTGCTCGGCGATCACATCGTGCCGCGCCTGAACGGCCCCATACCCGCCTACTGGGAAGCCGCCGTCCTGCCGGCCCGCACTCCCGCCGGACGCCCCGTCCGCCGCGGCCCGGCCGTCAGCACCTTCTACGAGATCCTTGCCCTCGTCGCGGCAGGCGACGCGGTCTGCCCCGTCCCCGACGAGGGGCGGCGCTACAACGCGCAGACCGATGTCGTCTACCTCCCCCTCCACGATGCCCCGCCCGTCCAGTGGGCCCTGATCTGGCGCACGGACCGCGCGACCCCGCTGGTGCATGCGCTCGCTGGGGCGGCGACGGACTGAACCGTGGTCGTGCCCGGCAGATGCCCTGGTCCGGGGCGCGGGCCTCGCTCGTATGCTCGGGTTCATGACCGATCCTCAGCGCGGACGTCCGACGACCAATTCCATGCGGCGGGCCCTCAAGCGGGCCCGTGACGGTGTCGCTCTCGATGTGGCCGAGGCCGCCGTTCTGCTCCAGGCGCGGGGCGACGACCTGACGGATCTCGCCGCTTCGGCCGCCCGGGTGCGCGATGCCGGCCTCGATGCCGCGGGGCGGCCGGGGGTGATCACGTACTCCCGGAAGGTCTTCATCCCGCTGACCCGGCTCTGCCGCGACAAGTGCCACTACTGCACCTTCGTCACCGTGCCCGGCAAGCTGCGGCGCGAGGGACACGGGATGTTCCTCTCGCCCGACGAGGTGCTGGACATCGCCCGCAAGGGCGCGGCCATGGGCTGCAAGGAAGCGCTGTTCACGCTGGGTGACCGGCCCGAGGACCGGTGGCCCGAGGCGCGGGAGTGGCTGGAGGCCGAGGGGTACGACGACACCCTCGCGTACGTACGCGCCATGGCGATCCGGGTGCTGGAAGAGACGGGGCTCCTCCCGCACCTCAACCCGGGCGTGCTGACCTGGACCGACCTTCAGCGGCTCAAGCCCGTCGCGCCGTCCATGGGCATGATGCTGGAGACGACGGCCACCCGCCTGTGGTCCGAGCCCGGCGGCCCGCACCACGGCTCCCCGGACAAGGAACCGGCCGTGCGGCTGCGGGTGCTGGAGGACGCGGGGCGCTCCAACGTCCCGTTCACCACCGGCATCCTGATCGGCATCGGCGAGTCGTACGAGGAGCGCGCCGACTCCCTCTTCGAGCTGCGCAGGACCGCCCGCGCCTACCACGGCATCCAGGAAGTCATCGTCCAGAACTTCCGCGCCAAGCCGGACACCGCGATGCGCGGCATGCCGGACGCCGAGCTGGAGGAGCTGGCCGCCGCCATCGCCGTGGCCCGGCACATCCTCGGCCCGTCCGCCCGCATCCAGGCCCCGCCGAATCTCGTCGACGCCGAGTACGCGCTGATCGTCGGCGCCGGGATCGACGACTGGGGCGGGGTCTCGCCGCTCACGCCGGACCATGTGAACCCCGAGCGCCCCTGGCCGCACATCGACGAACTCGCCGCGAGGACCGCCGAGTCGGGCTTCGAGCTCCGGGAACGGCTCACCATCTACCCGGAGTTCATCCGGCGCGGCGAGCCGTGGCTCGACCCCCGCCTCCTCCCGCACGTCCGCGCCCTCGCCGACCCGGAGACGGGGCTCGCCCGCGAGGGTGCGATCCCCGCCGGGCTGCCCTGGCAGGAGCCCGACCAGGAGTTCGGCGCCACCGGCCGCACCGACCTGCACCGCACCATCGACACCGAGGGCCGCACCGGCGACCGCCGCGAGGACTTCGACGAGGTGTACGGGGACTGGGAGGCGCTGCGCGAGGCCGCCGCCCCCGGCATGGTCCCGTCCCGGATCGACGGCGATGTGCGCCAGGCGCTGAGCCAGGCCGCCGACGATCCGACGAAGCTCACCGACGAGCAGGCGCTCGTCCTGCTCCACGCGGACGGCCCGGCGCTCGACGAGCTGTGCCGGATCGCGGACACCCTGCGCCGCGACGTGGTCGGCGACGACGTCACGTACATCGTCACCAGGAACATCAACTTCACCAACGTCTGTTACACCGGCTGCCGGTTCTGCGCCTTCGCCCAGCGGCGCACCGACGCCGATGCCTACACCCTCTCCCTGGACCAGGTCGCCGACCGGGCCGCGCAGGCGTGGGACGTCGGCGCGGTCGAGGTCTGCATGCAGGGCGGCATCCACCCGGACCTGCCCGGCACCGCGTACTTCGACATCGCGAAGGCGGTGCGCGAACGCGTCCCCGGCATGCATGTGCACGCCTTCTCGCCCATGGAGGTCGTCAACGGCGCCACCCGCACCGGGATGTCCATCCGTGACTGGCTGATCGCGGCGAAGGAGGCCGGGCTCGGCTCGATCCCCGGCACGGCGGCCGAGATCCTGGACGACGAGGTCCGCTGGGTCCTCACCAAGGGCAAGCTGCCGACCGCGACCTGGCTGGAGGTCATCAGGACCGCCCACGAGGTGGGCCTGCGCTCCTCGTCCACGATGATGTACGGGCATGTCGACCAGCCCCGCCACTGGCTCGGACACCTGCGGACCCTGGCCGGCCTCCAGCAGGAGACCGGCGGCTTCACGGAGTTCGTGACACTGCCGTTCATCCACACCAACGCGCCCGTCTACCTCGCGGGCATCGCCCGCCCCGGCCCGACCGACCGCGACAACCGGGCCGTCACCGCCATGGCCCGGCTGCTGCTGCACCCGCACATCACCAACATCCAGACCAGCTGGGTCAAGCTCGGCACGGAGGGCGCGGCCGAGATGCTCCGCTCGGGCGCCAACGACCTGGGCGGCACCCTGATGGAGGAGACCATCTCCCGGATGGCGGGCTCCGGTTACGGCTCGTACCGCTCCGTCCAGGACCTGGTCGCCATCGCGGAACTCGCGGGCCGTCCGGCGAAGCCGCGTACGACGCTGTACGGGGAGGTCCCCCAGGAGCGGGTGTCGGCGGCGGCGGCGTCCGACGGACACCTGCCGGAGCTGCTTCCCGTGCTGCCGGACTGAGGCCTGCGGCGCCGTACGCCGGAGCGATCGTACGGCGCCGTCCGCGGCGGTTTCCCCCGTGTCACTTCCGCCAGAACAGGTGGTGGGTCACGCCGCTCGGGCTGGGCACGACATCCAGGTGGAACCGGTCGAGCAACTCGTCGGGCGACTTCCAGAGCCGTGACCCGGACCCGAGCTCCACCTGCGAGACCGCCACATGCATGGTGTCGACCAGGTCGGCGTCGAGGAACTCGCGGATGGTGGTGGCTCCGCCGCCGAGTCGGACGTCCTTGCCCTGCGCCGCTTCCCGGGCCCGTTCGAGGACCGTGGCGGGGTCGTCGTCGACGAAGTGGAACGTGGTGTCGGAGAGCGTGAACGAAGGACGCGTGTGGTGGGTCATCACGAACACCGGGGTGCGGAACGGGGGCTCGTCGCCCCACCAGCCACGCCAGTCGAGGTTCTCCCAGGGGCCGCGCTGGGGCCCGAACTTGCCGCGCCCCATGATCTCGGCGCCGATGTTGCGGGCGTAGTCCCGCGTGAGGTAGTCATCCAGACCGCGGCTGCCACCGGGGTCGGTACGCATGGGCCAGCTCGCCGTGGCCCCGGCCCAGGAGAACATCTCCCCGGGATCGGCGTCGCCGAACGGCCGTTCCAGACTCGGGTTCTCGCCGGCGCCGAATCCGTCGCTCGAAACGTTGAAGTTCTGGACTCTCAGCAGCTGAGTCACGTGTCTCCTCCTGTGCGTGTCGGTAACAGTGGGACTCCCCACACCGGGAAAAATCATCGGTGTGGACGTGGCGTTGTCGGCGTCCGACCGACTCCGGCGCGGGGCGGGTACGCCGCGGCTCAGTGGAAGCCGAGCATCCCGGGCGAGTCGATATCGACAGTGAGGATGCCGGGCGGGTAGTCGTCCTCGCGCCCGGTCAGGATGATCGACATGCCGCCGCTCTCCTGGTGGGGTGTCGCCACGTAAAGCGCGTGGCAGGTGTCGGGCTCTCCCCAGCCGTCGCGCACCATGGCTCCGACGGTGGCCGCTGCCGTCCGGTCGAGCGGGTCGACCAGAACCCCGGGGAGCGCCAGCGCCTCACGCGCCAGGTTCTCCGATGCCGCCTCTCCGTACATGAGGCACAGCGCGGGGACGTGCAGCCAGTCTCCCGGCGTGTGGGCCATGTTGTCGGCGAGGAGGTGCAGGGCGCGATGCCCTCGGGTGAGCGCCGCCACCGCGCTCGTGTCGAGGATGATCACGCTGCCCTGTCCCGACCGGCACGCATTTTCTCGGCCGCCATGGCGTAGACATTGGCCAGCACGTCCGGACCGTCCTCGAATTCCTCGTCGGTCAGGGTGCAGCCCATGCGCTCCCGGAGCACCCGTCGGGTGGTGGCCACGCGCTCGGCGATCTGGGCAGCGGTGGGCTGCTGCGAGGCCAGCTGGTCGACCAACTGGCCCAGGCTCAGGCCGCGTTCCTTGGCCAGCTGGGCGAGGTGGTCGCGCGTCTCTTTGGGGACCTGGATCGTCGTAGTAGCCATAGAGTCACTATAGGGTCGTCATGGCGAGAGGGTGTGTCATGTCACCCGAGGCGTCTTCGTCCGGTCATAAACGACCTGCGGGACGTCCGTTCACATACCGGCCCGTACCCGATTCGTGCGCTCTACCGACCGTCTCCGTTCGATTACAGTGCTGCGCAGTCGCAGGCGGGCCGGATCTCGGGCCGACGGGGGAGGGCGCGGTGAGCACAGGGACCACGGCTGTGTGGGGCCGTGCCGAGCAGCAGGACTTCCGCAGCCGGGTACGCGGCGCACTGCTGGGCGGGGCCATCGGAGACACGCTCGGGGCGGGGGTCGACGGGCTCACGCTCGAAGAGATCCGGGCGGCCCACGGCGCCGACGCCGTCACCGATCTGGTGCCCGTGCACGGCGGACGCGGCACCGTCACCGCCGTCACCCAGCTCACCCTCTTCACCGTCGACGGGCTGATACGCGCCCAGGTCCGTCGCGACTCCGGGGCCTGGCACCCGCCCACCGATGTGCACCGGGCCCATCTGCGGTGGGCGGCCACCCAGCACGACTGGGGGCCCGACGAACGCCGCGAGGACAACGGCTGGCTCGCCCGGCAGGAGTGGCTGTACGCCCGTCGCGGCCCGACCCGGGAATGCCTGACCGGGCTCGGCGACACCACCATGGGCACCCTCGACAAGCCCAAGAACCCCCAGGCGCGGGACTCGGCGGCCCTCACCCGGTCCGTACCGTTCGGGCTGCTCGTCGGCTGGGAGCCCCAGCTCGTCCTCCAGCTCGCCGTCGAGTGCGCCGCCCAGACCCACGGCCACCCCACCGCCCTGCTCTCCGCGGGCGCCCTCGCCGTGATGGTGCACGGACTGGCCCGCGGCGAGACCCTGGACGGCTCCGTCCAGCACGCGCTGGGCCTGCTCGCCGAGCGCCCGGGGCACGAACCGGTCACCGAGGCGCTGAAGCAGGCCCTCGGCACCGTGCGCCAGGGCATTCCGGGACCCGCCCTGATCGAGTCGCTGGGGGCCACGGACGCCGCGGAGGAAGTCCTCGCCGTCGCCGTGTACTGCGCGCTGGTCGGCGAGGACATCCGGCACGGGCTGCGGCTGGCCGTCAACCACGGCGGGCCGTCCGCGGCCACCGGGTCCCTGTGCGGGGCGCTGCTCGGCGCGCTGCACGGCGAGACCGCGCTGCCGCCCGCCTGGCTCGCCGAACTGGAGGGCAGGGCAACGCTGTTGGAGCTCGCGGACGACTTCGCGATGGAGATGACGCAGGGACCGGCCCTGCACAGCCCGTCGGCCGCCGCACCGGGCTGGCTGGCCCGCTACCCGCGCGCCTGACCCACCCCCGCCGCGTGGAGCGGCGGGCGTCAGTCCTTCACACCCTCCGTGACCGCGGCGTCCCCCGGACCGGCCTGAGCCGGCACCGTCGCCCCGGCCGCCGTGCCGTCACCGTCGGAGTTGATCTGCTCGATGATCGCGTCGCGCTCCGGGGTGTCCTCGGGCCTGACGAAGCCGATCACGATGTAGAGGACCAGTGAGATCACCAGCGGCAGGGCCACCTGGTACTGGAGCGCGACGTCCGTCTTCACCGAACCGTCGAAGTCGTAATTGGTGAAGTAGAACGCCAGCAGCCCCGCCGCCCAGCTGACGAGCGCCGCCGTCGGACCCGACCTGCGGAACCTGCGCAGCAGACCGAGCATGAACGGAATCGCGATCGGACCCATCAGACCGGCGACCCACTTGATGACGACGGAGATGATGTCCTTGAACGTCGGCGAGTTGATCTGGGTGGCGAGCGCCATCGACAGGCCGAGGAAGCCGAGCGTGGACAGCCGCGCCGCCAGCAGCCCGGCCCGACTGCCCCAGTTGCGCGCCGACTTGGAGAGGACCGGGGCGATGTCCCGGGTGAAGACCGCCGAGATGGCGTTGGCGTCCGAGGAGCACATGGCCATCGTGTGCGAGAAGAAACCGACGACGACCAGGCCCAGCAGGCCGTGCGGCAGCAGCTGTTCGGTCATCAGGGCGTAGCTGTCCGAGGCGTCCGGCTTCTGCGCGTGGACCAGCAGCGGGGCGCACCACATCGGGAAGAACAGGACCGTGGGCCAGACCAGCCAGAGCACGGCGGAGAGCCGGGCCGAGCGCTTCGCGGCGGCTGCGGAGTCCGTGGCCATGTAGCGCTGCGCCTGGTTCCACATGCCGCCGTTGTACTCGAAGGTCTTGATGAAGAGGTACGCCAGCAGGAAGGTCACGGTGTACGGACCGGCCGTCGGGTTCGTATGCCCCTCGGGCAGCTTGTCCCAGACCGTCCACAGGGTGCTGACGCCGTCGAGCTTGCTCATGGCGGTGACGAGCATCGCGACGCCGGCGAAGAGCTGGATGACGAACTGCCCCAGTTCCGTGAGCGCGTCCGCCCACAGACCGCCGACCGTGCAGTAGACGGCGGTGATGCAGCCGGTGATGAAGATGCCCTGGGTGATCGAGATGCCCGTGAAGACGGACAGCAGCGTGGCGATGGCGGCCCACTTGGCGCCGACGTCCACGATCTTCAGCAGCAGCCCGGACCAGGCGAGCGCCTGCTGCGTCGGGATGTTGTAGCGGTTCTTCAGGTATTCGAGCGGCGAGGCGACATGCAGCCGCGAGCGCAGCCGGTTGAGCCGGGGAGCGAAGAGCTGGGCGCCGATGCCGATGCCGATGGCGATCGGCAGCGACCAGGTGACGAAGGAGGTGACACCGTACTGGTACGCGATGCCCGCGTACCCGGTGAACATCACCGCGCTGTAGCCGGACATGTGGTGCGAGATGCCGGAGAGCCACCACGGCATCTTGCCGCCCGCGGTGAAGAAGTCACTGACGTTGTCCACGCGCTTGTGGGACCAGATCCCGATCGCGATCATCACGCCGAAGTAGCCGATGAGCACGACCCAGTCGAGACTGTTCATGTGCCCCCTCCTGGGGTCCGCCTTGTGAACGGGGAGCGCGCTTCGTCGGTACGGCCGTTCAGCGGGGCCCCGTGCGGGAGCGGGGACATCGGGGATTGAACCGCCTGTCCGGTACCGGGGTCAAGGTTTTCGCGGTCAGGGATGTGAACGCAGATCAGTAAGTCGAACGATTTTGCTTGCTCTTGACTTACGCGGTCGTTGTCGCCGACGTGACAGCGGACACACGATGAGCGGGCACTTCGTCAGGTCGTGCAGAGACCGGGGAAACTCCGAAGAACGCCGAAGTACGCCGCAGAGCACAGAAAACCGCACGGGATGCGGGTCCCGTGCGGCGGAGAGGGGGTTCTATCGCAGGAGGCGGGTCCAGGGCCCCCAGGGCCTGTCCGGACAGGCCCTAGCGCATCAGCTCGCCCGCGTTGACCAGAAGCGACTGCCCGGTGATCGCCCGCGCCCGGTCCGAGGCCAGGAACACGGCGGCCTCGGCGACATCGCCGTCGGTGGCCGGCTCCGGGAGCGCCATGCGTTCGGTGAGCCTGCCCAGCACCTCGGCCTCGGGCACCCCCTCGCTGTGCGCCGTGAACTGTACGTACGCCTGCACCGGCGGCCCCCACATCCAGCCCGGCAGCACCGTGTTCACCCTGATCCGGTGCGGGCCCAGTTCCTGGGCCATGGAGTACATGGCCGAGGTGAGCGCCCCCTTCGAGGCCGCGTACGCCGCCTGCTGGACCTGGGACGGCGCGGCCACCGAGGACTGCGTACCGATGATCACCACCGAACCGCCGCGCTCCTTGAGGCCGGGCAGGCAGGCGCGGGTCATCCGCAGCGTGCCGAGCAGATTGACGTCGATCACCGACTGCCAGGTGGCGAAGTCGGCGTCCTCGATCCCGCCGAAGTAACTGTCCCGGGCGGCGACATGGACCACCGCGTCGATCCGCCCGAACCGCTCCAGGGCCAGCGCGGCGAGCGCCTCGCACTGCGCCTCGTCGGTGATGTCGGTGGCCAGCCGGGCCGTGTGCCGGCCGTCCGGGTCGATCTCCGCGGCCGTCCTGGCGAGATTCGCGGCGGTACGCGCCCCGAGCACCGCGTCGCCGCCGTCCCGCACGACCGCCGCCGCGACCCGGTGCCCGAGCCCGGCGCCCACCCCGGACACGATGACGGTCTTCCCCGCGAGCAACATCGGTGGCCTCCCGGCTCTGGCAGTTCTTCTGACGGAGCGTCAGAGTAGGACGCCGCTGTGGAGTACGGAAGGGGAACGGCATGAGCGACGAGACGCGGAGCGACACCTACGCCGAACTGGCCGCGCTGGGGCCGTACGGCGTCCATCCCGGCCATGCGCTGATCACCATGGTCGAACCGCACCCGGGCCATGAGTACGCGTACAACCGCTGGTACGAGGACGACCACTACTACGCGGGCGCGATGGCGATGCCCTGGATGTTCGCCGGGCGGCGCTGGGTGGCCACCCGGGAGCTCCAGGAGCTGCGCTACCCGGAGGCGTCCGCCGTCGCGCGGCCCGTCACGGCCGGCTGTTATCTGTCGACGTACTGGGTGACGGACGGGCGCTACGACGACCACATGAGGTGGACCGTCGGCATCAACCGGAGGCTCAGCCGGGACGGTCGGGTCCACCAGGGCCGTACCCATGTGTTCACCGCGTTCCAGGACCACGAGGCGACGGTCTACCGGGACGGTGCCGCGGGGCCCCGGGACTTCCATGCCCTCGACCACCCCTACCGGGGGGTGGTCCTCGAAGTGATCGACGTCGAAGGAGACGGTGCCGAAGGGGCCGGGAGGCGGGCCGAGTTGCTGGAGTGGCTGCGCTCGCGGCATCTGCCGAAGCGGCTGGCCGGCTCCCCGGCGGCGATGGTGACCGTCTTCCGCCCCACGCCGCTGCCCGGTGACCGGATGAGCTATGTGAAACAGGTCGAGGGCGTCGACACCCGGCTGACCCTGCTCTGGTTCCTCCAGGAGGACCCGAGGGAGTGCTGGGCCGAGCACTTCACCGGGCTCGACGCGGCGGTCGTGGAATCCGGCCTGGGGCGGGTGGAGTTGGTGGCGCCGTTCATCCCGACGGTGCCGGGCACCGATCTGTATGTCGATCAGCTGCGCTGAGCATTCCGGTCACCCGGCCGCCCCGTTGCGTGGTTGCCCGTCGGGTCGGGCATCGAGCCCCCTCGGCCAGGACGGCGGACCAGTCGAGAGGGCTGACAACGGCACCGGAACCGGCACCGCGATGCGCACGGAAAATCATTGATCA
This sequence comes from Streptomyces sp. NPDC058240, assembly GCF_042882135.1. Lineage (NCBI taxonomy): Bacteria > Bacillati > Actinomycetota > Actinomycetes > Kitasatosporales > Streptomycetaceae > Streptomyces > Streptomyces sp. NPDC058240. Next base: position 128,671 of record NZ_JBHVWT010000005.1, read on the forward strand.
GGCGTTGACGGCATCCTTGCCGACATCGCGCACGAATGCGTTCCAAGCGGCGGGGACGAACGTGATCGAGGGGCCCTCGGGGGCCTTCGAGTCGCGCACGTCGATTGCCTGCGTGAGAGGGGACTTGACTTCGACGCAGGCGCCGTTGCCCCCGGAATACGAGGACTTCGTCCACTTGTCCGTAGCACCCTGACGAATGGCCATGTTCACTCCGGTTCAAAGAGTCGCGTAAATGACACCAACAGTGTTCCGGTTGGTGTGATCGACGCTACTCGCCAAGCTCCTTGTGCGAAGGGGGCGTTCACTCGACCGAGTGGTATATACCAGGTAGATCTTCCACTCGGGGCGGGCGGCGGTGTACCTTACCGCCGCCCCTCCCGTAACATCACTTCATTTTCCGCAATCCGGACTTTGCAGGCTGCCCCGCACCGGTGCTCAGTCGGTGCTGAGCCGGGTGTAATCCTTCACGATCTCGGTGATGAAGTGCCGAGTCTGTTCCACATTCAGCGCCTGTGCCCGCAGGTGCTCGTACATGACGCTGTACCGCTGCACATCGTTGGCTTTCTCCAGATAGAGATCGCTGGTGACGCCTTCGATATAGACGACGCTGGAGTCGGCGGCGTCCGGGAATTCGAGAATGGCGTACTGCCCGTTGATGCCGGGGTGCGCGCCCATTTCGAACGGCAGCACCTGCACGGTCACGTGCGGCAGCTGGGACAGCTCGACCAGCTGCTCCAGCTGTTCGATCATCACGTGCTTGCTGCCGACCAGCCGGCGCAGCGCGGACTCGTCGATGACCGCCCACAGCCGCAGCGGATGCTCGGGGTCGGTGATCCGGTCCTGGCGGCGGGCCCGGACGCTGACGCGCTTGTCGATGTCGGACGGCGGGGCCTCCGGCAGCGCTCCGTTGATCAGCGCCTCGGCGTAACTCCGGGTCTGCAACAGGCCGGGGACCACCTGGGGTTCGTACACCCGCAGCGATTCGGCGTCGGTCTCCAGACCGATGTAGACGCTGTACGGGATGTCGCCGAAGGCGTGCCACCAGCCCTGCTGGCGGGAGTCCTTGGCCATCTGCATGAGTGAGTCGACGATCCGGTGGTCCTCGACCTGGTACACCCCGCAGAGATCGCGGACATCACGCTGGCTGATGGAGCGGCGGCCGTTCTCCAGGCGGCTGATCTTCGACTGCGAGACCAGCAGCCGCTCCGCCACCTCCTCGGCCGTCATGCCTTTGAGTTCGCGCAGTCGGCGCAATTCCTGGCCCAACCGGCGTCGCCTGACGGTGGGATTGACGTTGGACGGCACGGAAACGGCACCTCCGGCTATGTAGCTGTGCGTATCTACTGCTCAGCAGATTGCCACCACTTCCCCCGGTCGCGCTGGGAAATGGCCACACGCAAGCGCACGGGGCAGCCGATGTCTCTCGGCTGCCCCGCGCTTGGTGCGGCTCCCGAACCGGGTCTTGGGGACGACGGTGCGGCGGTATTCGGTTGGTGCTGCCGTGCAGTTGCGCGGCGGTGCGGCGGTGCGTACGGCCCCGGGGCGTGGTGCGCCTAGTGGGCCGCGGTGTGCGCCATGCTGCCGCGGCGTGACTGCGACTGCACTTGCGGTTGCAATGGAACTCCGGCCGCCTGATTGCGGCGCGGCTGTGCGACCGCCCCGTTCTGGACGTCCATCACGGCATGTGCCACGAGTCCGCCCATGGGGTCGTGCCTGATCAGGTCCCGGAGCCGGGAGCGTGATGAACGCCCCTCGTTCCCGGGATACAGGTGCTTGCCGAGTCCGACCGCGTGGGCCAGCGCGGCGAGCGCCGCGGTCCGCGGGTCCGGCGGTACGCCGGTGCGGATCGCACTGTCCAGCCTGGCTCTGATGTCCCGGCTGATTGCCGTCTCCGTCGCCTGGTAGCGAGTCGTCGGCAGCACTCCGCACATCTGGCCCGCCACGGCATGCACCATGCCGCACCGCTCCAGATGAGCGAGGTAGATCTGACGCAGCCCCAGCCGGGGCCCGCCAATCCAATGGACCGCCCGAACAGGGCTGCCGCGTCGCCGCAGCAGTTCCAGTGCGGAGTCCAGAGTCGGATCTCCTGTCGGCCGTGGCATCACCACGGCGATACGATCCCCGTCAGGGGCTATCCGTCCTGCCAGAGCCAGCTCCACTAGCTGAGCTCCGGCGAGGCCGAGGTCGAGCGACTGCGGCTGCGCTGTGGTACCCGTGGTCGGGTCCAGAGCGAGCAGCAGAAGCTCCTCCGGAATTGTTCTGCGGCTCCTGCCCATCCATGCCTCCCCGCGTGGATGAATGACAGGGTGACCCCTCTCACATTGGTCTGTCGAGAGTGCCTGGGTGCTTTGTATGGGAACCAGTAGCTATGTCGTTCCCGTCTAGCAGCCGGGCCGGTGGTTCACACAGGACACTGGTAGATGGTTCGGACAGCGCGGGGGTGTCCCCCGCGCCGCATGGAGGAGGCATCGGTGGCGGGCGAGTCCCCCGACAAGTCGGAGCAGCAGAAGTCGTCGGGTACGGCTCGGAGTGAAAGCGATCCGCGGCTCGCCGTCTTCCGTGAACCGTCCGCCGATGACGCGGCCGCCGGAAAGACGGACACGGCGACGGCCGTTTTCCGCACGGCACCGGTCACCGAGGACGGCGAGGGCGCCGAGGGCGTCGACGACCCGGAGCCGGAGGGTACGGAGCCGGAGGGCTCCGGGGTCGAGGAGCCGTCGGCGGAGGCGGACGGTGACACGGTCGCGGATTCCGAGGTCGAGGCCGAGGGCCCTGACGGCGCTGTGGGCGCCGAGGAGGCCGAGAAGACCGAGGGGGCCGCTAAGGGCTCCGAGGGTCCGGAGAAGGCGCCTGAGGCCTCGGAGAGCGCGGATGCGGGTGAGCCCGCGGATGCCGCAGCGGACGAGGCGGCGGCGGCGAAGCCCGCCGAGGGCTCCGGAGAGGGCTCCGAGGAGGGCGATGCGCGGCTGCGTGCGGCCGTCGCCGCCTGGGTGACGAAGGACGACGAAGCGGACGGCGACGACGCGGACAGCGACGACGACGCGCAGGGCGATGACGCGAAGGCCGCCACGTCGAAGGACGAGGACGCGGAGGGCGCGGAGGACGCGGACACCGACGCGGCTGCGGACGCGGCGACCGCGTCGAGCGATGCCGATGCCGGGGACGGGGACGGGGACGAGCCGTCCGATGGCGCGTCCGACGACTCCGACGACAAGGCACCTTCCGCCGAGAAGAAGAAGGCCGAAGCCGAGGCTGACGACGCCGCCGCCGAGGACAAGCAGGGCATCGATCAGCCGACCGCCATCTTCAGGGCGCCCGCCGCACTCCGGGTCGACCAGCCGACGACCGCGCTGAAGATCACCCCGCCCGGGGCGAAGACGGCAAAGCCGGGCTCGGAGGCCGAGTCGAAGGCCGAGTCCGCCGCCGAGCGGACCAGCAAGTTCGTACCCCTGCGCGGGGACGACGTACGGCCGGCGTCGGCGCCCGCGCCCCGTAAGCCCGAGGTGCCCGCCGCCTCCGCCGCGAAGCCCGGCACGCCGCCTCCCACCGCGCTGTCCGGTGCCGAGCGGACCACACAGCAGCCGATGCCGCCCAGGCCGCCGCTCGACCTGCTGGCCGAGCTGACGAACACGCCCCCGCCGCCGGAGACGCCGGTCCGCACCGCCGTGCGCAGGGTCAAGATCTGGACCCCCCTGGTCCTGCTCCTGGTGATCGTCTTTGCGATCGTGCAGATGGTGCGCCCGCTCCCGGACCCCGAGCTGGGGCTGTCGGTCGAGTCGGCCTACACCTTCGACGGTGACCGTCTGAACCTCTCCTGGCCGGCGCAGGGCCAGTCGGCGGTGAGCGTGGACGGCGTCGGCTCGATGGGCAGCGCGGGCGCGCAGAAGCCCGCGCCCATCGCCAGTGTCGCCAAGGTCATGACGGCGTATGTGGTCCTCAAGGACCACCCCCTCAAGGGAAAGGAAGAGGGCGAGAAGATCACCGTCGACCAGCAGGCGGAGGACGAGTCCAAGCGTGAGGACGAGTCGACGGCGCCGATCACGAAGGGGCAGCAGTTCACCCAGAAGCAGCTGCTCCAGCTGCTGATGATCCCCTCCGGCAACAACGCGGCACGGCTGTTCGCCCGCTGGGACGCCCCATCCGAGAAGGAGTTCGTGGCGAAGATGAATGCCGCGGCCAAGGAACTCGGCATGAAGAACACGACGTACACCGACCCGAGCGGTCTGGACAAGCGCACCGTCTCCACCGCCGAGGACCAGCTCAAGCTGGCGCGGGCGGTCATGCAGAACGACGTGTTCCGGGGAATCGTCGACACCCCGGAGATAAAGATCCCGGGGATCGACCAGATGATCTACAACAACAACACCATCCTGCTGGAGCCGGGGGTGAGCGGCATCAAGACCGGCTCGTCCACTCCGGCGGGCGGCAACCTGCTCTGGTCCGCGAACACCGTGGTCGACGGGCAGAAGCTATGGATCTACGGCGCCGTCATGGGCCAGCAGGCAGGTACCGGTCAGCCGTACGACAGCCTGGTGATGTCGCTGAACAACAGCCTCAAGCTGATCAAGGGGGCGCAGAAGGCCGTCACCTCCGCCCGGGTCGTGAAGAAGGGCGACGTCGTCGGGTACGTGGACGACGGGCTCGGCGGCCGGACCGCGCTGGTCGCGACCCGCGATCTGAAGGCGAAGGGCTGGCCGGGCCTGAAGGTCGAACTGTCCGTGTCGAACGACGGCAAGACGATCCCGCACGAGGCGTCGGCGGGCACCACGGTGGGTGTGGTCACCGTCGGAACCGGCCCCGGCAGGGTCAGCGCCCCGGTGGCCCTCCAGGAGGACCTGAAGACTCCCGGATTCAGTAGGAAACTGACGCGAATCAGCTGATCAAACGGATGGGCGAGGGCTCGGCGCCCGGAACGACCTGTGCCACGCAGCGCGACGAGCGTTGCGTGGCACAGGTGTTTCGGGGCCCGACGGCGTACGGGGTCAGCCGCAGTGGCTCCACCCGCTCGTCCACGACTCGTCGCTGCCGAGCATGCCGCCCCACTTCACGCACTTGCTGCCTGCGGCCAGCCGCACCGGGCCGGCGTGCGCGGTGTAGGAGCCGCTGTCGTACTGGGTCGCGCCGCCCTGCACCTGGAGCCCCGCCTCCATGTAGGTGGCCTTTCCGGCCGTGTTGCGGATCGTCACCACGCAGTTCTTGCCGGCGCTGCCGCTGTAGAGGAGATAGACGGTGCCCCCGACGCTCTGGAATTTGTGTGAGTCGATGACCGAGTAGCCAGAACCGCAGAGGCCGGACGGATCGGCCGCGGCTGCGTATGCGGGGGCGGCCAGGGTGCCGAGCGCTATCACGCCTGCGGTGGCGGCAAGGGTTGCGGTGCGTGCCTGTCATCTGTGCATGGGAACTCCATAGTCGTTCGTGAGCTGATGATCTTGAACGACTATTGCAGGTTACTGCGGGGAACATCCCACTTCAAGGAACCTTTCCGGACAGGGAAAAAGCCGCGTGCTAGCGTCCCGGAAGCAACGTGTGCACCCCGGAACGCGTCTTCCGACAATGAGGCCCGTGCAGTAAATCGTTGGTTCCGATGCGTCCGGGCAAGGACGGGGAGAGTCGCAGTGACCACTGCTGAGCCCACACGGGCGAAGCGCAGTACAGCCCGTACGGACTCGGCGGAGGGCTCTGAAGGGGTTCCCGCGCTGGGCGGCAGCGACCGGGTCGACCGTTTCAAGGAGCGCTGCCGCCGCCACCCGGTCCTGCTGACGACCGCGATCGCCGCCGTCACCCACCTGCTCTGGTTCTTCTTCTTCGCAAACAGCGGCGGCGACCTCGCGGCCCAGGACGCCTGGGCCGAATTCGTCGGCCGGCATCCCGGCACGGCGTACAACCTCGCCTGGTACGGGGGCATGCACCCCGTCTCGTACAGCGTCGTCTCGCCGTATCTGATGTCGGTGCTCGGCGTGCGTACCACGATGATGGTCGCCGGGACCGTGTCGGCGGCGCTGACCGCGCTGATCCTGGTCCGGGTCCGGGCCGTCCGCAATCCCCTGGCCTGCTCGCTCGCCGGGGCGTTCGCGTATCTGTGCAACGCGCTGTCGGGGCGGGTGACGTTCGGGCTCGGCATGATGTTCGCGGTGGCTGCGACGGCCGCGGTCTTCTGCTGGCCCCACCGCTGGCGGTACAAGCGGTGGGCGAAGGCGGCCGTCGCCGCACCGCTCGCCGGGCTCGCGACGGCGAGCAGCCCCGTGGCCGGGCTGTTCCTGGGCGTGATCGCCGCCGCGCTGTTCCTGAACAAACGGCGCCCCGGCGCGTACGCGCTGGGCCTGGCCCCGGTCGCGGTGGTGGCGCTGTCCGCGTGGCTGTTCCCGTTCTCCGGTACGCAGCCGATGTCGATCGCGACGCTTTCGCTGCCGTTCATCTTCTCGGTCCTCGTCTTCGTCCTCGTACCGCGCGACTGGAAGACGGTCCGCACCGCCGCCGCCGTGTACGGCGTCGGGACGCTGCTGACCTATGTGATCGACTCGCAGATCGGCTCGAACGTCACCCGGATGGCGATGCTGTTCGCCGGAGTGGTGCTCCTGGCCGCGCTGCCGTACACCGTGCCGCGCTCCCGGCGCTGGTACGCGCTGATCATCGCGTTCGCCGGGCTGAACTTCTGGGTCGGCTTCAAGGGCGTCGACGACATCGTCCGCACCGCCCCCAGCGCTTCCTGGGCGCGCGAGCTGGCCCCGCTGGTCAATGAGCTGCAACAGGTCGGCGCCGAGCGGGGCAGGGTCGAGGTCGTGCCGGCGAGCAGCCACCGGGAGGCGTCCGCGCTCGCGCCGTACGTCAATCTGGCCCGGGGCTGGAACCGGCAGGCGGACATGGAGCGCAACCCGCTCTTCTACGACGACACCCTGAACAGCGCCAACTACCGCCAGTGGCTGGACCGCTGGGCGGTGCACTACGTGGTGCTGCCCAAGGGGACGCCGGACTCCAGCGGCGCGGTGCAGGAGGCGCAGCTCGTCGACGAGGGACTGCCGTATCTGAAGCCGGTTTGGTCCGACGCCAACTGGCGGCTCTTCGAGGTGGACAGCCCGGTGCCGCTGGCCGATCCGCCGGCCTCGGTGGACCAGGCCGGCGCGGGCGAGCTGACCATCCATGTGAAGACGCCCGGCCGGATCCTGATCCGCATCCCGTACTCGCGCTGGCTCGCCGTGGTCGACAGCGAGGGCAAGGGCGTCGAACGGCCGCAGGAGACCGAGGAGTCCAAGCGGCGCACGGACGAGAGCAGTCCGCGGACCTTCGTCAACACCAACGGCTGTCTGTTCAAGGTCGACGAGGACGCGGACGGCGACGAGTGGACGGAACTGCTCGCGCCGCGACCGGGCGTGTACCGGCTGGCCGCCCCCTACCAGCTGCCTCCGGGCACGCCGTGCCCGGAGGAACTGCGCTGACGGCGACGGCGCTCGCCACGGGCGCTCCCGTCACGGGGCGCTCCGCTACAGCCGCTTCGCGCTGCGCAGGGTCGCCGCGTAGTACCCGTTTCCGTCGAGCCGGGACGTGCCGCCCTTGTCGCCGATGGTCGGGCCGTTGGCCTCCTCCCGGCTGGATATGAAGATCTTGTGGCCGTCGGTGTCGTGCCCGAGATACATGCCGACGTGGTCGAGGCGCTCCTTGGTGCGCTGGTCGAGCTTGAAGAAGACCAGGTCACCGGGTTGCAGCACATCGATGTTCTTCGGCCGGTCGGCCGGCGTGATGCCCTTCAGGTCGATCACGTCCGTACCGCGGTGGGAACGGGCCATGCCGTTGGCGGTACGCGGCAGGCCGTCGCCGGACGCATCGGTGGCCATGAGCGGGTAGCGGGCCCGGTAGCCGAACACCGTACGGATGAAGCCCGAGCAGTCCATGGAGCGGGCGCGCTCGGTACGGGGCTGCATCGTCGTGCCGTTGCGGAAGGTGTACGGGATGCCGAGGTAGTCGAAGAAGTCGGACTCCTCCAGCCGGAGGTCGTTGCCCTCGCTGCCGTTCGGGTTGAGCGGACCGAAGCTGGCGTCACCGGCGTAGGAGACCCCCTCGTCGTCCTTCTTGACCGGGGCGTCGGCGACGTACTGGAAGGCGGTGGCGAAGAGGTCGTCCTCCTCGCTGCCGAAGAACTCCTTGAACCAGTCCTTGAACCACTTCTCGTTCTCGGCGCCCTTCTTCCACTGGTACGGCATCAGCCGCACCCAGTCCTCGGTGACGACCTTGGACGTGGTGGTGCTGGGCTCGGTGAAGGTGCGGCTGGGGCCGGTGAGAGTGGCGGTGCGGGCGCCGTCGGTGAAGCTGGCGAGGATCTCGCCGTCGGCGCCGCGCAGCAGGGTGCGGGACGGGTTGCGCAGCCGTTCCCAGCGCTGCTCGCCGTTCTTCAGGTTCGAGGACTTCAGCGCCGGATTGTCGGTGACGGCCTGCACGGCCGGGGCCTTGGCCTGTTCGTCCTTGCGCAGTTCGACGGTGAGGTAGGCGCTGCCCGCGAGCAGAGCGGTCACCGTGACGGCGTGCAGCGCCTGGCGGGGACGGCGCTTGGTCTTGGCACTCATGAGTCAGTCAGCTCCGGAAGGTTCGGGTCAGACGGTCGGCAGCGCGCCGAGCAGGATGCCTGCGGTGAGAACGACATAGGCCATGAGCGTCACCGAGCCGGTCGCCAGCAGGGTCGCGCCCTTGGGCTGGCGGACGAGCTGGTACGCGATCAGGCCGGGGACGATGAAGCCCAGGGTCTGGTTGGTGTACATCAGCGGGAACTCGATCGACAGCACGATCATCAGAGTCCCCTGGAAGATCACACCGGTGAGGACGACGGTGGAGAACAGCCGCTTGCCGTAGAGGATCACGACCTTCTGGAGGCCGAGCACCGCGACGTACGTCAGAACGGTCACGCCGACCACCATGGCCGCGCGCTGGAGGTCCTCGACGAGGGTGAGCGCCAGCCAGCCCGGGGTGATCATCCCGCCGGGGGAGAGGTTGGTCGTCAGGTAGCAGACCAGCGAGAACATCAGCCCCAGGGCGATGCCTATGGCGGCAATCTCAGGGGTGAGGACGGAGGGGATCAACGGGGTTCTCCTGGGTTTTCCTGCTGGGCCGGGGCGGGCGGCCGGACCGGCTCGAACATGCCGCGGACGCGAGGTGCGGGCGGTTCGGCCGGGTCTTCCGGACTCTGGTGCGGTGGCTCGTGCTGCTGCGACTGCGACTGCGACTGTGATTGCTGCGGCTGCTGGTGCGTGTGTGGCTGCGGCTGCTGCGGTAGGGGGGAGGCCGGGCGCGGGGCCTGCTGGTACCGGGCCTCGTACGCCTCGGGGTAGGGCTGGTACGGGTCGAGGTGCGGGGTGTAGCGGGGGAGCGCCAGGGTCTCGTCGTGCCGCGGCTGCTGGGGGTGTGGCGACTGCTGCCGCTGGGCCGGGACCGGCGGGAAGGAGGCGGTGACCGGGCCGTCGGCCGGGACGTCGGCCGGGACGTCGGCGGGGACGTCGGCGGGGACGTCGGCCGGGACGTCGGCGTGCGGAGGTGCCTGCGGGTCTCCCTGCGGGGCGGCCTGGTCCGGCGTCCGGTCCGGGGCCTGGTCCGGCGTCTCGTCCGGCGTCTCGTCCGGGGTCTCGTCGGCGGGCAGCTCGGCGAGGTGTTCCAGGAGCAGTTCGCCCTGCCCGTGGATGTTGCCGATCGCGACCAGCGACGACTCCGGCCCGAGGTGCCCGAGCAGCTGGTTCATGAACTCCTCGGGGTCGCGCTTGTCGCCGCCGAGGTCGACCGCGGTGTGGCGCCACTCGGAGGGGATCGCGTCGATGGCGCTCTTCGCCGGGTGACCGATCACGAACACCTTCTCCGGCTGGAGTTCGGGAATGATCTGGCCCATCTGGCCGTTGCGCTCGACCCGGTCGGGGCGGCAGTTGATCACGACGTTCAGCGGCCGGTCGATCGCGCCCAGATCGAGCAGCTGGTTGATGTTCATCAGCGTCGACTCGGGGTCGTTCGCCGCGAAGACGTTGGCGAAGCGCAGCCGCTTGTCGTCGTGGGTGCGGTACCGCTCGACCGAGAGGACACCCGGGTCCGGCGGGGCGTCGTACATGCCCTGGAGCGCCGTCTGCCGGTCCACGCCGAGGAGTTCGGCGACGGTCAGCGCGATGGCCACGTTCTCCTTGAACGTGAACCAGCTGAAGCCGCGCAGCTCCTCGTCGCTCACGGTCTCCGGGTCCGCGTAGATCAGCTTGCAGTCCCGGGCGTCCGCCTCCTCCTGGAGGATGTGGAAGCGGTCCTGCTCGGCGGTGACGCAGATGCCGCCCTCAGGCATGGAGCGGCACAGCGAGCGGGCCACGTCGTCGAGCGTGGGGCCCATCTCGGCCAGGTGGTCCTCACGTACGTTGCACAGCACACCGATCGTCGACCGGATCAGCTTGGACTGGTTGATCTCCTGGAGCGCCGGCATGACCGCCATGCACTCGATGACCAGCGCGTCCGGGTTGTAGGAGGCCGCGCGTCGCACGATGCCGATCTGCTCCACGACGTTGGCGATGCCGAACTTGCGGTAGACCGGCTCCTCGGTGGCGTCCGGGTGGATGAAGCGGGCTGCGGTACCGGTCGTCTTGGCGACGGTGACCAGGTCGCCGCCGCGCAGGGCGCCCGCGCAGAGGCGGGTGATGGAGCTCTTGCCGCGGATGCCGTTGATCAGCACCCGGGTGGGTATGCGCTCCAGATTGGTGAAGTGGCGCCGCTGTTCGACGATGCCGGAGATCAGGAGGATCGCACAGCACACGACGAGCACGCCGTAGAGGAAGAGCACGGCCGTTCAGTTCCTTCCGACCAGGGGAGCGCTGTCGCGTCTGCGCTGTTCCTGGAGCTGCTGCCGGACAATTTCCAGACTGCGGGTGACCGCGCCGACCTCGTCGTGGTGGTGCGGGAAGAGCACGGTGCGGCGGTCGCCGTCGGCCAGCGATTCGGCCTTTCCGGCCAGTTCGCGCAGCGGACGTACGACGACGATGTACAGCCAGCCGAGGCAGGCCACGGCGGCGGTGATGCCGAGCAGACCGGCGAGAACGGTGCGGTTCTGCAGGCTGTACTCGGGGATGGCGAGGCCCGACGCGGGCTGCCAGCTGACCACCGTCCAGTGGAGCTGCTTCGCGGCGCCGCCACCGGCGAAGGGCGAGGCGGCGGAGATCTGGACACCGTCGCTGTCGCGGTAGACGACGGCGCCCGCGGGGGCGTTCATGCCGACCCGCTGGTTCGTGCCGGAGACCAGCTCGTCCAGTCGCTTCGGCAGGGAATCGAAGGCGAGGTAGCCGGTGTTGCCGCCGATGACCCGGTGTTCGCCGTCGACCACCCGGACCTGGCCGAGCCCGGGGCGCTTGAGCAGCCCGTTGATGAAGTCGATCCGGAACTCGCCGATCACCATGGCGCCGTTCCGGCCGGGGATCTCCGCGTACCCGGCGATGGAGGGCTCCTTGCCGGATTCGTTCAGGACGGTGATGGGCTGGGTGAGCGGCTTGCCCTTGGTGCCGCTGGGCAGTGCGTGCGGCTTCTCGCCGGCGCGGGCCTGGATGGTGCCGTCGGCGTCGCGTACGTAGATCGAGCGGTAGCGCTGGTGCTCGGTGCGGGTGCGCTCCAGGACCTTCTTCATGTCGTCGGGGGAGGTGCGGTTGCCGACGAGCGAGGCGACGGACACCAGGTCGGCGTGGCCCTCGTTGAGCGCGCGCCGGACCCGGTCGGAGATGGTGTGGGTGCGCTCGCGCTGGTCGCTGACGACCTGTTCCGGCACGGCGACGGTGGAGTCGGCGCGGTTGAAGAGCAGCAGCATCGGTGCGGACCAGGCCAGCAGGAGGACGCTGCAGATGACGATGAGCGCGCGGCTGCCGAGCCGGCTCCGGCGCCCCGGGCGGCCAGGACCGGCGCCGGCGTCCTGGGCCGCCCCGCCCTCCGCCGGTTCGCCGAGGAGCTGGCGGCGCAGGCGCTCCAGGGCGCGCCCGATGCGCGCCGTCTCGCCGAACCTGGGAACGGAGACCGGACGGGTCAGATCGCCCCGGGTCAGCCGGCGGCTCTCCAGGAACAGCTTCAGCAGCGGCCGTTGCACGGTGCCGAGCAGCAGCGCCACCGCGAGTGCGCCGATGAGCAGCAGGGCGGCGGCGGAGACCAGTCCGAAGAAGGGGCCCGCGACGCGGGTCGGGTCCTCCGCGACGTCGACCATGGCGACGACGGTGAGCCCGAGGGAGGTGGCGACGGTGCCCTCGCCGGGCTGCGGGCCGGCCAGCGCGGCATAGCCGGCGACGGCGCGGTCACCGCGGACGCTGTTGCCGCGCAGGCTGCCGCTGACGCCGGGGAAGCCGCCGGAGCCGGGTTCCTTGGCCTTGAGCGGGTGCTGTCTGGTCTTGGTCGCGGCCGTTTCGGCGAAGGCGTTCAGCTGCTTGGCGGACCGTTTGGCGTCCGCGCGCTGCTTGTCGGTCTTGACCTGCTCCGGCTCCTGGACGCCGTCGCGGCTGAGGATGTGCCCCGTGGTGTCGACGACGGCGATCGAGCGGAACTGCCCGCGGCTGACGCCGGGGAAGCGGAGGCTGTTGGAGGCGATCAGCAACTGCTGCGGCCGGTCCGGCCAGGACAGCAGGGCGAAGGCGAGCAGCCTGCTCTCGCCGTTCTGGAGCCGTACGATGCGCGGGCTGAGCCCGTCCTTCTGGGCGAGTTTGCCGGTGTCGATGGCGGTGACGGGGACGTTCTCCCCGCGCGCGGCGAGCATCCGGCCGGACTCGATCTCGACGACGGCGGTGCCCGTCCACTTCTGGTAGACGCTGCCGATCTTGTCGAGGACGGCGTCGGGAGAGGCCGGATCGCCCGCGCTGAAGAGCCCCGCGGTGCGGGTCAGGTCGGTGACGCTCTCGTCGATCGAGGCACGCATCGTGACGGCGCCGTCCTCGGCGAAGTGCTGCTGGGAGGTCAGCACCGCCTCCGGTACGGAGTCCTGGCTCGCTCTTCCCAGGCCGAGGGCGGTGATGCCCGCGAGGGAGAGCAGGAGCGCGGAGAGAACCGCGATGGGGGGACGTATGCCACCCAGAAGCGACATATCGGCCCGCCGGCGGACCTTGTGCCGGCGCTTCGAGGACGAAGCGGCCATCGTGTTCCCCTTTGACTGTCTGCTCGGTTCCGGCGTGCTGAACGAGGCACAGCCGTTTGCTGGACATAAAAGCTTTGCGGAAGGTTGTACGGAGGGTGGCGAGTGTGAGCTTTCCGACTTCCGGCGCCGGGGCGGAACCCCTGCCGCCCGCGGCCCCTCCCCACGCCGCCCCGGCGTCCGCATGCGTCTGTATACATCCGCATGTATCCGCATGTCCCGGCCGCCGCGGGAGCTCGGCGGATCGGTCGGGCAGGCGGGTCGGTCGGGCGGGGCGGGGAGGCCGGGTCAGTCGACGGGGCTCGATCCCGTACTTGTCCCGGACTCATCCATTCAGGACCCACCCATTCCAGGGGGGCATTCCGGGGCTCACTCCGGGGCTTGTTCCGGGGCTCACTCGGGCAGGTCCTTCAAGGGTTTCAGCCCGTCCTCGACGGCGCCCCGGTTGAGCAGAGTGCCCTGGGTCCGCTGGAAGGCCATCCGGTATCTGGCCCGCTCGGCGGCCGGCAGGTCCTCGGCGTTCTGCAGCGATCCGGCCAGATCCACCAGCCGGTGGTCCTTCACCACCGCCACATCGGGCTCCTGTGCATCGCTGCCGTCGGCATCCGGGGGGATCGTCAGCAGCGTCGGTACGTACCGGGCGTCGACGTCCCAGGTGTCACCGCGCTTGTGGAACTCGAACCAGCCGATGACGCCTTCCTCGGTCAGCCCCGACGGCACGTCGTGCCGCGCCACCTGGTTGCCCAGGCCGTACGCGATCCACGTGGAGCCGATCTTCTCCATCGGCTGCACCACATGGGCGTGATGGCCGATCACCAGATTGATCCCGGTCTCCCGCGCCAGCCTGCGGGCCAGCTTCAACTGTCCGTTGCTCGGGTCCGGATGATGTTCGCGACCCCAGTGGATGCTGAGGATCACCACCTCGGCACCGGCCTTGCGGGCGGCCTTCTCGGCGGCGGCGATCCTGTTGAAGTCGGTCTGGTTGGTCAGCCAGGGCTTGTCGGCCGGGACCTCGCGCCCGTTGAAGCCGAAGGCGTAGGACAACTGGGCGACCTTCACGCCCTTCACGTCCATGATCAGCGGCTTGGCGGCCTCGGCGCTGCTGCGCGCCGACCCGGTGTGCTTGAGTCCGGCCCCGTCGAGCGCGTCGAGAGTGTTCCGTACGCCGGAGGCCCCGTGGTCGAGGGTGTGGTTCGAGGCCGTCGAGCAGGTGTCGTAGCCGACGTCCTTGAGCGCCGTGGTGATCTGCGGCGGCACGACGAAGTCGGGGAAGCCCTCGAACGGTCCCTGCGGCTTGCCCGCGACCGGCTCGAAGTGGCAGATCGCCAGATCGGCCTTGCTGATCACGGGCTTGACCCCGGCCAGCAACGGATGGAAGTCGATCTTCTTCCCGGTCTTGTCCCCGGCCGCCGCGGCGTCCTTGCGTCCCTGCTCGGTCAGCTGGGGGTGGATCAGGATGTCGCCGGCTGCGGCGACGGTGAAGGAAGGACCTTCCTTCGCGTCCGCGGAGTCGCTGTCACCGCCCGGAACCGAGCAGCCGACGAGGGCCGCGAGGAGGAGCACGGGCGCGGTGGCGCGAGTGACGGAGACCGAAGACGAATGGCGGGACACCCCTGATATTTTTATATGTCTATGGCACGGAATCCGGCATCGAAGGTAACGATCAAGCGAACACTGATCGGTATTGCCGTGATGGTTGTCACTCTGGGGGCCCTCGTGACCCTTTTTGCGCCATTCGGGAGCCGGGGGCCGGGCGCCGGGAACGGGGACGGGGACGACCGCCCGGGAGGTTCCGCGGCGGACGGCCGCGACGGCGTGGATCTCGCGCGTCGCATCACGGACTTCACCCATGACACGGTCGCCCGCAGTGACTATCTGCCACCGCTGCGCGCCCAGCGCCGTACCGCCGCCGAAGCCGTGGGCCTCTTCCTCGACGGCAAGCGGGCCGAAGCCGGGCGCCGTCTCGGCGACATCGACTTCGCCGTCAGGACGTTCACCGACACCGTGACCGGCCGCCGGTTCGCGGAGATCTCCGACCGGGCGGCGGAGGGCCACCGGGGCTGGGGCCGGGTCTACATCGACCTGAGCGCCACGACCCGCTGGTCGGTCCAGGTGCCGCACCCGGTGGCCGACGCCGGCAGCGAACAGCTCGGCATCGGGGTGCTACGGGCCAGGCGCGGCGGCGTACTGGTCATGGCCGGAACCCACCGCAACGCCGACAGGAAGGGCCGCGCCGACGTGGCCCACCGCAGGGACACCGTGTTCGACGCCGTCTGCGACGAACTGGCCGCACGCCGCCTCCCCGGTCTCCAGGTCCACGGCTTCGCGGACAGCACCGAACCGGACTACGACGTGATCGCCTCCCTCGGCTCGGCGGACAAGGGCCTCCCCACTGCCCGCCGTACCGCAACGGCACTGCGCCACGAGGGCTTCGCCGTCTGCCGCGCCTGGGCCCGCCGCTGCGCACTGGAGGGCCGCGGCAACGTACAGGGCAGAGAGGCCGAGGCCCAGGGCGTGCCGTTCCTGCACATGGAGTTCAGCCGCACCGTCCGCGACGACGCGTCCCGGGTGCGCCGCGCGGCAGCGGCCATGGCG
Organism: Streptomyces sp. NPDC058240; assembly: GCF_042882135.1. Lineage (NCBI taxonomy): Bacteria > Bacillati > Actinomycetota > Actinomycetes > Kitasatosporales > Streptomycetaceae > Streptomyces > Streptomyces sp. NPDC058240. The sequence goes on from NZ_JBHVWT010000005.1 coordinate 144,365, forward strand.
GCGTCCCTGCCTTCCTGAGGCCGGCCGGGAAGGGGGGCATGGCCTGTCCGGGAAACGGCGCCGCGCGGCCGACTCCGCGGCCATAGTGGAGAGATGAGCCTGACCACCGGCGGAGATCCGCCCGGCCCCGTGCGGTTCCACCTCGCGTGCGACCGCAGACGCTGCCAGGCGCGGGCCGTGTTCGACCTGGTCATCGCGGAACCGCCGCCGGACATCGAGACCGACCTGTTCGGCCATCTGCTGCACAGCGCGACCGTCGCCTCCCCGTACATCGAGGAGCTCGGGTGGATATTCATCCAGCAGGAGGGCTACTGGTGCCCCAACTGCGCCTCCCCGGGCAGGCGTCCGCGGTCGAGAGACGTCACGTCCTCCTGATCCGGAACGGTTCGGCGGGGGCCGAAGCGTCCCGGATCTAGCGTCGGCCCATGACGAACACCGAGCACGCTCGCAGCGCTTCCGGCAACGCCCTCGATGCCCACAACACCCCCGGCACTTCCGGCAACACCCACGACACTCCCGATGCCCACAACACCCCCGGCACTTCCGGCAACGCCCCCGACATCCCCGACGAGGCCCCGGCGACCGACGGCCGCGACCCCGCGCAGCTCCTGACGGCCATGATCGACCACGTCCTGGCCCTCGCCGCGACCTGGACCACCTGGGACGGCCGCCCCGTCCCCGCCGGTGACCGGCTCTACACCCCGCACAAGGCGATCCGCCGCGTCGCCGACCACATGGTCGACCATCTCGCCGAGATGGAGGCGCGGCTCGTAGGCGAGGAGACTCAGCCCGACCACTGGCACGCCTCGACGACCACCACCGCGGCCGACCTCGCCCCGTTCACCGCGGCCGATCTCGACGAGGCACGCAGCCGGCTCACGCGCCTGGCCAGGATCTGGGCGAACCGCCTGGACGCCCTGACGCCCGACGAGCTCGACCGGTCGGCCGGAACGGGCTGGACCTTCCGCCAACTCGCCTTCCACCTGGCCGAGTCGGCCTACTACGCGGACTCCGTGGGCGACCTGGGGCCTCTCGTTTGAATCATGCCGGGCTCGCGTGCCCCGGTCCCTGATCCAGCCGCCGGGCCAGTTCGGCCCACAGGATGTCGATCCGGCCCTGGACGCGGACACCATCGCGGTGATCGACAGGGTCGCGCCCCCATGGGACCAGTCCGTCCCCGCCGTTGCCCGCGTCGGCGACGCGGGCAACGGCTGGTCGTTCGTGCTGCTGCCCTGCACCGCGTATTGGGAGTTCGGCCGCACCGGCCCCGAGAGCCCCTTCGGGCACCAGCCCTCGCACGGAATCCGCACCCTGAGCGCCGACGGCGGCTTCAACGGCTCCCGCCCCGACTTCCTGAACAACGCCCTGGCCGAGCTCGGTTGGGACGCCGATGAGGAACCCGAGAAGGGCGAGGGCGGCGAAATCCCCCCGCACGCCCCCTCCCACGGACTCGTGTACGAAGCCCTCGGCAACGTCTTCGGCCTGGGCGGCCTGCCCCGCGCCGCCATCGAGAACAACACCCTGCCCGGTATGTTCTGCGAAACCCGAGAGCTGCCACGTCACGAGTACGCCGACGCCCCCGCCGGGCCGTCCAAGCCGTGCGGGCAGCGCGGGCGGTGCGGCGGACGGAAGTTCGCCATCGTCACACCGTGAGCCGGGGGCCCTGCGACTCCCAACGACGGCCCGGCGGGGGGACCGGGGTCAGGGGCTGGGGATCTCCTCGATCCGTTCGCGGTTGAGCAGGTACAGGGGCAGGTGCGGCTGCGCCGGAGCGATGGGGAACCCGTGGTCGAAGGCGAGACTCGCCATCGCCAATGGCCCCAGGGCCACCCGGGCGCGCGGTGCCGCCGACTCGCCCCAGTGGGCGCCGTGTTCCGTGAGGGCTTCGGCGAGTGTCTCGGCGAAGGCGCCGTGGTCCTGCGCGACGAGACGGTGGAAGAGCGCGACCGGCTGGTAGTCGATTCCGTTCACGAACTCCATCGGCGCGTGGGTCACCTCGTCGGGCCCGGACGTCTTCATGGTGGCGACCAGCTTCCCCACGACCCCGTCCATGGAGTCGCGTTCGGAGAAGTAGGTCTGCAGGGTGTCGATCCAGCACAGCACGTACGCGTCGACGGAGTCGTCCTGCCGCAGCGTCTCCAGCGGCACCTGGCACAGCCGCCGGATCCGGTCCCCCTCCCGGCACACGATCGCCAGGTAGAGGGCGTCGAGCCAGGCGCGGGCGTCCGCGGGCGGTGCGGCGGGCGTGGCCGGCAGCTGCCGGACGAGGTCCTCGCCCAGCCGGCAGTCCTGGGTCCGCGCACCGGTGAACAGGGCACAGCCGAGCTGTACGGCGGTGGCCCAGGCGTCCCACGTGTCGATCTGCGCCGCCCTGGGGTCGGCGGCGCAGTGGGCGTGTGCGTGGGCGACGGCGGAGGCGAAGGCGTCGCCCAGGTCGGCGGCCGGGCCCTGGGAGAGACCCGCTATCGACTCGGCAGCGGCGCGGGTGAGTTCGGCGAGGTCGGGAGCGGGCGCCTCGGCGACGGTACGGGTGGCGAGCCGGCCGGCGCGGTCGAGACGGACCAGGCCCTTCATCAGGCCGAGCAGCTGTGGCGGCGGCTGGATGGAGAAGGACCGGGTGTCCTCGTCGATGGCCGTGAGCGACTTCAGGCTGCCGCGGTGCCACCAGTAGACCCGCGGGGACAGTGCCCCCGGCCCGTCCTCGAAGGCACCCAGCGCGTAGGAGGCGAGGCCGTTGACGGCATCGACCACCGTGCCGTCGGCGATCGGGTGGTACACCAGGTTGTGGCGGTTCGGCATGACGACGAGGGCACCGGCGTGCGGAAGCGAATCGCCGGTGACCTGCCGGACCGCGGCGGACAGGAACAGCGCCTGGCTCCCGATGAAGTGTGAGTCGCCGTAGAAGGAGTGCAGGGTCGTCCCCTCGAAGGGGATCTCCTCGTGCGTGACGGGTACGCGCATCAGGTTCTCGTACGCCGCCCGCCCCAGCTCCTCCAGGCCGACGCTCTCCACGTCCGGGTCGGTGAGGATCCGTACATCGGTGGGCCGGTCGAGGGCATAGGCGAAGACGAGGCCGTCGGCCACGAGACGCGCGTAGCGAAGGGAACCGGCGATCTCAGGGGTGATCGAGTCGGCGGGCAGCAGTCGGGCGTACGTACCGCGCAGCAGTTCGTCGGTGTCGGGAGCGTGGTCCGGGTTCATTTCCCCGACTCTACGAAGGCGGTGTGCGGGCGGACGACACACCCCGGCCGGCGAGCTCGACCGCGCCCGTCCGTCTCCGCACCCGCCCGCCACCTGGAGGTCCGGCTCGTCGTCCGGTCCGACAGCTGAGGGGGGTCGATAAGTCTCTGTGCAATACCTCGCGAGCGCCCCCCCGGGTACTGGCTCGGGTAGCCGCGCGGACGACTGAGAACGGCTCCGCGGCGTTGAACAACAACGTGGGAACCGTTGGCCAACGCCGTACGCTCCCTCTGATCAATCTGATCAATCAATGAATCCGTGGGGGGAATTCATGCGTACAACCATGCGCCTTGCCGTGCTCGGCACCGGCGCCGCGCTGGCCGTCACCGCGATCGGGGCTACCGCCGCCCAGGCGGAGGATGGCGGCGCGGGCAATATCACGATCGACAAGGTCGTCATCAACGGCGGCAAGCCGGTCGTGGTCGGTACTACCAACGTGGTGTCCGCCAAGGTCTCGGTGACCGCGTCGGACGATTCCGGTATCGCCGAGACCACCTACATCAGCGCCTTCGGCCCAAAGCCGAACTACGCGCAGATCTGGGACGACGAGATCAAGTGCGTCAAGGCGAGCGCCACCACGTCGACCTGCACCGGCACGCTGACGTTCGACCCGAAGGCATCGGTCGGCTTCGTCGGCAACAACGCGGCAGCCACCTGGAAGCTCGGCACGCTGGTCTCCGCCAATGACTCCGACTTCATTCACCGCGACGCGGCCACCACATTCAAGGTGCAGCGCTACTCGAAGCTGACGGTCAACGCCTCGCCGGAGCCGGTGAAGAAGGGCAAGACCATCACGGTCACCGGCAAGCTCTCCCGGGCCAACTGGGAGGACAACAAGTACCACGGCTACACGAACCAGTCGGTGAAGCTGCAGTTCCGCAAGAAGGGCAGCAACACCTACACCACGGTGAAGACGATCAAGTCCGACTCGACGGGCAACCTCAAGACGACCGTCACCGCCGCCACCGACGGCTACTTCCGCTACAGCTTCGCGGGCACGACGACGACTCCGGCGATCAACGCGTCCGGCGACTTCGTCGACGTCCGATAGCCACGTACTGGGGGCGTTCCCGAGCAGGGGCGCCGTCCTCACCGGGACGGCGCCCCCGCTGGTGTGGCGCTGATCCTCTGATCCTGCGGGCTCACCCCCGCCTGGCCGCCGATCGATCAGCGTCGGGCATCTGTCGTATCGAGCCCAGGGCGTTGTCTCACCCATGGCGCCACACGGATCCGCGCACTGTCCGGTACGCCCGTGATGGCGGCGAGAGCGGGCGTGGCCGGTCCGTGTATGCGAACGGTCCCGGACGGGAAGTCCGAGGCCGGATGAAGCGCCTCCCTGGGGAAACCCCCAGGTCGGAGCCGTGATGCGTTGTGTGCTCGGCAGGATTCGAACCTGCGACACCCGCTTTAGGAGTTTTCCCTGGGCGGGGCTGTGACCTGCGGAAACGTCGTCGTCCTCAGGGCATCTGGCCTGCGAAATCACTCCTCCACGTTTCTCGTGTGTTCTCAGCCGTTCCCAGCCTCATGTGTGCTGGATCCGTTCCGGCGGGCCACCGGGCTGGGAAGGGTCCCCGGTGCGGAGCCTCACCGACGGAGGAAGGGCGTATCCGCGAGAACTGCCAGCGCCACTCGGCTGGCAGGCGGACGGACGCCCCGCTCTCGTCGTAAAGAATGGGGGCGGGCAGGCGGGAACCCGTAGCCTGGTACCAGCAGCAGACGGCATGATCAAGCGGAGGCGATGCGGATGACCACAGCCCCCAGCGGTGGGTCTCACTCGCCGCCGCCGTCGTCGCACCCCCTGCGGACCATCCGTGACATCCGGGAGTCCCTGCCGGAGGACCAGCGTCGGCACTTCGACGCTGAGCTCGCCGACACGGAGATCGAGGCGCTGCCCGAGATGCTCCATCGCTGGGTGACACTGAGCAACGACGGCTTCGAGGAGTTCCTGCTCTCCCAGCCCTTCGACGGCCTGGAGTTCGGTGCCCGCTCCTACGACGAGCAGACGGACGCCGAGTGATCTATCTGTTCGACACCAATGTCGTTGCCGAGCTCACGACCCGGGCGAAGCCCGACCCCCGCGTCATGGCATGGTTCCGCTCCACGGCTAGACCCAACCGCTTCCTGAGCGTGATCACTGTCGCTGAGATTGAGGTCGGCGTGGCCGCCACCCCGGATCCCGTACGACAGGCCCGTTACGCCCGAGCCCTTGCCGCGGTGCGGCACGAATACGGCGACCGCATTGCGCCGATCGGCGAACGGGAGGCGGCTGCCTACCTCGCCATCCACAAGAGGCTCAAGGCCACCGGCACCAGCATCGATCCGCCGGACGCGCTGATCGCCGCCACCGCCCTGGCCAACGGCTGGACGGTCGCCACCCGCAACATCAAACACATGGCCCGAACCGGGGCTCTGGTCGTCAATCCGTGGGAACAGCAACTGTGAGTGGGCCGTAGCGGCCAGCGTTCCTGACTCACGGGCGACACCGCAGAAGGAAAACGAGATCCTGCGCGAGGCTGCCGCCAAATTCCCCAGAAGACGACAGGCTGATCCGCTTTCGTTTCGTCGACAAGCACCGGAACGCTCACGGAGCGAGCGGGCGGGGAACAGAACTACCGGCTGACTGCGCCAGGAGAAGAAGACGACACCCGGTCGTCCCGGCGCCGGGTCAGCTCGTGCCGTATATGTGCTGTGAGCGCAGAGGCCCTGCCGCCCGCTAGGACGACAGGGCCTCTGGCCTGCTGCTCTGCTGTGCCCCCGGCAGGATTCGAACCTGCGACACCCGCTTTAGGAGTTCGGCAAGGCCCCCCTTGGCTGCCGGTGGGTCGCAGCTCACGGACGTCGCGAGGAACCGTGGAGGACCGCTGTCATCCACCGTCGTTGATGTCAGCCGTGGATGTCAGACCGCCCTGACATCCTGCGCTCATGAGAATGACATGGGCCGACTTCTGGGATTGATGGCCACACTGAACGGCGAGGCGACCCACGCGAACTGCCGACGCCTCGCGGAAGAACTGAGCCGCCGATCCGTCCCCGACATCATCGGCTTCGCGGAACGCCATGCCGAAGCTCTCTACCGCCTGGACCAGGAGAAGTTCGGCACCCTCCCCGTCGCCGACATGACGGCCCGGGACGGCAGCCCCTTCCCGCAGTCGGCCGACGGGTTCCTGTACGCCCGGTGCGCTGTGGTCGCCGCCGGCCAAGCCGTCTGGGAGAGCGTCTTCTCCGACGTCGACAAGTTCGCCCCGTACACCTCCACCGAGTACGACGGCGAATGGCTCCTGTACGTGCCGGAAGAGGCGTACGAGCTAACCACCGGCGAGGAGTGGGACCGCTCGACCCGGTACTGCTTCGAGAGCTACTCCAACAGGGATGGCTGGCCGCACCTGCGGGACTGAGCCGGACTACCGCTTGATGGGGATCTCGTAGACGATCTCGCAGAGGGCGACGGGCACGACGATGTCCGCCGTCTCCACAGGCCGCCCTTGGTCGCTGTAGTAGGTCCGCCGGATGTGCGTGACGAGTGCGGCCTTCTGGGTCCCGAGCAGTGACGCCTCCTCTGCGGTTGCCTGCCGGGGCTCGGGCTGCTCGACGGCATGGCTGACCGTGACGCCGATCTCGGCCATCCGGTTCACGACGCCAGCCCCGGCATGAGGTCCGCCCTCGGGAAGGACAACGAGGGTTCCGCCGGTAAGGTCGTACGGCTCCCAGCTCGTCGACAGTTGCACCGGCCTGCCATCGGCCAGGAACTCGTACGCGGTCCGGACGCACAGGTCGCCTTCAGCGATACCGAGGCGCGTCGCGATCTCAATCGGAGCCGGAACCTTGGCCTCGGTCCGGCTCTCCCAGTCCCCGCGCCTGCCCACAGCCTGCATGTCCGCACGGAACGGGGAATCGTCACGCTGCTCGCGTGCCGAGGAGCGGACCACCCGGACGCGCCAACGAGGTTCGGCGACATACGTGCCGGAACCCGCGCGGCCTTCCAGAACACCCTGGGAGATCAGCAGCTCCTGCGCCCGGCGGACCACGTTCTCACCGACGCCGCACTCCTGGGCGATCTGGGCGCGCGACGGCAGCCGGTCCCCCGGCGTCCACTCATGCTCCGCGATCCGTTGCCGAAGGATGTCCGCGATGCGGAGATAAGGCGGCTGCTCAGGCATATGGAAAATCTAGTCCACTAGCCTTAATCTAGTTAACTAGCGTCACGTAAAGTGATCAACTGGCGACGGAGACACCTGTGCCCGCTTCCGAACTGAGCACCGAGGACATCGCCGCCCGGTTGTCCGCCGCCGGACTCACCACACGCGTGGAACAGCACGCCCAACACACGTCGATCGAAGCGGAGGTGCCGGACACCTTCCCCGCCGAGTCATGGCGGGAGGTCTTGGAAGTCGTGGCAGAGGCAGATCGATTCGGGCTTCTCACCAGCGACGTGAACGGCCGCACCTTATGGGCCGCCGTACGCAAAGCGGCCCCCGCGACGGGCGACGTCCGGGGACCTGGCCATCAGCGATAGGAGCTGATCAGCATGTTCAACCGTATCCGCCGTGCCGTCTCACGCACCAGTGAGCGGTACCTCCCGAAGGGCCGGCACCGCCGCCCCTCAACGCCTGTCCGATCCACGGTCGTTCACCTCGGACACTCCGACTGGCCCACGCTGTTCATGGGGCAGCACCGAGGCCGCATGGAGGTTCTCGCAGGCGAGGAGACCGCGCTCGTCCGCCCGTACGTGCCGGCCAGCGAGGAATGTACGAAACGGCGCTCGACGGCCGTACCTCACGATCCCTTCGCGCACACCTGGTTCGCACCGGCGGAGGCTCTCTGATGCCTCCTCGTCAGCAACCACGCGTGACGCACGCGAAGGCCGTCCCCTACAGGTCGAGCTCGTGCCTGATCGGCACGCACCGCGAGTGCGCGCATTCCTCCCCCGCCGTGGCACCGATCGGCGTCCCCGTGGTCTACGAGGCATGCAACTGCCCCTGCCACCCGCCGGTCGTCCCCATCGCGCCGAGGGAGGTGGCCCAGTGAGGAGATGGGCACCAAGCGGTGCGCTGGCAACCAACGTCGAGATCACCTCGGCCAACGTGCAGCGTGGCGACGTCATCCAGATCGGCGGTCAGCCGTGCCGCGTGGCCGACCTCTTCCAACTGCCCGGTGAGGCAAAGCGACTTCTTTTCGAGTCGGGCGAACTGCTGACCATGCACTCCCGGACCCGGCTCGTCGCCCTGCGGATGCTGAGAAGGCGGTGATTCAATCCGTGGCTTCCCGCCGTCATTTCATCGCCGACGACCTTCGGAAGCAGATCTCGACCGGTCGAATCAAGGCCGGCGAACGTCTCCCTTCCGAGGCGCAGCTCGCCTCCCGCTACGCGGTCAGCACGCCGACACTGCGGAGCGCCCTCGCAGTTCTCCAGGGCGAAGGGCTCGTCGAGAAGATTCACGGCAGGGGGAACTTCGTCCGTCACCCTCTCCGCAGAATCACGTACGTCGGCGGTGGTCTCACGCCCGCCGCGCAGACCGCGGCCGACTCGCCTCTGCACGTCAGCGTCCGCACCACCAATCTCCCGGCGCGAGGGCATCTGGCCGCTCTGCTGAGGGTGTCAGCAAGCAGCCCACTGACCGAATTCCTCTGCCTCAGCCACGAGGGGAAGTCGCCGCACAGCCTGGCCCGAATCTACGTCCCTTGCGACCTGGCGCCGGCCGACGTGCCCGGCAAGTCGCTTTGGCACGAGGGGGTGGAGGCGCGGCTGGCAGAGCTCCGCCCTCCACTGGCCGAGGTCCGGGAGAAAGTCAGCGCACGCTTCCCGACACCAGAGGAAGCGGCGACCCTTCGGATCAGCTCCGCCTTACCCATTCTCGCTATCACCCGCGTGGCGACCGACACCACTGGACGCGTAGTCGAGGCGGCACTGCTGGTGCTCCCCAGCGACCGCGCCGACGCAGTCTTCACCAACCACACGATGAACGAAGAGAGGGGGGACGGAAGGGTGACGGCCCACAACGAGCTGCGACTCCTCCCGTGGTCAAGCCCCGAGGGCCAGCCCTGCTTTCTGAGCACCGACGACAGCAGCGGCCACCTGTCCCGCCTAGCTGACAACACCGAAGCGGTACAGCTCGGCATGGCGGCCGAGCTCCTGGAGCACGCGTCGGAACTCCTCGGCGGCGAGGAGGCGGAGTCGGAAGAGCTGCGGCTCCTGGCGACAGACCTGACCGGAGCCCTGCGGGACGCGCTCCGTGTAGCGACAAGCCGCGGCCACCGCCTGCCGATACCGCATCTCGCCGCTTCTGAAGGAGGGGACCAGGGTCCTCGACCACCGGCGGCCGCCTTCGGTTAGCAGTAGCGCACATCCAACGGCAGCGAAGCCCCAGACCGAGTCTGGGGCTTCCCCGCACGCGGCTCCGGAGGGCCTTTCTTCATCCAGAAACTCCGCAGGTCATGGGTGTATGGACTGGCCGAGGGGGTTCCGTGTCCACGTATGGTCCGCAGCCGCACGTGGGCGGTCGTTGCTCTGACCAGTCGGTTGAGGTCGTTACACCTACGCAGTTCTGGCTCAGCACACCACGCAACGCCGCACTCAGTTGGGTAGGGACGGGGACATTGGGACATGAGCGTGGGAAGCAGCAGTGTTATAGGGTCCGTTGGGGCCTCTACCTGGTCCAACGTCCGATCCTTGGCGCCTCCAGGCTCGGCCTCGTTCACCGTGGTTTCCCGCCATTCCCCGCTCAGTCTGGTGCGCCTGTGGTGCGGCAGGGCCCGGGCAGCCGTGGCCCCGCAAAGTTGATCAACCTGGCCCTGGAATCTGCCGAGGACTACTGCAGTCGCCCTGAGTAGTGCCTCGGGGAACAGGTACGCCATGCACACGCACTCTGGAGCCAGGGTGCTAGCGGCAATTTCCTCGGCTTCCCCGTGCCCTGTCGCTAGCTCGTAGTCGCTCTCTCAGCCACGGGCGGGAACCTGTACCCAGGACTGACAGCGACACGCACCCGAGTGATGCCCACATGTGGGAGACAGAGCCGCTTCATGGACTCTCGTGACAGTGAAGTAGTGCAGGGGTAACCTACTGCTGCGTGTATCCGTTTTTAGGGGGGCCATGAACGAGCTAGAACTTGCCCAGCTGGCTATGCCAGCCGCGAACACCCTTTTGTCAGCCATGGTGTCGGACGGTTGGCAGGCGTTTAAAACACGTTTTGTTCGCCTTGTAGCTGGCGGATCGGGCGACCTTGACGCAACCGAGGCGAGCATCGACGAATTGCAGCAGCGGATTCTGGGATACGACGCACGTGGAGATCTGCAACAGGGACAAAATGAGATCTTCGCACTCTTGTGTGCCGTCCTGAGTAGAGAGCCGGCCGCCCGGGATTCATTGAAGGAATTGCTCGGAGATATTGAGGCGAGTAGCTCAAGCGTAAATGCTCAAAGCATCTCTCAAAATGCCACCGTGAGAGATGATGGAGTCTCTTTCCAGCAGATTTCCGGAAAGCAAGAGTATAGGAACAGTTAAAGCTTTCGGGGGATCGTATGGAAAATGGCAGCAGGAAAGATGATGCCGAGTTTCCGTCCCGTGAGCAGCGTGCCGATGTGCACGATCACGGAACTGCATTTCAGCAAAGCCATGGCGTGCAGATTTATTATGCAAATAATGGCTCCAAAAATTCCTCAGAACTCGCCAACACGGCACACCTTCTGACACTAGAGAACATTCCACGTTTTCGGGAGTGCGATAATTCGGTCAGCTTTGGAGTGCATCCAGCTGCAACGTGGGATGGAAATCAGCAACCGAGTTACATTAAGCGTGATGTCGACGACGACCTGTTCTCTCTGTTGAAGCCAGGCAGTTTCGTGCTGCTTGTCGGTGATGCAACATCAGGTAAATCGCGCACCGCATTCGAAGTGGCTAAGGGTAAGTTTCCCGACCGCCATGTTTTCCGCCCCGAAGATGGATCGGAATTCGACGACTGTGTTCTGCTTGCAAACTCCGATGAAAAATTGCTTTGGGTTGACGATCTCGACAGATTTCTTACGGAGCCGGTTCTTTCTGTCGGTTTACTAGATCAAGCATTGCGTAGTGGTGCCGTTATGGTCGGCGCAATGCGGGCAGATAGCATGGCAATGCTTTCTCCGCGTCATGAGCGTGGTCTAAATCAAGAAACGCGAAAGCTTGTCAGGTCTGCCAGGGCGGTCACTGCTAGAGCGCATATCCTATATCTGGATAGGCAGTGGAGTCCGGAGGAAATAGAGCGAGCGACGCGATCTAGTGATCCTCGGGTTAGGGAGGCGGCGCGGCACAGTGAGGAATATGGAATTGCCGAGTACCTAGCCGCCGGCCCTCAGCTGTTCTTGGAATGGCAGAATGCGTGGGCTCCGGGCCTGCATCCGCGTGGCGCTGCCATTGTTTCTGCTGCTGTCGACTTGCGGAGAGCTGGGGTCAAGGAGCCCGTTCCTAAGCAAGTGCTAGAGCGGCTCCATGAGTGCTACCTGGAACAGCGTGGCGGAATGAGGCTCCGACCGGAGCCGATGCTTGATGCCTTTCATTGGGCACTTGAACCGTTGCACGCAACGAGCAGCCTACTCGTTCCGGTGCAGAATGAGATGTTCAGGGCCTTCGATTACCTGGAAGAGACCGTCGCTCGTGAAGGGAAAACTCCCAACCCGCCAGACGAGGTTTGGGAGAGCGCAATTAATGAATTTTCTCTCGAATCGGTTCATGGAGTGGGCCATAGGGCAGAGAAAGCCAATCGCAAGGATTTCGCTCTCAGGGCGTATGAGCGGTTGGCGCAGGGCGGCAACGGAGACGGTTCGTTCCATCTGGGGCATATGTCTGCTAAGGAGGATAGGCTAGAGGAAGCGGAACTCTGGTATCGCAAGGCGATCTCTCAAGGCAGTTCCGTATCAAAGAATAACCTGGGGCTTGTTCTGCTCAGATCGGGGCGGCCAGATGAAGCTGAAGTATGGTTTCGTGAGGCTGCTGCGGATGGAGACTCATACGGTATGCGCAACCTCGCGGAACAGTTGTTTGATCGCGAGGAATGGCAGGGTGCGGAAAGTTCTTTCACATCCTTTATGGAGGAGTCTCCTTCGGTTGCCAAGCTGCTAATGGGGCAGTTGCGCATACGGCAGGATAAGTGCGAAGACGCGCTGGAGTGGCTGCAGCAGTCGGCGGCCGAGGGGAATAGAGACGCATGGTTCTTCCTGGGGATCGCCAATGAGAGGTTGGAAGACTGGGAATCCGCTGCTTCTTGCTATGAAAAAGCCATCAAGGTGGGGGTTAAGGAAGCTCCCAATAACATGGCGAGCGTGCTACGGAAGACTGGAAAGGTAAAAGAAGCAGAGGTTATTTACCGATCTGCCATAGAAGAGCGCAATGATACTTACGCTGTCTTCAATCTTGCGAATCTTCTCGCTGAGACGGGTCGCCACGAGGAGGCCGAGCCTCTCTATCGGCGGTCCATGGCTACAGGCTTTGAGTACGCCAAAAATAATCTTGCCCTAAGCCTAGAAAAATCGGACAGGGGTGAGGAAGCTGAGCAGCTTTTCCGGGAGGCTGCTGCAGAGGGTGACACTAGAGCAATGGCTAACCTTGCTAACCGATGTCGCAGGGATGGTCGTGCGCGTGAAGCCCTCGCATGGATCAACCGGGTGATTTCGACAGGTAAACCAGGATATTACACTGAGATGGGACTGATTCAGGAGACGCTCGGGCATCCAAACCGAGCCATGTTCTGGTATAAGCGAGCCATTGATGGCGGCTCCTCGGGTGCCGCTGTCGCGATGGGCTACCTGCAAGAACGTAGAGGAAGAGGGAAGGTCGCTCGAAGGCTTTACTCTCAAGCTGCGCAGGATGGAGATAGCCATGCGCTGTACCATCTCGGCCAGTACTACTTGCGCAGAAGTGACATCAAGCAAGCTTACAAATATGTGAACGAGGCGCACGAAGCGGGAGAGAGGGTTTCGCACATGCTTGCCTACCTGGCTATGCATGCCGGAGACCTGGCAAAGGCTCGCGCGTTGCTGGACCAGACGTCAGACGAAGAGGCGCCTGAAGCTGTCGGGCTGCGTCGACTGCTGCATGATCTGGAACTGCGTGTGGGGGCAGTGCACAAATGACGCACGGCGTGTAGATCCTGAGGTCTGTGTAGCGGGTTTGGCCGGTGTCCTGCCCGGTTTGGGGTCGAGCATGATCAGGGGGCCGTACGCTGGCCGGCAACTCGGGCAGGCTGTGATCCTGCCCGGAATTTGAACGAGTGGCCCCCTGGTCTTGCTCGACGCGGGACCCGAACCGGGGAGGTGGCTAAAGCCGTGGAGCCGACCGCCCCAGCCACAGCGGGTTTCCCCACCCCGTGTCGGCCGTTTCTCTCGGGCTGGTGTCCGCGCTCGGTGCGCCGCCGCCCGGCCAGGGGCAGCCGGGGCGGAGACAGAGGCAGCCCCCGGCCGGGGGCTGCGGCGCGGGGGGGGGGTGTGGGGGGGGGTTGGGGGGGGGGGGGGGGGGGGGTTCCCTGGGGGAGGGTGTTTTTATTTTTTGTTTTTTTCCTTTGGGGTGTTTTTTTGCGTTTTGTGCGCCGCACCCTGCTGGGGGAAAGCCGGGGGGGGGAAGGAGACGACCCGCGGCCGGGGGCGGCGGCGCGCGCCGCGCTTGCGCGGCGCCTTGATGAAGTAGGGAAAGTCTTATCCCACTGGGATGAGTTGCTTGCCGTTGTGGCTTCGTACGTGAGGGCCGTTGCCGTCCAAGGCGTCCAGGAGCCTGATCGCGTAGACCTCGGACATGCGCTCGCTGACTTCGTCGGGCGTGAGCCAGGAGACGGCTGTCGACTCGCTTGATGTGCGCTCAGTGCCGCCGGAGGGCTTGCAGCGGAAAACCAGGGCGACGATACCTCGGGTGGTGTTCTTGTAGACGCCGGTGAGTTCGTCCACCTCGACGTGGATGCCTGTCTCTTCCCAGACTTCGCGGGTTACGCCGGCCTCCGGGGTCTCGTTCAGTTCGAGTACGCCGCCGGGGAGTTCCCATGTGCCGTTGTCCGCTCGGCGGATCGCCAGGAGGCGCCCGTCCTCGCGCACCACTACCCCGGCTACGGATACGGAGTGCAGCGGCGGCGACGTTGCTTCCTGTGGTTGACTCATGTACAGGAGCATAGGAGGCATGGAAGGACTATGGGAACTGCGGTAGAGGGGGGCAGGTCCGGGCCTCGGTATGTGCAGATCGCGGACGAGATCGTGCAGCAGATCAGGGCTGGTGTGCTCAAGCCTGGCGACATGGTGCCGAGTGAGTCTGAGCTGGTGGAGCGCTATGGCGTGTCCGGCGGCACGATCCGTAAGGCCATGGTCGAAGTGCGGGCGAGCGGGCTTGTCGAGACCCGACACGGCAAGGGCTCGATCGTGAAGGACCGGCCGCCGGTACGGCACCGTTCCTCCGACCGCTTCCGGCGCTCGCTCCGCCAGGGCGGCAAGGCCGCGTACCTCGCGGAGTCCGCGCAGTCCGGCGCCACTGCCAAGGTGAGTGTCCTCTACATCGGGCCCATGGAGGCCCCCGCGGATGCAGCCCAGCGACTGGGCGTCCCCGTCGGCACTCAGGTGCTCGCCCGTCGGCGTCTCTACTTCCGCAACGGCACCCCGGTCGAGACCGCCTCCTCGTATCTCCCGTGGGATGTCGTGAAGGAGATCCCGGAGCTGTTCGCCGAGAACCCCGGCGGCGGTGGCATCTATGCCCGACTCGAAGACCACGGGCATGAGTTCGCCGAGTTCGTCGAGACGCTGCAAGCCCGGCCAGCCTCCAAGGCGGAAGCCACCGAGCTAGCGCTCAGTCCGGGTGCGCCGGTGGTTCACCTCGTCAGGGAGGCCCGTACGACGACCGGCATCGTGGTCGAGGTGTGCGACACGCTCATGGCTGCTGACCAGTTCGTTTTCGAGTACCGGATCCCGGCCGGCGACTGACGTTCGCTCAACTTCCTGCAACCCGTCGTGACTTCGATGTCGCGGCGGGTTGACTCATGTACAGGAGTGAGGCACTCTTCTTCATGTCACTCATATACATGAGTGACGGAGTTCGGCATCTATAGAGGAGTGATCCGCTGTGCGTCAGATCCCCGTCGACACCTCCGCCGCGACCGTGATGGTCGCCAAGACCCCGCAGCCGAAGGTAAAGGACCGCCGTACCGGCGAGATCGCCACCGACGCCGAGACCGGCGCGCAGCTGATGACCGTGGACGTGATGTTCGCGGCCAACGACGAGGTGGAGATCCTGTCCGTCACCGTCCCGGAGACCGGCATCTCCGGTGACCTGACCATGGGCACCCCGGCCGCCCTCACGGGGCTGATCGCCCGGCCGTGGGAGAACGAGTTCAACGGCCAGAAGCGACACGGCATTGCCTTCCGCGCGGTGGCCGTCACCTCGCTGGCCATCACGGGCACGGGCTCGAAGGCGGCCTGAGCCATGACATGGCCAACGGTCTTACTACTGGTGGTCGTTGCCGCTGCGGGTCTCCTGCGGTGGCGGCGTCCCGCCTGGCACTGGCTGACCTTTGGGGTCACCCTCGCTGTCGTGCGCGTCCTGGTCCGCTACACCTCCGTCATGGAGGCTTGCGGGCTGACGGTCCCGCCTTCGCGCTGGCGGCTGATGCTAGCCCGGATAGCCAACCGCCCGGCGCCGGAATCCCGCGCACCACGCATCCTGCGGCTGCGGCCCACCCACACAGGCCTGGTCCTCAGGCTCAAACTCCGCCCGGGACAGGACGCCTTCGATGTCGCCGCCGCCTCTGACCGGCTGCGCCACTCCTTCGGGATGTATGGCGTGACTTCCCGTGAGTTGCGCTCGGGCGTGGTTGAGATCCGGATGACCGGCTACGACGTACTCAAGCGGGTGCAGATGCCGGCCAAGACCGACGTCCGACCGATGTGTGTCCCGGTCGCGCTGCGGGAGGACGGCTCGGTTCACTACCGCGACTACCGCGCCGTCCCGCACGGTCTGACCCTCGGCGCCACGGAGTCCGGCAAGTCCGTCTATCAGCGCAACCTCGTCGCCGGGCTCGCCCCGCACCACGTTGCGTTGGTCGGCATCGACTGCAAGCAGGGCGTCGAGCTGTTCCCACTGGCACGCCGGTTCTCCGCGCTCGCTGACAACCCCGACACCGCATTGGAGTTGCTGGAGGCGCTGGTGTCCCACATGCAGGACGTGTATCAGCTCATCCGCGCCGAGCAGCGGGTCAGCGTTGCCGTGCCGGACGCGGAGATCGCCGCCGACATCTGGGACCTGCCCGAGGATCTACGGCCGGTGCCGGTCGTCGTCCTGGTAGACGAGGTTGCCGAACTCGCCCTCTTCGCTGGCAAGGAGGAGGAGAAGCGGCGGGACCGTATCATCACCGCCCTGGTCCGCCTCGCCCAGCTCGGCCGCGCTGCCGGCGTCTACCTGGAAATCTGCGGGCAGCGCTTCGGCTCCGAACTTGGCAAGGGCATCACCATGCTCCGCGCCCAGCTCACCGGCCGCACCGCGCACCGCGTCAACGACGAGACATCCGCGAACATGGCCTTCGGCGACATCGCGCCGGACGCTGTACTCGCTGCCATCCAGATTCCTGCCGAGACGCGCGGCATCGCCATCACCGGGGACTCCACCGGCGGCTGGCACCGCATCCGCGCCCCGCACACCTCGCTGCGCCAAGCCGTGAACGTCTGCAACAAGCACGCCGACCGCACTCCCGAGCTGCCCGCCCTCGCGCCCTTCCGGCCCGCGGTCGCCCCGCTGCACTCGGTCCGCGTGCCGCTGTCCAAGACAGCTCCCGCCACCGCCTGATCCACCACCCCTCCCACGGTCGGCGCGACCGCCCTTCGCGCCGGTTCCCTACCCCTGCCATGCCTGATCACAGGAAGGAGCCGTGATGGCCCGCCCCGCTCTCCGCATCGACGCCGTACTTGTCCAGGCCGTCATCGCCGGGGCACTGTCCTTCGCCCACCTGCACGACCTTGCCGCCGCTGCCGGACAGACCGGCTGGAAGGCCTGGGCCTATCCGGTCTCGGTGGACCTGCTCCTGGTCGCCGCCTGGCGTCGGCTGCGTGCCGATGGGCCGTCCCGGCTGGCCTGGTGCTGGTTTCTCATCGCCTTGGTCGCCTCGCTCGGCGCCAACGTCGCCACCGCCGGACTGCTCGACCTGAACGATGTCCCGGCGTGGCTGCGCATCCTCGTCGCCGCCTGGCCTGCCCTGGCGTTCATGGGCGGCACCCTCCTCGCCCACTCATCTGCGGACCCCTCCCCGGCTCCGCCGGCACCTTCCGCCCCGGCTCCGGACTCCGGGCCCGAGACGGATCACGACCCCGCCGTTGCCGAGTCGAGCCGGGTGCCCGAACCCGTCGCCGCCCCGGAGCCCGAGGAAACCCCGGCCCTGCCCACAGCAGTGCCGGTCCCGGCCGCGCTGGTCGCCCACGCCCGCAAGGTCGCCGACGACCACCACGCCCGCACCGGCGTCCGGATCGACACCGACACCCTCCGTGCCCGCCTCGGTCTCCCGCCCCATCTCGCCGACGCCATCGCCGCCCAACTCACCTGACCCGGAAGGGAGACAAGCCGTGACCCGTGACCCGGCCGACCTGACCACCGCCGACTACCTCGACGGCGCACGCGAGATGACCGCCGCCAACCGGCCCTACCTCGCCCACCTGCTCGCCGAGGAAGCCGCCCAGCGCACCACCGACCCGGCCACCGCCGCCGACATCCGCGCCACCTTCCCCGACCCGACCACAACCCGAGAGGAATCCGACTGACATGCCCGCCCGTGACTTCTTCCACTCCGTGATGCGGATCGGCCCCGTACAGATCGGCACCCACCGCGACCGCCGCGGCCAGACCAAACACGCCGCCGTGTGCACCAACGACCGGTGCGGCTGGTCCGCCGACTACTCCAGCCAGTCCGCCGCACAGCTCGCCGCCCGCACCCACCGCTGCCGCGTCAGCTAGGAGGCCGACCCGATGAACGTTCCGCTCTGGCTCGCGCTGCTCGCCGTCGCCTACCTCGGCGTCAAGCTCATCCGCCCGCCCTGGTGGCTCATCGCCGTGCTCCTCCTCGGCGGCTTCCTCCTCGCCGACAGCGTGCTTGCCTCCGTCGTCAACGGCTTCGTCAAGTAGCACGAACCGAAGGGAGAACACTGATGCTCCGCCCGAAGATCCCGACCAATCCCATGCCCACCGGTCACGTCATGCCGCCCGTGTCGGTGGAGCCGACCACTGTCGTGCCTAGTGCGCAGGTACCGCCTCCTGCTCCGGTCATTGCGATGCAGTCCCGGCCCACGGTGCAGCTCACCCCCGGCACCGCCCTCGCCCTCGTCGGCGGCGGGACGGCCGTGGTCCTGGTCGTCGGCGCCGTCCTGGTCTCCATGCTCCTCGCGGTCGCCGTCACTGGCGCCTCGGTCGCCGTCTGCGCCCTGGTGATCCGCTCCCTCGTCAACGCCGACGCCAAGCGACGCTGACCGGCCCCCGGGCGGCCTCGATACCGCCAAGCATCCGCCGCCCGGGCGCCGCCCCTGTCCGATCTCACAACCGGAAGGAAGAACCCAGCATGGCGCATCGCGCCTCGTCCGTGCCTGCCCCGCTGCTCGACCCGACCACCCTCGGTGACCTCCTGCGGGTGGCCTCGGCTCCTGACTACACGCGCTGGGAGGACCAGATCCGCCGTACCGGCGGCTGCTCCGACCCCATCCATCTGACCGGCTGGACCCTCCACAAGGACAAGACCACCGGCGAGACCCTGCATCACTACACCACCGCCGACGAACCCGGCGGACGCCTCCGCCTCGCCTGCGGCAACCGCCGCGCCTCTCGCTGCCCCTCCTGCGCCTGGACCTACGCGGGCGACACCTACCACCTCATCCGTGCGGGCCTGGCCGGTGACGACTGCCGCGACGTCCCCACCACCGTCAGGGACCACCCCCGCGTCTTCGCCACCCTCACCGCCCCCTCCTTCGGCCCGGTCCACAACCGGCCCGACCGCGGCGTCTGCCGCTGCGGCGCCCAACACGCCCCGGACGCATCGGAACTGGGCACCGCCCTCGACCCCGCCATGTACGACTACGCGGGCGCCGTCCTGTTCAACAACCACGCCGGACAGCTCTGGCAGCGCTTCACCACACGCCTGCGCCGCGAACTCGCTGCCCGCGCCGGCCTCACCCGCCGAGAACTCGCCGACCACGTCCGCGTCTCCTACGGCAAGGTCGCCGAATTCCAGAAGCGCGGCGCCCTGCACTTCCACGCGGTGATCCGGCTCGACGGCCCGGAGGGGCCCGGAACGCCGCCACCTGCCTGGGCAACGGTCGGCCTACTTGCCGATGCGATCCATGCGGCCGCGGCGCACTCCTACACGTCCGTCTCTGTCCCGTCCGCCGGGGACCAACCGGCCCGGTCCTTCCGCTGGGGAACACAGCTCGACGTCCGCCCGGTAAAGGCCTTCGGTGACAGCTCCGACATCACCGAACAGGCCGTTGCCTCCTACGTCGCCAAGTACTCCACCAAGGCAGCCGAGAACACCGGCACCCTCGACCGCCGCATCGGGGAACTCGCCGAGCTCAACCGCCACCAGGTCCCGGACCACACCCGCCGCCTGATCACCGCATGCCGCGACCTGGACAGCCTCTACCCGGACCGGCGCCTCTGGGCCTGGGCACACATGCTCGGCTTCCGCGGTCACTTCTCCTCCAAGTCCCGCCGTTACTCCACCACTCTCGGCGCTCTCCGCCAGGCACGCGCCGACTACCGCGCCACCCAAGAGGCCGCTGCCCTGGGCTTGGACGACCGCGAACCGGACACCGTCCTCGTCCTCACCGACTGGCAGTACGCCGGCCACGGCCACACCCCCGGCGAATCCGCCCTCGCCGCCTCAATCGCCCGGGACATCCAGCTCAACCGCGAGACGGCACGCGAAGCACTGCAAGACCAACTCGCCCTGGAAGGAGCCGCAGCATGAACACCGCCGTCACCGCCGAACTGCTGACCGTGCCGGAAGTCATGGCGCGTCTCAAGGTTGGACGCTCGAAGGTCTACGACCTGATCCGCTCGCGCCGTCTCGTCTCGATCAAGATTGATGGGGCTCGTCGTATCCCCGACGTCGCCGTTCGTGACTTCGTCCTCGGCCAGATCGAGGGGGCTGCCTGATGGCCGGTCCGCGCAAGCGCAATCCCAACGGCGCCGGCACCATCACCAAGCGCAAGGACGGCCGTTACCAGTGCGCTGTGTACGTCCTTCAGCCGGACGGCACCCGCGCCCGCAAGTTCGCCTACGGCAAGACCTGGGCCGAGTGCGACGCCAAGCGCCGGGAACTGCTCGACAAGGTCGACCAGGGCGTGCCCGTGCCCACCCGTTCGGCCAAGCTCTCCGAGTGGCTGCCGTACTGGCTGGACAACGTCATCAAGCCTCGGCGGAAGCTCAGTACGTACGACAAGTACGAGGCACATGCCCGGTTGTACCTGGTGCCGTTGATCGGCGCCAAGCGGCTCGAATCGCTCGGCGTCGCCGACGTACGCCGCTTCCTCGTCCGCCTGGAGAAGGAGACCACTGCGGCAACCGCCAAGGAGTCTCACCGCGTCCTGAGGTCGGCGCTGTCCTCCGCCTGTCGCGAGGAGCTGATCACGCGCAACGTCGCCAAGCTCGTCGAGCCACCCCGCACCGACAACCGCGAACTGAAGCCCTGGACTCTCGACGAGACGCTGGACTTCCTCGCGGCCTCCCGCAAGGACCCGCTGTACGCGGCCTTCGTTCTCGCCATCGCCATGGGGCTCCGCCGGGGTGAGATCGTAGGCCTGCGCTGGTCGGACCTCGACCTGGACAACCGCGTCCTCCACGTCCGCCAGCAGACCCAGCGCCGACGGGGCGTCCTCTACGACGACGATCCCAAGAGCCGCCGTCGCCGGGTCGTCCCGCTGCCCGCCCTCTGCATCGCACCCCTGCGCTGGCACCGGATGCGGCAGGCAGCTGCTCGCGCCAAGGCGGGGGAGCGGTGGCAGGAGTCCGGCTACGTTTTCACCACCCGCACCGGCCGCCAAGTCGAGCCGCGGAACGTCTACCGCTCCTTCACCCGCGTCGCCGAGTCCGCCGGCCTCCGCGTGATCCGGCTGCACGACGCTCGGCACGGCACGGCCACGCTCCTCACGGCGGCCGGAGTCGCGCCCCGCGTCGTGATGGAGATCCTCGGGCATTCCCAGATCAGCATCACCATGGACGTCTACACGCACGTCGTGCAGGACACGCAGCGGAAGGCCATGAGCCACATGGACCGGCTGCTCAGGAGGCGCCCCGGTCGTCAGTGACCGCCGTCGTTGATGTCAGATCTAGATGTCAGAAGGGGTCCACCTCCGAAAATCCGGAGGTGGACCCCTTCTGAACTGGTGCCCCCGGCAGGATTCGAACCTGCGACACCCGCTTTAGGAGAGCGGTGCTCTATCCCCTGAGCTACGAAGGCGGGGATCTGTCGGAAAACGTGTCCAAAACCCGGCCCGGGTGGGCAAAGGGCTTCAGGTCGGTTTGTCGGCAGGGTTGCGGTGGCCTGGCCCGTGAAGGCTGGGCCACCGCCGACAGTGTAGCGGGTGGGGTGAGGTCGGCACCTCGGGTTCATGATCGCGCGCGCCTGTGGCGGGCGAGCTGGGGTGCTGCCAGTGGGTGAGGTGCAGGGGGTTGGGGCCGGGGATCCGCGGTTTCAGGCGCCGAAGGTCAGGCCGTTTCTGGCGCGGGTGATGGAGTTGTTCAGCCAGGCGTAGCCGATGTAGATGAGGAGAGCTGCTTTGGCTCCGTAGGCGGGGACCCTTTCGAGGGGATAGCTCTGGTCGAATCGCGAGTGCGCCGATTCGCTGTCCTGGCGGAATCCCTTGAGGCGGCGGCCGGCGGCCGGCGGGTGTGTCGGGCGGAACCTGTCGGAGGTGTTCGGTGCGGTTGAAGCGCTTCTTCCGTGTGGTGGGGTCAACCTGACGGTCGTCTTCGGTCTCGTCGACTCGAATGCGCACTTTGTGCTGTTTGGTGCTGCAGGGGATGGTGATGCGGTGGTAGAAGCGGGTCCGCTTGCCCTTTCGGTATTCGAGTTCCTCGACGGGGAGTGGGGTGTAGTGGGTCTGTCCGTCGACGGTGATACGGCGTTTGCAGACCCGGGCCTCGGTGACGTAGAGGTCGTGGGTGCAGGGCCCGTCCTGGTAGCGCTCCAGGGATTGGGGTGGGAGTCCCGCGTACTGGGGGGTGAAGACGAGGAGGCCTTCGGCGATAAGCGGGGCCCGGTGGACACCTCGGAGGGCCTTGTCGTAGGTGACGGCCCGCAGACCGGGAGCGTGCTTGAGCAGGTGCTTGATCATCTCGACGAAGGCGTGGCCCTCGGCCCCGCGTTCCGGGTCTTCTTCCTCTGACTTATGACGGATGGACTCCAGAGCCAGGATCACGCGGCTGTGCGGAGTGTTTGCGAGGCGGACGGCGATGGAGAGCAGTTTGTTGCCGTAGACCAGCTTGTCGCCGCCTTCGGTGGTGAGCCCCGCGTCCGGGGCGACACGGTGTCTGCGGATCTCTCCGGTCTTCTCGTCAACGGTTTCGCGTTCGGTGTGGGAGGAGGGAGGTTCCGCGACGGTGGCATCGCCGTGCACTACGTGGTGGCGCTCAGGGTGGATGCGGCTCACCCGCGTGGCTGACTCTTGCATCATTCCGTGGTCGAGGGCCTGCTGGATCGGCTCGTGAACGCCTCCTCCCGGTCATCGATCGCACCAGCACTCAGGTCGATCAGCGTCTGAAGCAGGAGATCAGCTACTGGTATGCCCAGGCCGGCAAGTTGGAGCAGGACCTGGCCGAGGGCGAGCAGATCCGACACCGGCCGGAGCACGCGCGGTCGTGGGCTGAGGGACTTGAGATCCGCCGCGTCAGCTCGAGAGGGGCGCGTCGCTCGACCAGAACGTCGACTTCACGTTCGGCGCTGGCAGCTCCTGCTTCGAGTAGTCCGGGCCGTTCGGCTTGCTGGTCGGCGGAGCAACCTCGGATTTCTCCACACAAGGGGTGGTGACGCTCAGGTGGGCCTGGCCAGTGGTCCCGATCAGGACCTCGAGCTGGAAGCCGTCCTGGGTCTCGAAGTTGGCTGCCAGCCCGTTCTGACTCGCCGCGACGAACTTGTAGCCCTTGCTCTTCCAGTGGCGTTCCAACACCCCGAGGAAGCTGCCACGCCGTTTGGTCGAGATGATCGTCATGACGGAACGGTCGCGGTCCACATAGCAGTCACCTGGCATTGAGTACGTGTGCGTCCACTGAACGGGAGGCTTGATGGCCGCAAACGTCTCGTCAAGAATCGCGTCCGCCTTGTCGGCCGCCTCTTGCATGTTCATCTTCGATTGGCTTTCCTTGCTTGAGGGTGCGGTACCTGTCGAGCCGCACCCGGCCAGAAGCAGAACCAGCACTGCGGCCGCTGCAACCCTTTTCCTCATCGCGGCGTCTCCCTCGTAACATATCCCGGCTGTCCTGCGACAATGGCGGCGATATTTCGCGCAGAAACCTTATCCTTCCCTTCTTCTGGAGAGAAATAATTACTATGGGCTTCCATATCCAACTTCGAGTCCGACACGTCGGGGAAGGAAGGCTGAAGCAGTTCCGGTCCGGGCAGTGTCTCGAATCTGTTGGCGCCGAACGCTTTGCTTGCCGGATCCTTGCCGAACCAGATGTCGTCGTCACCCTGGTCGGCGATTTCTCCTCCGAGGTACCCGACAAGCGGCCCTCCCCCGAAGAGTCCTATGGTTCCTGCCGCAGCTTCTTTTGACGAAGGGAGCTTGGTGACGATGTCGTTCTCAGCCGCTCCCACCCAGACGTGATCCTTGCCCACACCTAGGTCCTCCGCCTTGTCAACACCGACGCCGGGACTGCCGACAAGGATGATGTCGTCAGCCCCCGGAATCCCTCCTGCCTCCTGTGTTGCGGCCCCCACCAGTCGAGAACCATAGGAATGTCCAATTGCAGTGATGTGGGGATCGGTACGCTCATTGGTTGCCGAAATTCCACCCATGAAACTGTTGTACGCGGGGGCGCCGCGCTCAGCGTCGCCCGTAGTCATCACGTCGATCGATTGAGGGGCATCGTAGCCGAGCCATACGATCGCGGATGATGAGGGATCGATACCCTGGGCGCCCTTAGTCGTATCGAAGGCACGTTTCACTGTGCCGTCGGCAAAACCGGAATCGAGTTTAGTGCCCAAGCCAGGCACATAAGCCGAGACGTTCTTTGAGGTGTCAGGGTTCCCGAAGGCAACGATCGCTCTCCCGTTTCCTTCGAGACCGACCCCCAGAAGGAACATTGGCGGCTGACTGCCCGAGTTGAGCTTGGTCTGGATGCCTTTCAGTCCATCAAGCTTGTCTTTGGACACCTCATTGTGCTGGCCCTCCAACTGCGCGATGAGAAGTTGGATGCTCCCGCGGTTTGCTTCGTCGCGGACCACGGCTGGGATGCCGTCCAAGTTGCCGATGACTTCCGGGAAGGCCGTCTTGTACTCCTCGCGCTCCTCGTTGCTGAGGTTGTCCCACCACTCCTTGCGGTCGGCCGGCGACTTGTCCAACGGGATCTGATCCTGAAGGTATTTGCTGGCGGCCGAGCTGACGGCGTCGACATCGGCTGCCACATTCGCCCACGTCTTGGTGTCGACGTTCAGCCCCGGCGCCGCCTTGAGCTTGCGCAGCGCCTTGCTGTAGCGATCGTCGATCTCCTGGGCTTCCCGTACGGCGTGGGCGATGCGGTCGGCGATGTCCACGGCTTTGGCGTGGTGTGGGTTCGGGTTCTTCAACCGAGTGTCGCTCGGTACCAGTCCCGGTGATTGGAAATTTGTGTTGTTGCCCGTGATCGGGTAGGTGTTGCCCAGGACTGTGCCGCCAGCGATCGGCTCACCGGTGAGCTCGCTCTTACCGCCGGCGGGATACGTGATGGTGCCGTCTTCGTTGACGGAGTATGCCAGCGTGGCCGCATCGTCCAGTGCCTCAGTCAGGCGCCGCTTCGGAGCGGTGATTTCGGATGAGAAGCCGTCGAGAGCTCCGGTGATCAGACTGCACTCGACCTGGGTGTAGTGGAAGTTCTCCGACAGCTTCCGCAACTGCTTGAGCGCCGCGTCCGCGGCCTCGCCCGCGTTGGCCTTCCGCATGGCCGCGGTGATCTGGTTGTCGATGCGGTCCTTGGCCGAGTCGGCCATGGCGCTGATGGCACGGTACCCGTCCGCCGCTTCCACGTACTCGGTCGGTTTGAGGGCCTTGAGCGTCGGGTGGTCCATTCTTGCGGGTCACCGCTCCTTGGGCTGGCCGCCGGCGGGCGGATCCTGGTAGTACTCGGTCTTCAGCTTGGCGATCTCGGCCTTGATGGCCTCGTCGGTCCGTAGCTGGTCATTTCCCGATTTCTCCAGCACGTCGGCAAGCCCGTCGCATACCTTGCTGACATCCTTGACGTAGCGCCTCCAGGAATCGTAGACATCCTGCTGGGCTGCCGAGGTCAGGCACCCGGACTGCTTCCCGAGTCCCGTCTGGCCCAAATCCGCCTTCACCCACGCCTTGTCAAGGTCCTCCCGCAACGAGCCGACGCCTTCCCCTGCCTTGGTCCATGCCGCCTTGTCGGACCTCAGCTTGTCGGCACCGCCGCTGCTGCCACCGGAAGTGGAACCTCCGGGGTCGGCGGGCAGTTGGTTGAGCTGCATCTGCGTGGTGTGCCGCTCGACCGCCGCGGTCTTGAGCTGCTCCCACTCATCCCACGCCATGAGTGGTCCCCTCCCCGTGCCGCGTCGTACACCGACGAGCGGATATGAACGTGCGACAGTAACGTTTTGGTGATCGAGAAGTACCGTAGCGCCCGTTCATCACGTGCCCCATCTGCACCGGGAACCATCGCGCCTGAGTATCTGTACTCATGCGGGACCAGGGCCTCGGCCGGAAGGGTCGACGCTGCCCGGTGCGCTCGGGGCCGAATGCGGAGCATGCGTGAACCCTTTATCTGTGTAAGGGAATTGGCTCGGGTAGATCGTGGCTGCCTGGAATGACGCTGCAGGGGCCCGACGCTTGCGGATGGCTGCGGAAACCGTGATCGCCGCTCCGAGGAGTACCGCCGTCCCGATACCCAGAGTGATCCAGAGGATGCTGCCGTCGTCCTTGGGCGCGGAGGCCGTCGTGGCGGAGTGGTCATTCTTTGCCGACGCATCGGTGCCGTTGGATCTGGAGGTGTCGGGAGACGGAGACTGCGACGCTGCGGCTGCGAGGTCCGGGAGGGGGTACTCGTCGGCGGGGCCCGGATCGCCAGGGTTCTGCAGAGCAATGCGGGGGCGTACGGCGCCGTAGCCGAGGTAGTCCGTGCGCTCCTTGCTGCTCTTGGGCTTGCTTGCCGTGTTGAGCATGACCCTGAGTACCTGGTTGTTCGTCCAGTCGGGGTGCTTGGACCAGATCAGCGCTGCGGAGGCGGAGGCGAGGGCGGTGGCGTCGCTGGTGCCGTGCGTCTTGCACAGTTCCGTGGCGCCGAGACAGGCAGCGAACATGTCCTCGCCCGGCGCGACCAGGTCGACTTGGCACGAAGGCGGCGCTGACAGCGCAGCGGATAGGGCTTGTGGAGGTCGCCCCCCGTTGGGACCGCGGTCGGTCGTGTGGTCGGCCGGCGGGGATCCTGGTGCCCTCGGTGACGGCGTGCCGTGTCGTGTCGGGTCGGGGGTTCGGCCTTCGGGTGGGCGGGGTTCGGCTTTTTGGCGGGTGGGGTTCGGTGGGGAGGTGGCCTTGGGGGAGGTGGTCGCAAGGGGGTTGTTCGTGGAGGGAGTTGGGGGTGGGCGTACCGTTCTGACTGACCAGCAAGAACCGTTGTTCAGCATGCACGGGGGTGTTTCCGTATGCCCGCATGCCGCGTCCGCACCGCACCGCGGATCCCGGGCTCCTCGGGATGCCGGGTGTCGCCGCACGGGTGACCAGGGGTGGTGGCGCGGTGTGGGTTCGGGATCCCCCGGCCCGGACGCCGGGTGGCGCCTGACCGCCGTCGCCCCGAAGGACCCCCCATGAAACGCCCCTATGTTCCCTTCCTGGCCGCCCTTGCCTGCGCCGTCGCTCTCGTCGGCGCGATCACGATCGGAGGTAGTCCGGGTACGCCCGAGGGCTATCACCGCGGCAAGGACGGCACGCTGACGATAGACAGTGCGCACCGTCCTGCCGCGCCGGACTTCACCGGGAGCGGCGCCGACGGGAGCCCGGTGCGGCTCTCCGACTACGCGGGGAAGACCGTCGTGGTCAACGCGTGGGCCTCCTGGTGCGGGCCCTGTCGCAAGGAGACCCCGGTCCTGGTGGGCTTCCACCGGAAGATGAAGGACCAGGGGGTCGTTGTCCTGGGGCTGAACCGGGACGGCTCCGCCAACGCGGCGCGTGCCTTCGCCCGTGAGTTCCACATGCCCTACCCCAGCATTCTCGACCCCGGTGGAAAGCAGCTCTTCGCGCTGCCCAAGGGGCTGCTGACCACCCAGGGGCTGCCCGTCACCCTCGTCGTGGACGCGCGAGGACGGGTCGCCTCGACGGCGTCCGGGGCCCTCGGTGAAGGCCGTCTGGAGGAGCTCGTCGCCGCCGCGCGGGTCGGGTCCCCGGCCGGGGACTGAGCCGACGGGCGAGGGGGCCGGGGTGTCTTGACGGGGGGCGGGGGCGGGCATAGCGTCGCGAATGTACTGAGCAAGCGCTTAGACGCTTAGAAAGGTCGCTCGTGCCGCACATCGACCCGACTCCCGCCACCCCCGGACCGAGCTCTGCCACCCCCGGCCCGCCCCGCGTCGGCCCCGACCCGGAGGCGGTCGCGGCCGCCGCGGAGGCCGCCGTCCGTATCGAAGCCGCGCTGACCGGCCCGGGAGCCCCGTTCGCCGTGGTGCGGGTGGAGGACGGGGTGCACGCCGGCTCGCTCGTGTACGCGGACGGGCCCAGGACGCTCCGTGAGTTCGTGGAGACCACCTGGGCCTTCGGGGACCGGCCCTTCCTGATCTCGGGGGAGCGCAGCTACTCGTACGCCGAGTTCTTCGCCGCCGCGTCCACGCTGGCGTGCCGGATGACCGGGACGTACGGGCTGCGCCGGGGTGACCGGGCCGTCGTCGCGATGCGCAACCACCCCGAGTGGCAGATCGCCTTCTGGGCGGCGCAGCTGGCCGGGCTGGTCGCCGTACCGCTCAACGCCTGGTGGACGAAGGACGAGTTCACGTACGCGCTGGACGACTCCGGGCCGCGGGTGCTCCTGGTGGACGGCGAGCGGCTGCCCAGGGTCGCCGGGTGGGCGGCGGAGAACGGGGCGCGCGTGGTCGTCTTCCACGCGGAGGAGGCCGTCCCGGACGGTGTCGAACGGTACGAGGACCTGCCCGCACCCGATCCGCTCGCCGCACCCCCCGAGGTCGAGATCCGGCCCGAGGACGACGCGACGATCATCTACACCTCCGGCACCACCGGCCGGCCCAAGGGCGCGGTCGCCACCCATCTCGCCCAGGTGGGGGCGGTGGTCAACCCGCGGTTCCACGCGGCCGCCTCCGCGCTCGGCCGCGGGATGATCCCGGGGCAGGGGCCCGCCCCGGTGTCGCTGCTGACCTTCCCGTTCTTCCACGTCGCCGCGTTCACCGGCTTCTACGCTGCGATGGCGGCGGGCGGCACCCTCGTCCTGATGCGGAAGTGGGACGCCGAGGAGGCGCTCCGTCTGATCCGCGAGCACGGCGTCACCCACTACGCCGGTGTCCCGGCGACCGCGCTCCAGCTGCTCGCCGCGGCCGAGCGGGCGGGCGACGGCCTGGAGGGTCTGCAGATGCTGAACACCGGCGGGGCCGCCGCTCCGCCCGATCTGGTCGCCCGGCTGACCGCCCGGCACGGCGACCGCATCGAACCCCGCAACGGCTACGGCCTGACCGAGACCAGCGGTGGTGTCCTGGCGAACTTCGGTGCCGAGTACCGGCTCCACCCGGGCAGCGTCGGCCGTCCGACACCCACCACCGAGGTGCGGATCGCCGGGCCCGCAGGCGAGGCGCTGCCCGAGGGGGAGGTCGGGGAGCTGTGGCTGCGCGGTCAGTCACTGGTCCGCGGCTACTGGCGCGACGAGGCGGCGACCGCCCAGGCGTTCACCGACGGGTGGTTCCGGACCGGGGATCTCGCGGTGGTGCACGAGGGGCGGGTCGGCATCGTCGACCGGATCAAGGACATGGTGGTCCGCGGCGGGGAGAACGTGTACTGCGTGGAGGTCGAGGCGGTGCTGCACGATCACCCGGACGTCGAGGACGCGGCGGTGCTGGGGGTGGCGCACCCGGTCCTGGGCGAGGAGGTCGCCGCCGTCGTCCGGCTGCGGGCCGGTGCCACCGTCACGGCCGAGGAGCTGAGGGCGCACGTCGGGCGCAGCCTGGCCGCGTTCAAGGTTCCGGCCCATGTGCTCGTACGGGACGAGCCGCTGCCCCGGAATCCGACCGGGAAGATCCTCAAGCGGGAGCTGCGCGGGCCCGTCGAAGCGGAGGTCCGGGGGCGATAGGAGGGGCGGTAGGGGAGCGACAGGGGAGCGAGCGGGCGGCGTGGTCAGGGGCGGGTTATGCGGACTCGGTAGTTTCCCTTCTTGTCCTTGTCGACCACGGATATGCGTATCCCCCTGGTCCGGTCGGTGAAGGTCTCGCCGGGCCGGAAGGGGGCGTCGGACAGTTCGGAGTGCACATTGGGCAGCCGGGTGCAGCCGGCGCTTCCCTTGGTGCTGTCCGCGACGGACACCGGGCCCTGTCCGGTGTCGACGTCCGAGCTCACCTTGTAGATCAGTACGCCCGGCTTGCAGATCGCCTGGTCGTTGCCGGCCTTGGTCCGCACCTCCACCGCATAGCCGGACTTGCTGCTCAGCGGTACGAACGCCAGCTTGGTGCCGCCCCGCGTGGCCAGTGGTTCGAGTACGTGGTCGCTGGTGCCGGGCCGTGCGGCGCAGCTGATCTGGTTGTTGTCCAGCCAGCCCAGCTTCCACTTGTGCCAGCCCAGCAGGTCGTTATTGGTGCCCCAGTCCTCGGACATGATGTCCCAGTGCCCGACCGAGCCGCCGCCCTCCATCGTGTAGAGGTCGGGGAGGCCGAAGACATGGCCGTTCTCGTGCGGCAGGACGCGGTATCCGGTCTGTTTGAACGAGCCCGAGCCGTCGTCCTGGCGGCTGTAGATGAAGGACGTGTTGGCGAGGGGGGCGCCGTCCGCCCGCGGGGCGTCGTCGTTGCCGGAGAAGGTCACGGACAGGACGGTGTCCAGAGCGGAGGGGCCTGCGTTCGGGGTGACCAGGATGTTGACCAGGTCGTACGTGGCGAAGTCCACCTTCGGATCGGCGGCGGCGATGATGTCCTGGACGAGGTGGCGGTAGCCCGGCTCGTACGGTGAGCCGCGCTCCACCCCGTACTCCGAGAGCGGCAGTGGCATCCGCAGCCAGGATTTCAACGGGGCGTCGGGGACGTATGTGAGCCGTCCGTACGATGCGGTCCGGAACCAGCCGGTGGTCTGCGGGAAGAATTCGGCGTACCGGTCCATCGCGGAACCGGCGCCCGGTGCGTCCGGGAAGTCGATCATCAGGTTGAGGGCACGGATCTTGCCCGTGGAGCGGGCGTAGCCCTCCGGTGTCGGCATGCCTTCCGACATCTGCACGCCCATGGTCGCCGGTATTCGGCACGGGGCTATGCCTGCCGAACGGGCGGTGGCCACCGGGCCGGCCGAGGCCCGGCTGGCTATCGGAAGAGTGTTGCTGGCTGTGGCCATTGCGGCTATGACCAGGGCTGTTGCAGAGGCGAGCGCGATCGGGTGGCGGTGGTTGCGTATCCGGTGGCGGGGCTTCTGCATATAGGCGCCTCGGGGTCCGCGGCAGTCGGCCGGCCCTGACTGCGCTCTGCGGATCAGCCTGTTGCGGGTGGTGCGGCGCCGCTCGTTGGGTGCGCCGTTCGGTTGGTTTTCCGTTGCGATTATGTGACTCAGGTCACAGGAGGATGGGGAAATAAGCGGGGACCGTTTCCCCGTTTGAATCCGTGTCCCCGCGAAACGGGGAGGCGGTCCCCGGTTATGGGGAGGGGTCGCCAAGGCGGCGCCGCGGAGAACGAAGAGCGCCGCGGTGGAAGCAGCAGAAGCAGTGGAAGCAGTAGGAGGGACAGTCGTCGTGGACACCGTCAGTCGTACCGCCACCGGAGTGACGCAGCCCCGGACGCCCCGTCCGCGGGCCGATGCGCTGCGCAACCGGGAGCGGATCGTGACGGCCGCGCGCGAGATGTTCGTCGAGTTCGGGCCCGATGTCCCGCTCGACGAGGTCGCCAGGCGCGCCGGCGTCGGCAACGCCACGCTCTACCGGAACTTCCCCGACCGGGCCGCGCTGGTGCACGAGGTCGTGCTCGCGGTCACCTCCCGGACCACCGACCGTGCGGAGGAGGCGGTGGCCGAGGAGGCCGACCCCTTCGCCGCGCTCAGCCGCTTCGTGCACGCGGCGGCCGACGAGCGGATCGGGGCGCTGTGCCCGATGCTTTCCGGCGGTTTCGACAAGGACCATCCCGAACTGCTCGCCGAGCGCCGACGCCTCGAAGAGGCCGTCGAGGGGCTCGTGTCGCGCGCCATGTCCGCGGGGCGGCTGCGCACCGACATCGCCGTCGGTGACGTACTCGTCGCTCTCTCGCAGCTCACCCGGCCGCTGCCCGGCACCGGCTGCCTGGACATCGACCGGTTCACCCACCGTCATCTACAGCTGTTCCTGGACGGACTGGAGGCCCCGGCCCGGTCCGAACTGCCGGGAACAGCAGCGACCTTGGAGGATCTGCGGCGCCGGCCATGACATCCGCACCGGGCTCCTGAACGAGGAGCCCGGCGGCACGTCCGCCACGCCTTGACCATCCCTTTCACCACCCGCCCGCCCGTTCACCGTCTTCCCTTTTCGCCGGCATCCCGGTTCATGTTCACCGGCATCCCGGTTCACGACTCTTCGCGTACATGCGCGTCCTTAGGTGGATACACCCATGTCAAAAACAGCCGATATCCGACTCCCGGACCCCAGTCGCTGGAAAGCGCTGGCGTTCATCGCCCTCGCGCAGCTGATGGTCGTGCTCGATGCCACGATCGTGAACATCGCGCTGCCGCACGCCCAGACGGCCCTGGGTATTTCCGATGCCAACAAGCAGTGGGTCATCACGGCGTACGCCCTGGCCTTCGGCGGGCTGCTCCTCTTCGGAGGCCGGATCGCCGACCTCTGGGGACGTAAGCGGACCTTCGTCGTCGGCCTGATCGGCTTCGCGCTGGCCTCCGCGCTCGGTGGCGCGGCGCAGAACCAGGGCATGCTCTTCGGCTCCCGCGCGCTCCAGGGCGTCTTCGGCGCGCTGCTCGCGCCGGCGGCCCTGTCGCTGCTCGCCGTGATGTTCACCGATGCCAAGGAGCGCGCCAAGGCGTTCGGCATCTACGGTGCGATCGCCGGTGGCGGCGGCGCCGTCGGCCTGATCCTCGGCGGCTTCCTGACCCAGGCGCTGAACTGGCGCTGGACGTTCTTCGTCAACATCCCGTTCGCCATCATCGCGGCCGCGGGCGCGTACTTCGTGATCCGCGAGCCGGCCGGCAGCCGCAACCGCTCGTCGCTCGACGTCCCGGGCGTCGTCCTGTCCGCGCTGGGTCTGGTCTCGCTGGTGTACGGATTCACCCGCGCCGAGTCCGCCGGCTGGTCGGACGGGCTGACCATCGGCATGTTCGTCGCGTCCGGTGTGCTGCTGCTGTCCTTCGTCCTGACCGAGTCCAGGGTCAAGTCGCCGCTGCTGCCGCTGCGCGTCCTGATGGACCGCAATCGCGGTGGCGTCTACCTCTCGCTGGGTCTGGCCGTCATCGCGATGTTCGGGCTGTTCCTCTTCCTGACGTACTACCTGCAGGTCGTGAAGGGCTACTCGCCGATCAGGACCGGCTTCGCCTTCCTCCCGATGATCGCGGGCATGATCACCGGATCCACGCAGATCGGTGCCCGGCTGATGACCCGGGTCCCGGCGCGGAAGCTCATGGGTCCCGGCTTCCTGACCGCCGCCGTCGGCATGCTGCTGCTGACGCAGCTGGAGATCGGCTCCTCCTACGTCGGGCTGATCCTGCCCGCGCAGGTGCTGCTGGGTCTGGGCATGGGTACGGCGTTCATGCCGGCCATGTCGCTGGCCACGCACGGTGTCGAGCCCCGGGACTCGGGTGTCGCGTCCGCGATGGTCAACACCTCGCAGCAGGTGGGCGGCGCGATCGGTACGGCGCTGCTGAACACCATCGCCGCCTCGGCCGCGACGGCGTACGCCTCCTCGCACGCCGCACTCGGCGCCAAGAACCCGGAGCTGCTGAAGCTCCAGTCGATGGTGCACGGCTTCACCGGTGCCATCTGGTGGGCCGTCGGCATCCTGGTGGTGGCCTCCGCCATCGCGGTGACCTTCATCAACGCCGGGCGGCCTTCGGCGGGCCCGGCGACCGGAGGCTCCGGTTCGGGTGACGCCAGCAGTGTCGAGGACGAGTTCAGGATCCCGGTCGTCGCCCACTGAACGCCGACGCGCGATGTGACACGGAGATGATGTGAACGCGGCTGTGCCCCGGTTTCCGCTCGAAGCTCAAGAGCTCGAAGCTCAAGAGCTCGAACGGAACCGGGGCACAGCCGTATCGGTATGCGCGCGGTTCAGCGCAGCCAGGGCAGATCCGCGTCCGTGCCCTCCGGCTGCAGTCCGGCGGCGACGACCTGCATGATCTCGCCCAGCGAGCGCACCTGCTCGGGCGTGAGCCGGTCGAACATCGCCTGGCGTACGGCGTCGACATGGCCCGGTGCGGACCGGCGCAGCATCTCGAAGCCGTCGTCGGTGAGGACCGCGTTCTGGCCCCGCTTGTCGGACGGGCAGTCCTCGCGGCGCACCCAGCCGCTCTTCTCCAGCCGCGCGACGGCGTGCGAGAGCCGCGAGCGGGTGATCTTGGCGTCCTTGGCCAGTTCCGTCATCCGCTTCTGGCGGCGGGGGGCCTGGGAGAGCTGGACTAGCAGACCGTAATAGATGTGTGGCATGCCGGCATCGCGCTGCAACTGGCGGTCGAGGTGGTCCTCCATGAGCGTGGTGGCGTGGAGATACGCGCGCCACACGCTCTGCTCTTCGTCGGAGAGCCAGCGGGGCTCACCGGTGGATGCCGTGGTCATGTACTCCACTGTACGACCTTTTCTTGAAAGTTGAACTAGATAGAGCTAAGGTCTCCGGAGGGAGGAAGCTTGAACATTAAAGAATCCTTCCTTCTCAAAAAGACCCCAGTAGAAGACTTACCCGGATCAGCAGTGGATGGGGAGTGCCATGACAGTCACCGCGGAGCGCATGCCCGCCCTCTACCTTTCCCACGGCGCCCCGCCGCTGGCCGACGACCCGGTCTGGCCCGGCGAACTGGCCGCCTGGTCCGCCGGGCTGCCCCGCCCCCGCGCGATCCTGATGGTCTCCGCGCACTGGGAGGAGGCCCCGCTGGCCCTCGGGGCCACGGAGACGGTCCCGCTGGTCTACGACTTCTGGGGCTTCCCCGAGCACTACTACCAGGTGCAGTACGCCGCCCCGGGCGCCCCGCAACTGGCGGAGAGCGTACGCAAGCTGCTGCGCGGCGCCGGTACGCCGGTCCAGGACATCCCGGACCGCGGGCTCGACCACGGGGCGTACGTCCCGCTCGTGGAGATGTTCCCGGGCGCCGACATTCCCGTACTCCAGATCTCCATGCCGACGCTGGACCCGCAGAAGCTCATGGACATCGGGCGCAAGCTCGCGCCGCTGCGCGACGAGGGCGTCCTGATCGTCGGCAGCGGCTTCTTCACCCACAACCTGGCCGCCCTGCGGCATGCGGGCGGCGGCACCCCCGGCTGGTCGGCGGAGTTCGACGACTGGGGGAACCGGGCGCTCCAGGCGCAGGACATCGACGCGCTGCTGGACTTCGAGCACAAGTCCCCGGCCGGCCGGCTGGCCCACCCGCGCACCGAGCACTTCGCGCCGCTCTTCGTGACGCTCGGCGCCTCGGAGGGCGAGTTGGACCAGGGGCGCAGCGTCATCGACGGGTTCTGGATGGGACTCGCGAAGCGGTCGGTGCAGTTCGGCTGAGGCCTGTGACCGGGGTCGAGGCCCCGGACACGACCCCGGCTCCGGCCCCGGTCACAGGGCCGGGGCGGGTTCGGTCCGGCCTCGTCACATCACAGGGCCGGCGGGTTCAGTTCGATCGAGCGGAGTGCGGCGGCGAGGGCCGTCTCGTCACCGATGTCCAGCGCGGTGTCGGTGAACTTGATGGTGTGATCGTTGCCGTGTTCCGCCGCCCGCGCGAACAGCTCGTCGGCGGACGCGGTCGCCGGTGCGTACGGGGCTGCCTCGGCCGGACTGTACGCGGCGGTGACCGCGGCGCTCGCCGCCCACGCGGCCTCCAGGCTGGGCACCCACAGCGCGCGCGGGAGCGCGGGCAGGGTGCGCAGCACGGCGTTGGGTGCGGTCGCGGCGTGCACCAGCATGATCGGTTCGCCGTGCCCGTGCGTGGCGAACCGGTGGGTCGCGGCCCGCACCAGCTCCACCAGCCGGGCCCGCGCCTCGTCCGGGTCGTCGGTGAACCGCTGCGGCCACACCGGGAACGCGGTGAGCTGCGCCAGCCGGTCCCGGATGCCGCCGCTCTGCTCGGGCACCGGCGGTACGGCGTCCAGTGCGGCCGCGGCGGTGGGTGCGGGCGCGAGAGGGGTCAGCACGGGCAGCGGCTGGTGGCGGGCGGCCCAGTAGCCGAGGCCGTGGGCGAGCTCGGTGATCCGGGGCGCGGTCGCCTCGCCGGCGAGCAGGGTGCGCACGGAGTGGCCGACCCGGATGGCGGGGTGGGTGGCGCCCGCCGCGATGCCGGGGAGCAGCCGTGGCCACCACTCGGTGAGGACGTCCCGCCAGGGGCGTTCGGCGGTCTCCCGTTCGAAGTACGCCGTCCAGTCCGCGATCCGGTGCGGGTCGCCGAGGGCCTCGCGCCAGTTCTCCGCCGTCACCCGGGTCGCGGTGTCCGGCATGTCCTCCAGCTTGTGGCTGTAGTGGTCGAGCCAGCGGTGGACGGCCGGTGCCTGACCGTGCCGGACCAGCGACTCCACGGCCATCGGACCGTGATTGCTCAGCCAGCCGTCGCGTTCGGGGCCCGAGGAGTGGAGGCGTTCCAGCGCCTCGTCGAGCGCGCCCGTGGTGTCGTCCGTGACCGTGGTGCCGTCCGGGCCCGCCGCGCCGTCCGCGCCTGCGCCGCCCGTGCTCGTCGTGTCGTCCGTGCTCTTCGTGTCGTCCATGCGCGAGCACGCTAGGCGCGGGGGCCGCGCGGCGTAACGGACCGCGGACCGAGACCGGGACCGGCCGGGGGACTAGGGCTGTGGCCCCAGTCGCTTCTCGTACCAGGCCACGTCCCAGTACGTGCCGAACTTCCGGCCCACCTCGGCGTACGTACCGACATGGCGGAAACCGAAGCGCTCGTGCAGTCGGCCGGAGGCGTCGTTGGGCTGGGTGATGCCCGCGTACGCGCGATGCAGGTCCTCGTCGGCGAGTGCCTCGAACAGGGACGCGTAGAGG
This sequence comes from Streptomyces sp. NPDC058240, assembly GCF_042882135.1. Classification (NCBI taxonomy): domain Bacteria; kingdom Bacillati; phylum Actinomycetota; class Actinomycetes; order Kitasatosporales; family Streptomycetaceae; genus Streptomyces; species Streptomyces sp. NPDC058240. The sequence goes on from NZ_JBHVWT010000005.1 coordinate 181,099, forward strand.
AGCGTGCCGATGCCGCGGCCGGTGGCCCGGGGGGCGCAGTACACGCTCACCTCGACCGAGGTCGTGTACGCCGCCTTGGGGCGGAAAGCGCTGCTGGTGGCGTATCCCAGGATCGAGGCGGGGCCGACAAGCCGGACATCCTGAGCAACCAGAAGACGGTGCGGGCCGTCTTCAGGGTGGGAACGCAACCACGGCAGCCGCTGTTCGGGAGTGAAGGGGGTCGTGTCGAATGTGAGCGCGGTCTCACGTACGTAATGGTTGTAGATGTCCGTGAGCGCCACCAAATCACCCTCGACGCCCGGCCTGACCTGCGCTTCTGTGGGACTCTCCGGCATGCGCTCTCCCCTCGCGGCGGCACAGGGTACTGCATGATCGCGAAAATGAATGCCAGGCGTGGGAATTCTGTCCGGATTCCAGTCGTTGTTTCCATCGGATGCAGGGCACCCGGAAGGGTGTCGCGACCTACTCAGCAAGGGAGCACGCATGGCAACCCGTGCCGTCGCCCGTCGTTCGTCCGCCACCGGTGGGACCAGCCGGGCAAGCAGTGTTCGCGCCTCGGGCGGAGAGATCGCCGATCGCGACCTGGTCGGCATGTACCTGGACGAGATCGCGCGTACGCCTCTGCTCGACGCCGCCAAGGAGGTCGAGCTGTCGCAGACCGTCGAGGCGGGCGTCTACGCCCGGCAGATACTCGATGGTGCGGTGGACAGCGAAGCCGGTGGAGCCACGCGCGAGGAGCTGGAGGCGCTGGTCGCCGAGGGCGAGCGCGCCAAGGACATATTCATCCGTTCCAACCTCCGGCTCGTCGTTGCCGTCGCCCGCCGCTATCCGCGGGCCGGGCTGCCCCTGCTCGACCTGATCCAGGAGGGCAACGCGGGCCTGGTGCGCGCGGTCGAGAAGTTCGACTACGCCAAGGGCTTCAAGTTCTCCACGTATGCGACGTGGTGGATCCGTCAGGCCATCACCCGTTCCATAGCCGACCAGTCCCGTACGATCCGGCTCCCCGTCCACCTGGTGGAGGAGCTCGGCCGGATCCGCCGGGTGCAGCGCGAGTTCAACCGTGAACACGGCCGCGACCCGGAGCACGCCGAGATAGCGGCCGAGCTGGACTCCACGCCGGAGCGTGTGGGTGACGTCCTGGACTGGGCCCGCGACCCGGTCAGCCTCAACATGTCCGTGGACGACGAGGGCGAGACCCAGTTCGGCGATCTGCTGGAGGACACCTCCGCGGTGTCGCCCGAGCAGTCGGTGATGACGCTGCTGCGCAGCGAGGAGCTCGAGGACCTGATCGGCAAGCTCGACAACCGCACCGCGTCGATCATCCGCATGAGGTACGGCATCGAGGACGGCCGCGAGCGGACTCTCACCGAGGTCGGCAAGCAGCACGGCCTCACCCGCGAGCGGATCCGGCAGATCGAGAAGCACGCGCTGCTCGAACTGAAGCGAATGGCCCACGACACGGGTTTTGATGCTGCGGCGTGAGCCTTCGTCCAGTAACCTCCGAAATGGGTCGCTTCGCGTGACCCCCTGAGCTGAGTCCCGGCGCCCACCCCCCCTGGCGCCGGGGCTCATTCTTTTCATGGCCGGTCTTTGCGTGGCCGGTCCGCTTCCGTTCGGCTCATGACCCGGTCCGTCCCGGAGGCCGGCGTGCTGCCGCGCGGGTCAGGCGGGCACCCAGATCACTCAGGTAATCCACCAGCTGCGGTGGCTCGTGTGCGGTGAAGTCGCAGTCCACCAGCGCCAGCCGGAGCGCCACCCACTCCAGCGAGTCCGCGAGCACCGCCCGCAGCCGGCAACTGTTCTCGCCGGTCCGCTCCAGCGGACCGATCGACGCCGGCAGCCGCGCGGACACGAAGTCCGCCGGGGCCGCGAAGCTCACGTCGACCGCCAGCTCCGGCTGCCGCCGGGCGATGGAGCCGGCGAGGAACCTCGCCGCGTCCCCCGTGGGCAGCTCGCGCGGTGCGAACCGGGCCCCGGTCGCGAACGGCTCGCTCACCCGGTCGACCCGGAACGTACGCCAGCCTTCGCGCCCCAGGTCGTACGCCACGAGATACCAGCGCCACCCCGTGCTCACCAGCCGGTACGGCTCGGCCTCCCGCTTCGTCTCGGCGCCGTCGCCCGCCCGGTACGCGAACCGCAGCCGCTCCTGTCCGGTGACCGCCGAGGCCATCACGGTCAGCGTCCGCGGGTCGATGGTCGAGCCGTCGCCCCGGGTCAGCGGCATCGTCGCGTTCTGCAGGGTCGAGACCCGGTGCCGCAGCCGCGACGGCAGCACGTGCTCCAGCTTCGCCAGCGCCCGTACGGACGCCTCGTCCACCCCCTCGATGGCATGCCCGGCCCCCGCCCGCAGGCCCACCGCGATGGCCACCGCCTCCTCGTCGTCGAGGAGCAGCGGCGGCATCGCGGTGCCCGCGACGAGCCGGTAGCCGCCGATGGATCCGCGCGAGGCCTCGACGGGATAGCCGAGCTCGCGGAGCCGGTCGATGTCGCGACGGATGGTGCGCGGGCTGACGTCGAGCCGTTCGGCGAGCTCGCTGCCCGGCCACTCGCGGGGCGTCTGGAGGAGCGACAACAGATTCAGCAGTCGTGCCGGGGTGTCGGTCATGGCCTCAGCCTTCTGCCGGGGTGTCGGTCGTCTCACCAGGGTGCTCACCCATTAGGTCATGGACCGACCTAATGAATGTTTAGCTTCTTCATATGACTTCTTCCTCATCTCTGTCGTCCACGGCATCCGGGCCAACGGTGTCCTCGGACCCGTCGGACCGGCGACGCTGGTTCGCGCTCGCCATCGTCATGACCGCGGCCTTCATGGACCTGGTCGACGTCACGATCGTCAATATCGCCATACCGAGCATCCGCGAGGACACCGGCGCCTCGTTCAGCTCGATCCAGTGGATCACCGCCGGCTACTCCCTGGCCTTCGCGGCCGGTCTGATCACCGGTGGCCGGCTGGGGGACATCTACGGCCGCAAGCGGCTGTTCCTCATCGGCATCGGCGGCTTCACCGTGGCCTCCGCGCTCTGCGGCTTCGCCGCCAACCCGGAGATGCTGGTCGCCTCCCGCATCCTCCAGGGCGGCACCGCCGCGCTGATGGTTCCGCAGGTGCTGTCGATCGTGCACGCCACCTTCCCGGCGCACGAGCGCGGCAAGGTCTTCGGCCTCTTCGGCGCGATCGTCGGTCTCGGTGCCGTGCTGGGGCCGCTGCTGGGCGCGCTGCTAACCGAGTGGAACATCGCCGGTCTCGAATGGCGGCCGATCTTCCTGATCAACCTGCCCGTCGGCATCGCGGGCCTGATCCTCGGCCGGAAGTTCATCACCGAGTCCAAGGCCCCGAAGGCGCTCCGGCTCGACCTGGTCGGCGTCGCCCTGGTGACCCTGGGCATGCTGATGCTGATCTACCCGCTGACCCGTGGGCACGAGCTGGGCTGGCCGCTGTGGGGCCACGCATCGATGGTCGGCAGCCTGCTGGTGTTCCTGGTTCTGGTGCTGTTCGAGCGGGGCAAGGCGCGCAAGGACGGCTCGCCGCTCGTCGAACTGTCGCTGTTCCGGGTCAAGAGCTTCGCTGCGGGCATCGCCGTGCAGCTGACCTTCGGTATCGGGCTCGGCATCTTCTTCCTGGTCTGGACGCTCTACATGCAGATGGGCCTCGGCTGGAGCGCGCTGCGGGCCGGCACGACCGGTATCCCGTTCTCGATCGCCGTGTCGTTCGCCGCCGGGATCTCCGTACAGAAGCTGGTGCCCCGCTTCGGCCGCAAGGTCCTCCAGACGGGCGCGCTGCTGATGATCGCCGGCCTGCTCCTCTACATCTGGGAGTCCGACCGGTACGGCATGGACATCACGTCCTTGCAGATGGCGCTGCCGCTGGTGGTCATGGGCATCGGGATGGGCCTGATCGTGGCGCCGCTGACCGACGCGGTGCTCTCCGAGGTGCCCAAGGAACACTCCGGTTCGGCCTCCGGGCTGATCAACACCGTGCAGCAGATGGGCAATGCGCTCGGGCTCGGACTGGTCTCGGTCGTCTTCCTCGGTGCGATCGGTGACCGACTGGCGCCGCAGGAGGTGGGTCCGGCGTTCGGGGAGGCGTTCCGGCACTCGCTGTGGTGGGTTGCCGGGGTGCTCGCGGTGATCTTCCTGGTGATGTTCGCGCTGCCCGCGCGGCAGCGGCAGCACGTGGAGGACGGCGACGAGGCCGTGGACGCGGCGGGTGTCGGGGACGCGGCGGGTGCCGAGGGCTCGGCGGGTGTCGTGGATGCGGAGGGCGGCTCCGAGGGCGCCAAGAAGCCGGCTCTGATGTCCTGATCGACCTCCGCCGGAGTCGAGGGAGGACAGTGCCCGCACCCTTCGGGGTGCGGGCACCGGTGCGTCCGCGTCCGAGTCCGTGTCTGCTTCTGTTTCCGAGTCCGTGTCGGATCCGGCGCCGAGGCCTCGGGTTCCGGGCCTCGGCCTCGGGTCAGCAGATGCGCGTACGGCTCTCCATGGCGCCCCGTGCGGTGTCCTCGTCGCCGTACACCTCGCACATGTGGCGGCCGTCCGGCGTGGCCGTGTGCTCGACCTCCCACAGGCTCGTCTCGCTGCCGTCGAGGAGCAGGAAGGCGTGCTCGTACAGGGTGAATCCGGCGTCCCGCCCGTCCACCTGGCACTGCCGGCCGAAGACCTGGGTGATGTGGTGGGCGAAGGCGGCGCGCAGCAGCCGGGCGGTCTCCTCGCCGGGACCGTCGCTGTTCTCCGCGCGGCGCAGGACGCGGCGGGCATGGTCGGCGGAGTTGTCCGGGGCGTACATCCTGGGCAGCGGGGCCGGGGGAGCCGCCATCAGGACCGTGAGTATCTCCAGGTCGCCCTGCGGCCCGTCGTCCCCGAACACCGGGACTTCGCCGAAGCTGCCGGTCAGCCTGGCGGCGGCGACATGGGCATCGGCCTCGTCGTCGTACAGCTCGTGGTGCATGAGGTCGGGCTCCGTCCGGAACCGCGGGTCCGTCGCGCTCCGCGGGCCGCCGTGCACCAGCTCCCACAGGGAGAGGGGGGTGCCGTCGGACAGCAGGTACGTGTGCCGGTAGGTCTCTCGGTGGAGTACGGAACTGTGGTGCGAGGAGTGCAGGGAACTGCTGTGGGCGAGCGCGGTACCGAGTCTCTCGACCGTGCTGTCGGGCAGGTCGAAAGAGTTGAGTGCCCGTCGCAGGAGTCGCTCGAGGTGCTGCTCGGTTGTCTCGTACGGATCGCTCAAGGTGCTGTCTCCAGGCCGTTGCCGCGTGTTACTTGCTGCGTGCTTAACGTAGTCCCTGGGTCCGACATCGTGACCGGGGTTCAGGAAAACGTATGGCACACGCAGATGGTTCCTGACGGTTCGTCCGAACTTCCTTACCCGGCAGGCGAGTCGGGGGCCGGGCCATCGCCCTCCGGTTGCGGCGAGGAGCGCGGCCGTATGCCGTAGAGATCGCTGTACGAGGGGTAGCAGCCGCCGCCTGGGCGGCCGTCGATGCTCCGAGCTGCCCGGACGGCCTTCACGATGGCGCGCGTGAGCACGTCCGCGCCGGCTGCCAGCAGGTCGTTGAGCGCGATCGGATTCTGCGGATCCAGCGGCCGGGCGCCGGTCGCCAGCGCGAAAACGGTGTCCCCGTCGGTGAGCAGATGTACGGGGCGGACGGCGCGCGCCAGTCCGTCGTGCGCCGTACCCGCGAGCTTCTGCGCCTGGGCCCGGGTGAGGTCGGCGTCCGTGGCGACGACGGCGAGCGTGGTGTTGAGCGGGGGCCGCGCGTTCGCCTCCCGCACCTCGGTGAGGCGCTGCTCCGCCGCACGGAGGACCTCGGGCGCCGGGTGCGCCGGCGGCTCGGCGGCGCCGTACTCCCCGTAGAGCACCCCGGTACGCGGATCGACCACCGAGCCCGCCGCGTTCACCACGACGAGCGCGCCCACCGTGATGCCGGAGGCCAGCCGGATGCTCGCCGTGCCCACGCCGCCCTTGAGCTGCCCGGCGACCGCGCCCGTACCGGCGCCCACGCCCCCCTCGGCCACCGGCGCCCCCGGCCCCGCAGCCGCCGCGTCCTCCACCGCGGCGCGGCCCGTCGAAGCGTCGGGACGGGCCCGCCAGTCGCCGCCCCGCCCCAGGTCGAAGAGGCAGGCGGCGGGGACCACTGGCACCACCTGCGCCGGATCGGGGCCGACCCGCACCCCGCGCCCCTGTTCCTCCAGCCAGGCCATCACGCCGGACGCCGCGTCGAGACCGTAGGCGCTGCCGCCCGTCAGGACGACGGCGTCGATGCGCTGCACCAGATTGCGCGGATCGAGCGCGTCCGTCTCCCGGGTGCCGGGGCCGCCACCGCGTACGTCCACGGCCGCGATCGCACCGCCCTCCGGGGCGAGGACCACGGTGGTGCCGCTCAGCGCGCCCTCGCCGGGCACCTGCGCATGGCCGACGCGCAGCCCCGCGACATCGGTCAGCGCGTCGAGGAGGTCGGGCAGCGTGTCGAGCGGCCCGGGGGCGTTGGGCGGGGCGGCGTTCGGTGGGGCGGCGGGGTCCGTCGGATTCCGGGGTTCTTCCGTCACTGCGTGCTCCTCATTGATGACACGGCTCGCGACCCACCGGCACCGATGACGCGGCTCGCGACCCACGACCCGCGACGTCCGGTCACGTGAGCCGTCGCCGGCCGTCCGCTGCGCTCACCCGGCCACGGCGGGCCGCCGGGAGAGCAGCACCCCCACGGCCACGGCCGCCGCGGCGACCAGACCGGCTGCGAACACCGCCCACCCGCCGGCGAACGTACAGGCCAGGATGGCCAGCGCGGCCACGGGGAGGGACAGTTGCTCCGCGAGGTCGCGCTTGAAGTGGCGGGCGTGCAGCGCCCACACCGTCAGCAGGAAGAGCGCGGAGGGAATGGTCACCGCGGCGGCGGCCACCGTGTCCGAGACGTGGGCCTTGCCCACGGCCTCCTCCACCGCGACCTCGATGCCCGCGCCGATGGCGGCCGCGGAACCGAAGATCAGGAAGTGTCCGTATCCCCAGATGAACGCTTCCCTGCTGCCGCGCAGGTAGTCATGGATCGGCACGGCGAAATAGATCCACCAGGCGGAGAAGACGATCAGCAGCCCGCCCGCGGCGATCGGCAGCAGTTCGCCGAGCGCGTCGTGCTCGTACACCGCCTCCTGGACCGCGACCGTGGCCGCCGCGATGGTCTCGCCCAGCACGATGATCGTGAACAGCCCGTACCGCTCACCGATGTGGTGCGGATGCCAGCTCGTCGAGCGGTCGCGCTCGGCGAGCGCGGGAACGGACAGCTCCGCGAGCACGAGCACGACGAAGACGGCGGTACGGGCTCCACGCGAGTCGGCGGGCAGCAGCAGCATGGCGATCCAGCCCAGCTGCACCACCGTGATTCCGACGGCGTACCGCAGCGCGACGCGCCGCTCCCCACCCTGGGTGCAGTGCGCGGCGCGCAGCCACTGGCTGGTCAGCGCGAGCCGCATCACCACGTAACCGATGACGACGATCGTCCAGTCGCCCCCGTCGAAGGCGCGCGGCACTCCGGCGGCGAGGACGAGCACACCGGTGATCTGGACGAGCGTGACGACGCGGTACAGCGGGTCGTCGGTGTCGTAGGCCGAGGCGAACCAGCTGAAGTTGACCCAGGCCCACCAGATCGCGAAGAAAACGGCCGCGTAGCTGCCGACTCCGGTGAGGGCGTGGCCTTCGGCGAGGGCGTGGACCAGCCGCGCGCCCGCCTGGGCCACGGCGACCACGAAGCAGAGGTCGAAGAAGAGTTCCAGCGGGGTCGACGCGCGATGTTCCTCGGTGCGGCTGCGAGCCGTCATTACGGGCATGGGAGCCAGCACATCAGACGGGCTCGACCACGCCGAACGGGGCACGCCCCGGATGGGCGATCGGGCTCACCCGGCTGAGTCGTAAAACAGGACCAACTATCATGTACGACCCTACGGTGACGGGGTGACAGGGCCGCCAGAAGCCTCCGCCGCAGCCGCGCAGCCCGACCCTGGTGCACGCACCGGCTCCGCCGGAGCGCCTGGCACCCCGCCCTCCGCCGGGTCCGGGATCGCCGGACCTCGGGCCGCCGGACCCGGACCCGGTACCGCCGGCCTCCGGGCCGCTGGGCCCCGCTCCGTCACCGCCCGCGCGACCACGGCCCCGGTCCGGGGGCGGGCACCGACCAGGAGCCCGAGCGGTCCTCGAAGCTGACGGCCCGGCCGGCCCTCGCCATGACGGTGGTCGTCGGACAGCTCTGGGGTCTGACCGTCACCATCGACGCATGGACGGAGGGCAACACCGGCACGGCCTGGCGGGGGGCCGGTTTCCTCTGTCTGTCGTTCCTTGTCGTCCTCGGGCTGTGGCTGATCGATCCGAAGGATCGCTGACCGCCGCCGTACCCTTGAACGTATGAGCACCGCCCCCGCCCCCGGCCCGCGCGATTCGAAGCCCTCCGATCCGGAGCGGCCGAAGCCGAAACCGGCTCTGATCTTCGACGATCCGCTGGACCAGCAGTCCTCGGACGATACGGACCGAGGGTGGGGCGAGCGGGCCCCGGCCGGTGGCAGCGCCGCCGATCTGGCGCGCTTCCTCGACGAGAAGCCGCCCCACCACATCTGATTCCCCGCTCCGTGGTGGTCCGGCGGTGGTGCTGCCGGTTCTTCTGCTGTGCGTGGGGTTGGTGGAGCTACTGGTCGTGACCCTGGCCGGGGTCCTGGCCGGGGGCCTCGCCCGCCGGGCCGCAGCGCTGCGAGACGAGGGCGTCGCGGATCTCCTTCAGCACCTCCAGCTCGCTCACCTCCAGCGTCTCCTGCACCCCTTCCTTCGCGGCCTGCATCTCCGCCCGCTTGGCGAGGTACTTGGCCATGGGCAGGACCATCAGGAAGTAGACGACGGCGACCGTCGGTCAGGCGACTTGACCGTCCATCAGTGCGAATCAACACAGGGCCACCGCCAGTTGGGACGAGATGCCCGCGCCGGCCAGTGTGGTGGCCGTGTCCCGGGGGACGGACAGCACGATCAGCGCACCGTCCTCCGCGGAACCTTCCGCCGGGGCCTGCGGCACCTCCGCCACCCGCGCGCCCTTCGCCAGCACCCGGGCACCGGCACCGGTTCCAGTACCGGTTCCGGCGCCGGCTTCCCCGGCGGCGATCACGTCGACGTGGTCACCCGGCCGCAATAAACGAACGGCCCCCGCATCCGCGATCCGGACCGGCGCCGACACCAACCGGGCCGGTCGCCGGGCCTGCGATGGCGCCGCACCGGCCCCACCTCCGGCCCCTGCCCCGTACGCGGCCTCACCGCCCGTGCCCGCGCCGCCACCGCCCAGCCCCGTGGCGGCGAGCGCGGCGGCCGTCAGGGCCAGCCCGGCGGCCAGGGCCCGGCGCTGCCGCCACAACGCCCGCCGCAGCCGGCACCCACCGCCCCCGCGCACTCGCAAGGGCTCGAACACGGGCACCCCACAGGGCGGGGGCGCCGGAGACGGAGACGGCAACGCCGAGGACGCCGAGGTCGGCGAGGGCGATACGGACGACGCGCGCGGCGCGGAAGAAACGGACGACGTGAACGACACGGACGACGGGAACACGGTCGACACCACCTGCCATGAGGAGTTTCGGACGAACACCCCTCACGATCCACCGTCCGCGAGATTCCCGCCGAGGCCTGTGGACAGCCCCGGCGTTGTGGAAAACTCCGTCACCCGCCCCGCTGCCCCACGACCGCCCCCGCTCACCCGCTAAGGCAGCTCGATCCCCGTCTTGAGGCCGTCCAGCGCGTGCGAGCACGGACAGTCCCGGTCCGCCTCCGCGGGCAGCGCGGACACCACGTCGAAGAGCACCGCGCGCAGTCGGTCCACATTGGCCGCGAACACCTTCAGCACCTCCCCGTGCGAGACGCCCTCGCCGGCCTCCGCGCCCGCGTCCAGGTCCGTCACCAGGGTCATCGTCGTGTAGCAGAGGCCCAGTTCACGGGCGAGGACGGCCTCCGGGTGACCGGTCATCCCGACCACCGACCAGCCCATCGCCGCATGCCAGCGCGATTCGGCCCGGGTCGAGAAGCGCGGTCCCTCGACGACGACCAGCGTCCCGCCGTCCACCGGCTCCCAGTTCCTCGCCCGCGCCGACGTCAGCGCTGCCCTGCGTCCCTCGGGGCAGTACGGATCGGCGAAGCCCAGATGCAGGACGTTCGGCTCCGCGCCGTCGGCCCGGATCTCCCCGTCGTAGTACGTCTGTGTCCGGGCCTTGGTGCGGTCCACCAGCTGGTCGGGCACGAGCAGGGTGCCCGGCCCGTACTCCGGGCGCAGGCCGCCCACCGCGCACGGGCCGAGTACCTGACGTACGCCGACGGAACGCAGCGCCCACAGGTTGGCCCGGTAGTTGATGCGGTGCGGCGGCAGATGGTGGCCGCGTCCGTGGCGGGGGAGGAAGGCGACCCGGCGACCGCCGACCTCACCGAGGAAGAGGGAGTCGCTCGGCTGACCGTACGGGGTGTCCACACGCACTTCCGTGACGTCCTCCAGGAAGGAGTACAAGCCCGAGCCGCCGATGACACCGATCTCTGCGTTCGCCATGCGATCACAGTAGCGGCGCCGGAAAACACCGGGAGCCCCGCCGAACGGATCGGCGGGGCTCCCGGTGGAAGTGCGGTGCGGAAGTGCGCTGTGGACGTGCGGTCCGGCTCAGGCGGCCGACGTGCCGCTCGTCGAGGACGAGGAGGACGACGACGCCGCCGATGAAGAGGCGGACGACTTCGAGTCGGATCCCGTCGACGTCGAGGACGACGAGGAGTCGGACGACGAAGCGGAACCGGACGCCTTTGCCGAGGACGAAGCCGACGTGCTGCTCGACGAGGAGCCGCGGCTGTCGTTCCGGTAGAAACCGGAACCCTTGAAGACGATACCGACCGCCGAGAACACCTTCTTCAGGCGTCCTTCGCAGCTCGGGCACACGGTGAGGGCGTCATCGGTGAACTTCTGCACCGCCTCGAGGCCCTCGCCACATTCGGTGCACTGGTACTGATAGGTCGGCACTTGCTCCTCCTGGCACTCTGACTCAATGAGTGCTAACGACGCTCCATACTGACGTATTCCGCAGCATCAGTCCACCGTGACCGGCTTCCGGTGACCGACACCACGTGCCACGGTCCGTCCCGAGGCGGCGGGCGCGAGCCTCGAACGCAGTCCCACCAGGGTGATCAGGGCCAGTACGGTCCCCACCAACGGCACCACGAATCCGGTGCTGGCTCCGTGGGCGTCCGCGAGCCGCCCGGCGACCGTCACCGCCGCCGCCTGGCCGAGCGCGACCGAGCCCGTCAGCCAGGTGAACGCCTCGGTCCGGGCGGTCCCCGGCACCAGAGCGTCGACCAGCGTGTAGCCGCTGATCAGGGCCGGAGCGATGGAGAGCCCGACCAGGAGTCCGAGCCCGGCCAGCAGGGGCACCGAGTGCACCGCCCACAGTCCGGACGCGGTCAGGGTCAGTGCCACGTACCCGACGATCAGCCGCCGTCGCGGCCCGCTCTTCCAGGCGATGGCACCGCAGGCGATCCCGGCGAGCATGTTGCCGGCCGCGAAGACGCCGTACAGCAGACCGTTGGCCCCCGGGCGGCCGATCTCCTCGGCGAAGGCGGTCAGCGAGACCTGCATGCCGCCGAAGACCGCGCCGATCCCGAGGAAGGCCACCGCGAGCACCCGTACACCCGGTACGGACAGGGCGGAGGCGTGCCGCTGGGAGGTGCCGGACGCGGCGTTGCGCACCGCCGGCTGGGTGCGGCGCTGCGCGGCGAAGAGCAGCCCGCCGGCCAGGGTCAGCGTGGCCTCCGTGATCAGACCGGCCGCCGGGTGCACCCCCGTGCACAGCGCGGTGGCGAGCACCGGGCCGATGACGAAGGTGAACTCGTCCGTCACCGATTCGAAGGCGGCCGCGGTGGACAACAGCGGCGAGGCCTCGCGGCCCGGTGCCGCGCCGAGCACGGCCGCCCAGCGGGCCCGCACCATCGGCCCGACCTGCGGGACGGAGGCACCCGTCGGCACGGCCGCCACGAACAGCGCCCACAGGGGCGCGTCCGCCAGCGCGAGCGCCGTCAGCACCGACACGGACGCCGTGTGCACCAGGACGCCCGGCAGCAGCACGGCGCGCTGGCCGAAACGGTCGGCGAGCTTGCCGGTCTGCGGTGCGAACAGGGCCATGGAGACACCGGTCACGGCGGCGACGGCGCCCGCGCTGCCGTACGAGCCGGTGGTGTGTTGGACCAGGAGCACGATGCCGATGGTCAGCATCGCGAAGGGCTGCCGTGCGGCGAAGCCCGGCAGGAGAAATGTCCACGCACCCGGGGTGCGCAGCAACTGCCCGTATCCGGGGCGGTCGGTGACCGTGGACGCCACGGTCCATGCCTTTCTGCCGCCTGGTGGCCGGGCTCCCGCGGGGCGCCCGGCACGGATGGTGCGGGCTCGTTCCTGCGGGTGCTGCCGAGAGCTGTCCTCTTCGCGCGGGACTGCGGTAGATGCCGGGCGCTCAGCAGAGGCGGAGGACGCCACGACCGCCATACGGTCGCGCCAGCTCTGCGTCAGGCAGAGTTGGTCGTTCGGGTTGGTCGATCGGGTTGGTCGTTCGGGTCGACCGGCCCCGTCACAGGGGTCGATCGGGTTCCCTTCATGATACAGGCAGAGGTCCTTGCGCACCTGTGATTGAGCGCAAGGACTCCACCGACACCTCGGATCGGAAGCGCCCCACCGGGTGCACGCGCAATGCGTGCACCTCAGTGGTGCGCCTTCGGTCCGCCCGACTTCCCCCGCCGCTTCACGGATTTCAGCGCGTGTGTCATGTCGTGGACCACATCGTGTCCCGCGTGGGACCCGGGGCTCTCGCCGCCGCCACCTCTGCCGCCGGCCCCCAGCCAGCCCGCGAGCTTGCCGCCCTCGCCGACCGCGCGCAGCCGTTCCTCCGCGGCGTCGCGCACCGGGTCGGTGGCGACCACCAGCAGCTCGTCGCCCCGCCGCAGCACGGTCGAGGGCGCCGGTACGAAGCTCTTGCCGTCCCGCACGACGAGGGTGACGGCGGCCCCGGCGGGCAGCCGCAGCTCCCCGACCTCCACGCCGTGCATCTTCGACGGGCCGGGGATCGCCACCGACAGCAGATGGCCGCGCAGCCGCTCCAGCGGCGCCGACTCGATGCCCAGGTCGGCGGCCTCGGCCGGATCGTCGGAGATCTTCAGGGCCTTCGCCAGCCAGGGCAGGGTCGGTCCCTGGATGAGGGTGTAGACGACGACGAGGACGAAGACGATGTTGAAGACGCGGGTGGAGCCCTCGACCCCGGCGACCATCGGGATGGTCGCCAGGATGATGGGTACGGCGCCGCGCAGCCCCGCCCAGGACATGAGCGCCTTCTCCTGCCAGGGCAGCCGGAACGGCGCCAGCGAGATGAAGACCTCCAGCGGACGCGCCACCACGGTCAGCACCAGTCCCACGATGACCGCGGGCCAGAAGTCGTCGTACAGATCGTGCGGTGTGACCAGGAGCCCGAGCAGCACGAACATGCCGATCTGGGCCAGCCAGCCGAGTCCGTCGGCGAAGCCGCGGGTGGCCGGCCAGTGCGGCAGCTTGGCGTTGCCGAGGATCATCGCGGCCAGATAGACGGCGAGGAAGCCACTGCCGTGGGCCAGTGCGCCCGCCGCGTACGCGGACACCGCGATCGCCATCACGGCGATCGGGTAGAGGCCGGAGGCGGGCAGCGCCACATGACGCAGTCCGAACGAGCCGAGCCAGCCGACGGCGATACCCACGGCCGCGCCGATGGCGAGCTCCAGGGCTATCTCGCCGACCAGGACGTACCAGCTGTCCACCGGCCCCCTGGTCGAGAAGGCGACCACCAGGATCACCACGGGGGCGTCGTTGAAGCCGGACTCGGCCTCCAGCACACCGGTGACCCGGGCGGGCAGCGGCACCTTGCGCAGTACGGAGAAGACCGCTGCGGCGTCCGTCGACGAGACGACCGCGCCGATGATCAGCGACTGCCGCCAGTCCAGGCCGACCAGGTAGTGCGCCCCGGCCGCCGTGACGCCCACGCTCACCGCGACGCCGACCAGCGAGAGCATCACCGCGGCGGGCAGCGCCGGTTTGATCTCTTTCCACTTCGTGCCCAGGCCACCCTCGGCGAGGATCACGACGAGTGCGGCGTAGCCGATGACCTGGGTCAGTTCCGCATTGTCGAACTTGACGTCGAAGATGCCGTCCTGCCCTATGGCGATCCCGATGCCGAGGTACAGGAGCAGGCTGGGGAGCCCGCTGCGGGACGAGATGCGCACCGCCGCCACCGCGACGAGCAGAACGAGCGAGCAGACGAGCAGGAGTTCGTTGAGCGTGTGGACAGACAGTGGCCGTTCCTTCCCTGCGTACGCCTGCCGAGTCGATCGACCTTCGGCATCGGCCGTTGGCGGCCGGTACTTCGTTACCTTACCTAATCTTTAACGTTTTCTTGACGCGTTCGAGCGTTCGTACGACCGCTATGCAATTCGAACCATCCCGATACCGCGTCAGAGCCGCACCGGCGCTGCGCCTATGGTTGCTCCTGCACTCCCAGGACCACCTGCCCCTCGAAGGACAGCGATGCCCGCCAATACCACCGTCTCTTCCGCCTCCACCGGTTCCGCCGGTGCGAAGACCGGCAGGAAGAAGGGGCGACGTGCCCGCCTGATCGTGATCGTTCTGGTGCTGGCGCTTGTCGCGGGTATCGGTTACGGGGCGTTCTGGTCCGTATCCACCGTGCGGGCCTCGTACCCGCAGACAACCGGGTCGACGAAGCTCGACGGCCTCGACGGCAGCGTCGACGTCAAGCGCGACAGCTACGGGATCCCGCAGCTGTACGCCGACTCCGACGCCGACCTCTTCCGTGCCCAGGGCTTCGTCCAGGCGCAGGACCGCTTCTGGGAGATGGACGTCCGCCGTCACATGACGGCCGGCCGGCTCTCCGAGATGTTCGGCTCCGGCCAGGTCGAGACGGACTCCTTCCTGCGCACGCTGGGCTGGCGCAAGGTCGCGCAGGAGGAGTACGACAACGTCCTGTCCGAGGACACCAAGAAGAACCTCCAGGCGTACGCGGACGGCGTCAACGCCTACCTCAAGGGGCGCGACGGCAAGGACATCTCCGTCGAGTACGCGGCCCTCGGCTTCACCAACGACTACAAGCCGACCGAGTGGACCCCGGTCGACTCGGTCGCCTGGCTCAAGGCCATGGCCTGGGACCTGCGCGGCAACATGCAGGACGAGATCGACCGCTCGCTGATGACCAGCAGGCTCGACGCGAAGCAGATCGAGGACCTCTACCCGGCGTACCCGTACGAGAAGCACCGGCCGATCGTCGACCAGGGGGCGATCTCCTCGGTCACCGGCAAGTTCGACCCGGACGCGACCCCGTCCGACTCCATCGGCTCGAACACCATGCAGGGCGCCACCGAGGGCCTGAACACCCAGCTCTCCTCGCTCTCCGACACCCTCGACCAGATCCCGGCGCTGCTCGGCCCGAACGGCAACGGCATCGGGTCCAACTCCTGGGTGGTCTCCGGCGACTACACGACGACCGGCAAGCCGCTGCTCGCCAACGACCCGCACCTGGCGCCGCAGCTGCCCTCGCTCTGGTACCAGATGGGCCTGCACTGCCGCGAGATCACGGCGAAGTGCCAGTACGACACCGCGGGCTACACCTTCTCCGGCATGCCCGGCGTGATAATCGGTCACAACCAGGACATCGCCTGGGGCTTCACCAACCTCGGCGCGGACGTCACCGACCTCTTCCTGGAGAAGGTCTCCGGCGACGGCTACCTGTACGACGGCAAGGTCAAGCCCTTCACCACCCGCGACGAGACCATCAAGGTCGCCGGCGGCAAGGACCGGAAGATCACCGTCCGCGAGACGAACAACGGCCCGCTGGTCTCCGACCGCAGCAGCGAAATGGAGAAGGTCGGCCAGAAGGCCCCCGTCACCAACGCGGCGCCGGACCGGTCCGACGGCTACGCGGTCGCCCTGAAGTGGACCGCACTGGAACCCGGCAAGTCCATGGACGCGGTCTTCGAGCTCAACCGGGCCAAGGACTTCACCACCTTCCGGGCGGCGGCCGAGCACTTCGAGGTCCCCTCGCAGAACCTCATCTACGCCGACACCAAGGGCCACATCGGCTACCAGGCACCCGGCACGATCCCGGTGCGCCTCAAGGGCGACGGCACGATGCCCAGCCCCGGCTGGTCCTCGGATTACGGCTGGAAGAAGGACCCGGTCCCGTTCGACGAGCTGCCCTACGAGTACGACCCGAAGCGCGGCTACATCGTCACCGCCAACCAGGCCGTGATCGACGAGAAGAAGTACCCCCACCTGCTGACCAAGGACTGGGGCTACGGCACCCGCAGCCAGCGGATCGACGACCTGATCCAGTCGAAGATCAAGGGCGGCGGGAAGATCTCGACCGAAGACATGCAGAAGATGCAGATGGACAACACCAGCGAGATCGCCGCGCTGCTGGTGCCCGAGCTGATGAAGATCAATGTCTCGGACAAGAGCGTTCGCGAGGCACAGAAGCTCCTGGAGGGCTGGGACTACACCCAGGAGTCCGACTCGGCCGCGGCCGCGTACTTCAACGCGGTCTGGCGCAACATCCTCAAGCTGGCCTTCGGCAACAAGCTGCCCAAGGAGCTGCGGGTCGAGGGCGAGTGCCTCAACGTGCCCCGGGCCGGCGGTTCGGGCCCGGTCGACGAGCAGGACAGGCTGGTGCGCGAGTGCGGCCGGCGCGACGCGGACTCCGCCCAGCCCGACGGCGGTGACCGCTGGTACCAGGTGGTCGCCGACCTGATGGACGACCAGAACAGCGACTGGTGGAAGGCGCCGAGGAGCGGCCGGAACGAGCCGACCGAGAACCGTGACCAGCTCTTCGCCCGCGCCATGGAGGACGCCCGCTGGGAGCTGACCGCCAAGCTCGGCAAGGACATCACCACCTGGAGCTGGGGCCGGCTGCACCAGCTGACCCTGAAGAACCAGACCCTCGGCACCGAGGGCCCCGGCCTGCTCCAGCGGGCCCTCAACCGCGGCCCGTGGAACCTCGGCGGCGGCGAGGCCGCGGTGAACGCCACCGGCTGGAACGCGGCGGGCGGCTACGAGGTCGTCTGGGTCCCGTCGATGCGGATGGTGGTCAATGTGGGGGACTGGGACAAGTCCCGCTGGATCAACCTCACCGGCGCCTCCGGGCACGCGTTCAGCGCGCACTACACCGATCAGACCGACAAGTGGGTCAACGGTGAACTGCTCGACTGGTCCTACGGCACGAACGCCGTCTCCAAGACGACGACCGACACCCTGACCCTCAAGCCCTAGCGGCCCTGACGGCCCGTCCGGCGGGTCGTGGCCGGTGTCACCACCACGTCCACGGGGTGGTCGTGCGGTTCCTCCGGGACCCGCGCGACCACCTCGTTGTCGTACAGCAGGACGATCAGCGCCGGATGCGCCCCGGCCGCGGCGAGCCTGGCCAGCACCCGGTCGTAGCTGCCGCCGCCGCGCCCGAGCCGCATCCCGCGCCCGTCCACCGCGAGGCCCGGCAGCAGGACCGCGTCCGCCTCCAGGACCGCTTCGGGGCCGAGCCGCGCGCCGTCCGGCTCCAGCAGTCCGCGGCCGGCTCCGACGAGACGGTCGGCTCCTTCGTACGGTGCCCAGTCCAGATCGTTGTCCGCGAGGAGAACCGGCAGCAGCACCCGCACATCACGGGCGCGCAGCGCGTCCAGCAGGGCGCGGGTACCCGGCTCGCTGCCCACCGAGACGTAGGCGGCGACGGTACGGGCCCCGGACAACTCCGCGAGATCCAGTGCGCCCCGGGACAGAACCATCGCGGCGTTCTCCACGTCTTCCTCGGTCAGAAGACGCCGTGCGGCCAGCAGTTCACGTCGGAGCTGCGCCTTTCGGGACATCTCTGTGCTCAACGGGCACCCCTGGATCTCTCGCATGTGCATATAGGCGTACAAAGTTAACCGGACCCTCATCTTCCTCACATACGCACCAGTTATGGTTCTGCGCATGACTCAGTCGCACCCCAGGATCAGCAAGGCTGTCATTCCGGCCGCGGGGCTCGGTACCCGCTTCCTGCCGGCCACCAAAGCCACTCCCAAGGAGATGCTGCCTGTGGTCGACAAGCCCGCGATCCAGTACGTCGTCGAGGAGGCGGTGGCCGCCGGTCTCTCCGACGTGCTGATGATCACCGGCCGCAACAAGCGTCCGCTCGAGGACCACTTCGACCGCAATTACGAGCTGGAGTCCGCGCTCACCCGGAAGGGAGACGCCGAGCGGCTCAAGAAGGTCCAGGAGTCGAGCGACCTGGCCACCATGCACTACGTCCGGCAGGGCGACCCGCGCGGCCTCGGCCACGCCGTGCTGTGCGCCGCACCGCACGTCGGTGACCAGCCGTTCGCGGTCCTTCTCGGCGACGACCTGATCGACCCGCGCGACCCGCTGCTGGCCCGCATGGTCGAGATCCAGGAGCGCGAGGGCGGCAGCGTCATCGCGCTGATGGAGGTCGCGCCGGAGCAGATCCACCAGTACGGCTGCGCGGCCGTCGAGCCCACCGCCGAAGGCGATGTGGTGCGCATCACCGGCCTCGTCGAGAAGCCCGACCCCGCCGAGGCGCCCAGCAACCTCGCCATCATCGGCCGCTATGTCCTGGACCCCGCCGTCTTCGAGATACTGCGCAGGACCGAGCCGGGCCGCGGCGGCGAGATCCAGCTCACCGACGCGCTCCAGCTCCTTGCCGAGGACGAGAAGGCCGGCGGCCCCGTGCACGGTGTCGTCTTCAAGGGCCGCCGCTATGACACCGGTGACCGGAGCGATTACCTCCGTGCCATTGTCAGACTCGCGTGCGAACGTGAAGACCTGGGACCGGACTTCAAGACCTGGCTCCGCAGTTACGTCACCGAGGAGATGTAGCACTTTGAGCAGCACGATGTGGTCGGTGGACGAGCACCTGGCAGACATTCTCGAAGCGGTGCGCCCGCTCGAACCCATCGAGCTGCAACTGCACGATGCCCAGGGCTGCGTCCTCGTCGAGGACGTCATGGTGGAGATCGCGCTGCCGCCCTTCGACAACAGCTCGATGGACGGGTACGCGGTCCGCGTCGCCGATGTCGAGGGCGCCGACGAGGAGTTCCCCGCGGTGCTCACCGTCATCGGTGACGTCGCGGCGGGCGATGACGGTCTGCCCGGCGACCGGGCCGTCGGCCCCGGTGAGGCCGCCCGCATCATGACCGGCGCCCCGCTGCCGGCCGGTGCCGAGGCCGTGGTCCCGGTCGAGTGGACCGACGGCGGCACGGGCGGCGGCCCCGCCGACACCATGCGCTCCCACCGGGACGCCCCGGAGGCCGCGGGCGGCGAGGTCCGGGTGCACCGCCCCGTCGAGGCCCGCGCCCATGTCAGGGCCCGCGGCAGCGACGTCAGGCCGGGCGATCTGGCGCTGAGCGCCGGATCGGTCGTCGGCCCGCCGCAGATCGGCCTGCTCGCCGCGATCGGCCGGTCGACGGTGAAGGTGCGGCCCCGGCCGCGCGTCGTCGTCATCTCCACCGGAAGCGAACTGGTCCAGCCCGGCGAGGAACTGACCGGCGGCCGGATCTACGACTCGAACAGCTTCGCGCTCACGGCCGCGGCCAAGGACGCCGGAGCGATCGCCTACCGGGTCGGCGCCGTCACCGACGACGCCGATACGCTCCGCGCCACCATCGAGGACCAGCTGATCCGCGCCGACATCGTCGTCACCACCGGAGGCGTCAGCGTCGGCGCGTACGACGTCGTCAAGGAAGCCCTGTCCTCGGTGGGCGACGAGGACGAACCGGGCAGCGGCATCGACTTCCGCAAGCTCGCCATGCAGCCGGGCAAGCCGCAGGGCTTCGGCTCGATCGGCCCCGACCACACACCGCTGCTGGCGCTGCCGGGCAACCCCGTCTCGTCGTACATCTCCTTCGAGCTGTTCGTACGGCCCGCGATCCGCGCCCTGATGGGTCTGCCGGACGTGAACCGCCCCACCATCCGGGCCGTGCTGAAGACGGACAAGGCACTCTCCTCGCCGTCCGGCAGGCGCCAGTTCCTGCGCGGTACGTACGACGCGGAGGCCGGCACGGTCACCCCCGTCGGCGGTTCCGGGTCGCATCTGATCGCCGCACTCGCGCAGGCGGACGCGCTCATCGTGCTGCCCGAGGACGTCACCTCCGCCGAGCCCGGCACGGACACCGAGGTGGTCCTGCTCCGCTGATCGCCGGGCGGTGGCGGTACGGTGTCTGCCGCTGTGCCTTCCCGGGGACACCCCCGGGCCCCCGGCCCGCACCCCGGTGCGGGCCGAGAGGGCAACCGGCGCCCTACCGCGAGGCGGAGTTAGTTGAGTACGCAGAACAGGCTGACGCACATCGACGAGGCGGGCGCGGCCCGCATGGTCGACGTCTCGGAGAAGGACGTCACCGCGCGGGTGGCCCGTGCCAGTGGCCGGGTCCTCGTCTCGCCGCGCGTCGTCGAGCTGCTCCGCGGCGAAGGAGTCCCCAAGGGCGACGCACTGGCCACCGCCCGTATCGCCGGGATCATGGGCGCCAAGCGCACCCCCGACCTGATCCCGCTCTGCCACCCGCTGGCCGTCTCCGGCGTCGAGGTCGACCTGGGCGTCGCCGACGACGCGGTGGAGATCACGGCCACCGTGAAGACCACGGACCGCACCGGCGTCGAGATGGAGGCCCTGACCGCCGTCTCCGTCGCCGCGCTGACCGTGATCGACATGATCAAGGCGGTCGACAAGGCGGCGGTCATCACGGACGTACGGGTCGAGTCGAAGTCGGGCGGCAAGTCCGGCGACTACCGGCGCAACGAGGCGGACGGAGCGGACGCGTGACGGCGCCCGGGGCGTCACCGGCCCCGTCCCCCTACCGCGCCCTGGTGGTCACCGCCTCCAACCGCGCCTCGGCCGGCGTCTACGCCGACAAGGGCGGCCCCCTGATCTCCGAGGCGCTCAAGGACCTCGGCTTCGCCGTCGACGGACCGCAGGTCGTGCCCGACGGCGACCCGGTCGAACAGGCCCTGCGCGCCGGAGCGGACGCCGGGTACGACGTCATCGTCACGACCGGCGGTACGGGCATCTCGCCCACCGACCGCACACCCGAGGCCACCCGCCGCGTCCTCGACCACGAGATCCCCGGCATCCCCGAGGCGATCCGCGCCGAGGGCCGCGACAAAGTCCCCACCGCCGCGCTCTCCAGGGGCCTCGCGGGCGTCGCGGGCCGCACGCTCATCGTGAACCTGCCGGGCTCCACCGGCGGGGTGCGCGACGGCCTCGCCGTCCTCGCCCGTCTCCTGGTGCACGCCGTCGACCAGTTGCGCGGCGGCGATCACCCCCGACCGGGGAGCCCGAGCTGAACGTCTCGACCTGGCCGGTGGTCCTCAGCGACGGCGAGATCGTGCTCCGTCCGATCAAGCTGCGCGACCAGCGCATGTGGCGCGAGGTCAACCGGCGCAACCGTGACTGGCTGCGCCCCTGGGAGGCGACCGTGCCGCCGCCCGCCCCGGGCGGACCGGTGGCCCAGCGCCCCACGTACCGTCAGATGGTCCGTCATCTGCGCGCCGAGGCCAACGCGGGCCGGATGCTGCCCTTCGCCATCGAGTACGAGGGCCGGCTGGTCGGTCAGCTGACGGTCGCCGGGATCACCTGGGGCTCGATGTGCTCGGGCCATGTCGGCTACTGGGTCGACCAGGAGGTGGCCGGTCGCGGTGTGATGCCGACCGCGGTCGCCCTCGCCGTCGACCACTGCTTCCGCACGGTCGGGCTGCACCGCATCGAGGTGTGCATTCGGCCGGAGAACGGGCCCAGCAGAAGAGTCGTGGAGAAACTGGGATTCCGCGAGGAAGGCCTGCGCCCGCGCTATCTCCACATCGACGGTGCCTGGCGGGACCATCTGATCTACGCGCTCACCGCGGAGGAAGTACCCGACGGACTGCTCCGGCGCTGGCACCGGGCACGACCAGGAACGCCACGGGAAATAAAATAAGTGTTCGATATTTATCGGCGGTTGACCGGTGGCGAACGCACAAACACCCATGGCTGATCTCAACAATCACAAAAAAAGTCCGTGATATCAGCCGGATCGTGCGACACACCGGGCCAATTGGCGGATGCCCCCGCGCAAACCCCTCTACGGTGTGAGACGTGAGCAGCAGCGGCCTCATCTACGCAGTCATCGTCGGGGCCTGGGCCGCCTACCTGGTGCCGATGTGGCTCCGCAGGCAGGACGAGCTCAACGAAGCCCGTCCGACGGAACGCTTCAGCACCGCCATCCGGCTGCTGTCCGGACGGGCGGCGATGGAGCGCCGGTACGCCAAGGACCTGCGGGAGCGCACTGCCGAGGAGGCGGAGCCCGACGCCGACCCGGACGTCGCCACGGACCGAATGGACTCCGTGGACGTCCGGGCCTTCGCCGCGCCCGACGCGCATACCGAAGCCCGGGTGTACGACCCGGCGCGCGGGCCCGAGCGCACGGCCGGGGAGCGTCCCGAGCCGGCACGGGCACAGGCACCGTCCTCCGCGCGGCGCGCACGCCCGCGTCCGGGCGGAACGGACGCCGAGCGCGTCCGGCGCGCCCAGCGCCTCCAGGTCCTCGCGCGCCGTCGGCGCACCACCGTCGTCCTCTTCCTGGCCTTCACCCTCGGCGCGGTCGTCGCGGCGGTCGGCGGCCTCCACTTCCTCTGGGCACCCGCGGTTCCGGCCGTGCTGCTGAGCACGTACATCGTGCATCTGCGGACCCAGGAGCGGCGCCGGTTCGCCTTCACCATGGACCGGCGCCGGGCCGAGGTGGCGGCGCAGCATCTGCGCGAGAACCGTCCCCGCAGGCACCAGCCGGCCGCGGCGGCCCCCGCCGAGCCCGACGAGGAGCCCGAAGCGCGCCGCCCCGAGCCGGAGCCCGCGCCCGCGGTCTCCCCGCAGGAGGCCGGCCGCCGCGCCCTGGTCGAGCAGACGGACCACGCGGAATGGGTCGACCAGCAGCGCGAACGCGGCCGGGGCCAGGGCGACAGCTGGGAGCCGGTCCCGGTCCCGCTGCCGACCTACGTCACCGCCCCGGTCGCCCCGCGCGCCACGGGCGGCGTCGAGGTCGGCAACCCGGAGACGTGGAGCGCGGCCCGCTCCAGCGCCGCCGAGCCGACCCAGACGGGCACCTCGCATCCCGTGGCACCCCCGGTCGACCCGGCGCCGCGTCAGCGCACCAACCAGTCCCGCCGCGCCCGCGACCGGGGCCGGACGCCGCTCTTCGACCAGTACGAGGACGGGGAACGCCCCCGAGCCGCCAACGAGTGAGCCGTCCCGGGCCCCGCTGCGTCCCCGCCTCGGCTGACCAGCACGGACCGGATTTCCGAGCACCCCGTTCGGGGTGCTAGAGTTTCACTCGTTGCAAGGGCCTGTGGCGCAGTCTGGTAGCGCACCTCGTTCGCATCGAGGGGGTCTGGGGTTCAAATCCCCACAGGTCCACCGCACACACGAGATCCCGTCCGATCGAAAGATCGGGCGGGATCTTGTCGTTTGAGGCCCGCTTTCCGTGAAGGGCCGTGCCGCGAAGGATGTGCGGCGAATCGGCTCACGGATCGTCAGCGGCGGTGGGCCGCCCACAGCCAGGCGACGTCGATCACCGTGATCGCGCCCCAGATCCAGCAGATGGCGGCAATGCCGCCCGGCGTGAGCGCCGTTGCGAGGGCGCCGAGGGCGACCGTGCCCAGCACGACCCGGGCGCCGCGCCCCGTGGTGAGGGCCGCGCGCAGCGGGCCCCGCTCGGCCAGACGGTCGGACAGGTAGGCGTCGAAGGCCTCCGCCACCTGGTCGTCGATCTCGTCCCGCGTCCGGGCGTCAAGCGAATCAGACATGGATACCCCCGAATCCCGGCGCCCGGTGGCGCCTCCCGGGCCAACGTAATCATTGCAGAGAGATTCTGCAAACAATCTCTGCAACGATTGCAGAGAACCTCTGCACTATGCTGGCGGGCATGGTCGAGCGTCCCGAGACGAGAGTGCTCACCGGCCCGGACCTCAAGGCCTTCTACAAGGCGCTGTCCAACCCGGTGCGCCGCGACATCCTGAGCTATCTCGGCGAACACGGCGAAGCGAACTCCACCAGCGTCGCCAAGGCCCTCGGCGAGTCCACCGGCACCACCAGCTACCACCTGCGCAAGCTCGCCGAGCTGAATCTGATCGCGGAGATCGAGGAGCGTTCCACCGGGCGGGAGCGCTGGTGGAAGTCGCTCATGACGAACATCTTCACGACACCCGGCCTGGAGATGACCGAGGACGAGCGCGAGGCCGCCGTGAAGCTCGGCGCGCTCAAGATGACCCATGACCTGAACCTGGTCGTGAAGGCGTACGCCGGTTACGACGCCTCGGCGGGGTGGAACCAGATCTACCGCGCCGGGCTGCGGATGACGAAGGAGCAGGTCGCCTCGTTCGCCGAGGAGTACCAGGCGCTGCTGCACAAGTACACCAGCCCGCCCGGCGAACACCCGCCGGACGCACGTCAGATGGCCGTACGCCTGGTGATGCTGCCCGACGACGGGGGCAGGGCCGCGCCGCCGCCGTGGGAGGAGCCGTGACGGCGGGGGCCGTCGGGCGGTTTCGGCGGGGCCAACTACGCTGGCGGTGCTCGCCTGTTCCGTGTGTGCTGCCGGGGGTGTTCCCGCGTCAGGCCGAGTTCTCAGCTGCTCGTGATTTTCCGTACGGAGGAGCGTCCCTGTGAAAGCCGGCATGCCCAGGCCCCAGATCGACACCAGCAAGCCCCACCCCGCGCGCGTCTACGACTGGCTGCTGGGCGGCAAGGACAATTACCCGGTCGACCAGCAGGTGGCGGAGAAGCTGCCCGAGGAGGCGCGGGGCAACGCGGCGCGGAACCGGGCCTTCATGCACCGGGCCTCCGCCTGGCTGGCCCGCAGCGGGGTCGACCAGTTCCTCGACATCGGCACCGGCATCCCCACGGAACCCAATCTGCACCAGGTCGTCCAGGGCATCACACCGTCCGCCCGGGTCGTCTACGCGGACAACGACCCGATCGTCCTGCGGCACGCGGAGGCGCTGCTGATCAGCAGGCCGGAGGGCATCACCGACTACCTCCACGCGGATGTGCGCCGGCCCGAGGTGATCCTCGAACACGCCCGTGAGCTGCTCGACTTCGACCGGCCCATCGCGCTCTCCCTCATCGCGCTCATGCACTTCCTGCCGGACGACGAGGACCCGTACGGTCTCACCCGCACCCTCGTCGACGCACTCCCCGCAGGCAGCTTCCTGGTGCTCTCGCACGGCACGGCCGACCAGCACCCGGAGCTCAAGCAGGAGACCGAGACCGCGTACAGGAAGGGGGCGATCCCGCTGCGGATGCGTACCCGGAGCGAGGTCGAGCCCTTCTTCGACGGGCTGGACCTGGTCGAGCCGGGGCTGGTCTTCGCCACGGAGTGGTACCGCGAGGAGCCCGCGCCGGTGCGGGAGCGCAGCGGCTTCTACGTGGGCGTCG
This sequence comes from Streptomyces sp. NPDC058240, assembly GCF_042882135.1. Classification (NCBI taxonomy): domain Bacteria; kingdom Bacillati; phylum Actinomycetota; class Actinomycetes; order Kitasatosporales; family Streptomycetaceae; genus Streptomyces; species Streptomyces sp. NPDC058240. The sequence goes on from NZ_JBHVWT010000005.1 coordinate 206,599, forward strand.
CCCGGGTGCGCTGAGCCGTCGGGGGAACGCCTCCGGGACCGATGAGTCCGGGGCGGTGCGGCGGTCCTGCTTCTGGGCACACGAGCGGGAAGGTGGACCGATGAGCAATCTGCGCGATCTCCTGGAGAAGCACGTCGGCGGCGGATCGGCGCCGGGAGCCGTGGGCCTGGTGGCCCGTGGCGACCGGGTCGAGGTGGCGGCGGTCGGCTCCGCCGATGCGGGCGGTACGGCCGCGATGGCCAGGGACTCGATCTTCCGCATCGCCTCGATGACCAAGCCCGTCACCGCTGCGGCGACCATGATGCTGGTCGAGGAGGGCCGGATCGCACTGGACGAACCGGTGCGGCAGTGGCTGCCGGAGCTGGCGGCACCGAAGGTGGTCCGTACGCACGCTTCCCCGGTCGACGACGTGGTGCCCGCCGAGAAGGTCATCACCGTGGCCGATCTGCTCACCTTCCGGGCCGGGTACGGCTTCCCGTCGGACTTCTCGCTGCCCGCGGTCGGGCTGCTGTTCAGCGAGCTGAAGCAGGGATCGCTGCAGCCCCAGGCCATCGAGGAGCCGGACGCGTGGATGGCCACGCTGTCCCGTATCCCGCTGCTCGACCAGCCGGGCGAGGCATGGCTGTACAACACCTGCTCCGACATCCTCGGCGTGCTGATCGCCCGGGTCTCGGACCGGCCGTTGCCCGAGTTCCTGGCGGATCGGCTGTTCGAGCCGCTGGGCATGGCCGACACCGGATTCGCCGTGCCGACCGGCAAGGCCGACCGGTTCACCAGCTACTACCGCACCGCCCCGGAGGGCGGCGGCCTCCAGCTGGTCGATGCCCCGGACGGGCAGTGGAGCAGCGTGCCCGCGTTCCCGTCCGGCACCGGCGGGCTGGTCTCGACCGCCGACGACTGGTACGCCTTCGCCCGGATGCTGCTCGCGGAGGGGAACCCGGAAGGGAGCCCCGGCGGGCGCCGGCTGCTGTCGGCCGAGTCGGTGCGGCTGATGACCACCGACCATCTGACGCGAGCGCAGCACGTTGTTCCTGGAGGGGCAGGGCTGGGGCTACGGCGGTTCGGTCGACGTCGAGGCCATCGAGCCCTGGAACGTACCGGGACGCTACGGCTGGGTGGGCGGCACGGGAACGGCGGGACACCTCACGCCCTCCACCGGCGCGGTCGCCATCCTGCTGACCCAGCTGGAAATGGCCGGACCGACCCCGCCCACGCTGATGCGGGAGTTCTGGAAGTACGCGGCCGACGCCTGAGAGGCCGCCCGGTCCGAGGTCACCCGACAGCCTCTCAGGCCCGGGACCGCTACCGCAGCGGCTTGGCGAAGCAGCGGCTGCTCTCGTACATGCGGTAGTGGCCGAACTTCTCGCACGGGGCGTAACCGCTGGACGCGTACAGCGCGATGGCCTCGGGCTGCTTGTCCCCGGTCTCCAGCACCATGCGGACCCGGCCCGCCGCCCGCGCGTCGGCCTCCAGCGCGGCCAGGATGCGGCGCGCCAGTCCGTTGCCGCGGCCCTCGGGTATCACGAACATCCGCTTGAGCTCGGCGTCGCCGTCCGAGTAGCCCTCGTCGTTCCGGTCCTGGGTGCGCCAGCCGCCGGTGGCGACGGGGCGGTCGCGCGCGTCGTAGGCGAGCAGATACAGACCGTTCGGCGGCTCGAACATCGAGGGGTCGAGCGGTGTGACATCGCCCTCGTCCCCGTACCGCTCGGCGTATTCGAGCTGCACCTGGTCGTTGAGTTTGACGGCGTCGGGGTGGTCGAAGGGCCGAGGGTGGATATTCATACGGATGATGGTACGTGTATGCGGTTCGTGAATGTCGGTATCGTGCCGGGATGCTGACTGTGACCTCCGTCAATGTGAACGGGCTCCGTGCCGCCGCCAAGAAGGGCTTCGTCGAGTGGCTGGCCCGGACCGAAGCCGATGTGATCTGCCTCCAGGAGGTGCGGGCCGAGCCGCAGCAGCTGCCCGAGGAGGTGCGTGAGCCGGAGGGCTGGCACACCGTGCACGCGCCGGCCGCCGCCAAGGGGCGGGCCGGGGTCTCCCTCTACTCGCGGCGGGCGCCCGAGCGCGTGCAGATCGGGTTCGGCGGCTTCGGGGACGCCGGGAGCGAGGAGTTCGACGCGAGCGGGCGCTACGTCGAGATCGACCTGCCGGGTGTCACGGTCGCGAGCCTGTATCTGCCCTCCGGCGAGGTCGGGACCGAGAAGCAGGACGAGAAGGAGCGGTTCATGGCCGCGTTCCTCCCGTATCTGAAGGGCCTGAAGAAGCGGGCCGCGGCCGACGGCCGCGAGGTGGTGGTCTGCGGTGACTGGAACATCGCCCACCAGGAGGCCGACCTGAAGAACTGGAAGGGCAACAAGAAGAACTCCGGCTTCCTCCCCGAGGAGCGGGAGTGGCTGACCCGGGTCTTCGACGAGGCCGAGTACGTCGATGTCGTACGGGCGCTGCATCCCGACGAGGAGGGGCCGTACTCGTGGTGGTCCTACCGCGGGCGGGCCTTCGACAATGACACGGGCTGGCGGATCGACTACCAGGTGGCGACGCCGGGGCTGGCCGGGCGCGCGGTGAAGGGCTGGGTCGAGCGGGCCGCGACGCACGCCGAGCGGTGGAGCGACCACGCGCCGGTGACGGTGGTCTTCGAACAGTAGAGCGTGTGAACGCGGGGAGTGCCGGGCGGCTCGATCCGGGCAGTGTCCCGGCGTGCGATCAAGAGCGCCGGCCCGGCAGCCGCCTTCGTGTGACCGCCCGTCAGGGTTCGAGGTTCCGCGGCGGCTCGTCGGTGTTCTCGCGGCGCAGGCGCCGGTCCAGGGCCATGGAGAGCTCCGCGTCCATCACCGCGCGGGCCAGCGGCCGGAGTTGGGGCGGTTCGGCCTCGTCGCCGTGGTTCTCCAGGATGCCTACGAAGAGTTCGGCGAGCGCGTCGGCGTGCTCGCGGACGCGGCGGCCGGCCGCGAGGACCGTGGCGAGCGGCACCCCTTCCCGCACCAGCTCGGACGAGACCTCCAGCAGGCGGCGGCTGATGTGGACGATCTCGTCGCCGTCGGTGGCGAGATAGCCGAGGTCGAGGGCGGCGGCCAGGTTCTCCGCGGTGGTCTCGCCCTCGAAGTAGTCCGCGAGCTGCTCGGGTGTGAGGCGTACCGGCGTCTCCTCGGTCGGCTCGCCCAGGCCCAGCACCTCGGCGACATCGCGGCCGCTCTCGAAGGTGCGGGCGAGATCGGCGATGCCGGTGAGGGTGTGGCCGCGCTCCAGCAGGCCCGTGATGGTGCGCAGCCGGGCCAGGTGGTGGTCGTCGTACCAGGCGATGCGCCCCTCGCGGCGGGGCGGCGAGATCAGTCCGCGCTCCCGGTAGAAACGCACGGTCCGCACGGGGATGCCGGCCTTCTTGGCCAGCTCCTCCATGCGGTATTCGCGGTGCTCGCGTCCGTCAGCCACCCTCGCACCCTACCGGCCTCCCCCGTGGCAGGGGGCGGGCTCCCGACGCCCTGCCACGGCGCTCGCCATCCGCTCCCCGCCACGGGGAGGCCGCATGTTGTACCGCCGGTAACTTTCCCTTGCCGTACCCCTACCCATCGGTACGGAGCTGCTCTACTCTCCCAACAATGCCAGTGATTGCTGGCAGAGTCGTGTGACGTACCGCGGGAGGCGGCAGCATGGCCCAGCACGAGCACGTACGAGTGGCGGTGATCGGATCCGGATTCGGGGGCCTCGGGGCCGCGGTCCGGCTGCGCCGCGAAGGCATCACGGACTTCGTCGTCCTGGAGCGGGCCGAATCCGTCGGCGGCACCTGGCGCGACAACAGCTACCCGGGCTGCGCCTGCGACGTACCGTCCCACCTCTACTCGTTCTCGTTCGCACCCAACCCCGAGTGGCCGCGCACCTTCTCCGGGCAGGAGCACATCCGCGCCTACCTGGAGCATGTGGCGGACACCTTCGGGCTGCGCCCGCACCTCAGGCTGGGCCATGAAGTGACAGTCATGCGCTGGGACCGCGAAGAGCTGCACTGGGCCATCGAGGCGGCGAACGGGGCCTCCTTCACCGCCGATGTCGTCGTCTCCGCGAGCGGTCCGCTCTCCGACCCGAAGACGCCGGACATACCCGGTCTCGCCGACTTCCCCGGCAAGGTCTTCCACTCGGCCCGCTGGGACCACGACGCCGATCTGACCGGCAAGCGCGTCGCCGTCATCGGCACCGGCGCCTCCGCCATCCAGATCGTGCCCGCGATCCAGCCGAAGGTCGGCAGCCTGACGCTCTTCCAGCGCACCCCGCCCTGGGTCATGCCGCGCATGGACCGGAAGATCAGCGGTGCCGAGCGCTGGCTGCACCGCGCACTGCCCATCACCGGCACCGCGCGCCGCGGACTGCTGTGGGGCATACGGGAGTTGCAGGTCAGCGCCTTCACCAAGCACCCGGGCGAGCTGGGCATGGTCGAGAAGATAGCCAAGGCCAACATGGCGCGGGCCATCAAGGACCCCGCGCTGCGGGCCAAGCTGACCCCCTCGTACCGCATCGGCTGCAAGCGCATCCTGCTCTCCAGCGCCTACTACCCGGCGCTCGCGAAGCCCAACGTGGACGTGGTCGCCTCCGGCCTGGCCGAGGTGCGCGGCTCCACGCTCGTCGCCTCCGACGGTACGGAGACCGAGGTCGACGCGATCGTCTTCGGCACCGGCTTCCACGTCACCGACATGCCGATCGCCGAGCGTGTGGTGGGTGCGGACGGCATCACGCTCGCCGATTCCTGGAAGGACGGCATGCAGGCGCTGCGCGGTGCCAGCGCCGCCGGCTTCCCCAACTGGATGACGATCATCGGCCCCAACACCGGGCTCGGGAACTCCTCGATGATCCTGATGATCGAGTCCCAGCTGAACTACATGGCCGACTACCTGCGCCAGTTGAACGTGCTGGGCGGACGGGTCGCACTCGACGCGCGGGCCTCGGCGGTCGGGGCCTGGAACCGCCGCGTCCAGGAGCGGATGAAGCGCACCGTGTGGAACACCGGCGGCTGCAACAGCTGGTACCTGGACGCCAACGGGCGCAACACCACCGTCTGGCCGGGCACCACCGCCGAATTCCGCAAGGTGACACGGTCGGTCGACCTCTCGGAGTACGAGGTCGTACGCGTCCCGAAGCAGGCCACCGCCGCGGCGAAGGCCGTCGCCGAGGAGGTCGTGGGATGAGCCGGCTGCTGCGGCGCGACGGCACCCCGCCGGTCCCCGCGCGGGAGCTGACCGCGCTCTCCGCCGACGGCGCCCGGATCCATGTCGAGATGCACGGGCGGGACGGCGCCCCCGCGGTGGTCCTCGCGCACGGCTGGACGTGCAGTACCCGATTCTGGGACGCGCAGATCCGGGACCTCGCGGTGGACCACCGGGTCGTGGTCTACGACCAGCGGGGCCACGGCCGTTCGCCCGCCGTCGGCCGCGAGGGATACAGCACCGACGCCCTCGCCGACGACCTCGAAGCAGTGCTGGCCGCCACCCTCGCACCGGGTGAGAAGGCCGTGCTCGCCGGGCACTCCATGGGCGGCATGACGATCACGGCGGCCTCGCGGCGGGCCGGGCTGCGCGAGCACGCGGCGGCCGTACTGCTGTGCAGCACCGGCAGTTCGCGGCTGGCCGCCGAGTCGCTGGTGGTGCCAGTCCGGGCCGGGGCCGTGCGGACCCGGATGACCCGCGCGATCCTCCGTGCGAAGGCCCCGCTCGGACCGGTCACACCGGTTTCCCGGCGGATACTCAAGTACGCGACGATGGGAGCGGGCTCCGCCCCTGACCGGGTGGACGCCTGCGCCCGGATCGTGCACGCCTGCCCGCGGGGCGCCAGGGCGCCCTGGGGTCACGTTCTCGCGGAGCTTGATCTCGACGCGGGTGTACGGGAGTTGCGGGTGCCCGCGGTCGTGATCGCGGGTACGGAGGACCGGATGACGCCGCCCGCGCAGGCCCGCGCCCTCGCGGCGGCGCTGCCCGACTGCCTCGGGCTCACCGAGCTGACGGGCATGGGCCACATGACGCCGGTGGAGGCACCGGAGGCGGTCACGGCGAAGATCCGGGAGCTCGTCGCCGGGCACCTCCCGGCGGGCGCGGACGCGGGCACGGACGCAGGCACGGACGGTACGGCCGAGAAGGAGGAGGTCGCATGAGCGACAGGCGGAGTCTCGAAGGACAGGTCGTCGTCGTCACGGGCGCGGCACGTGGTGTGGGCGAGCTGCTGGCCCGCAAGCTCTCGGCGCGCGGCGCGAAGCTCGCGCTGGTCGGCCTGGAGCCGGACGAGCTGAAGAAGGTCTCCGAGCGGCTGCACTCGGAGAGCGACCACTGGTTCGCGGACGTCACCGACCACGAGGCGATGGCGCGGGTCGCCCAGGAGGTCAAGGCGCGGTTCGGGAAGATCGACATCGTCGTCGCCAACGCCGGGGTCGCCTCGGGCGGGCCGTTCGTCGACTCGGACCCCGAGGCGTGGCGGCGGGTCATCGAGGTCAATCTGATCGGCGGCGCGGTGACCGGGCGGGCCTTCCTGCCGGTGCTCATGGAGAGCCGCGGCTACTTCCTCCAGATCGCCTCCCTCGCGGCGATGACACCGGCGCCGATGATGACCGCGTACTGCGCGTCCAAGTCGGGCGTGGAGGCCTTCGCGCACAGCCTGCGGGCCGAGGTCGGATACCGGGGCGTGAAGGTCGGGGTCGGCTATCTGTCCTGGACCGACACGGACATGGTGCGGGGCGCCGACCAGGACGACGTGATGCGGGAACTGCGGCAGCGGCTGCCCTGGCCGGCGAACCGCACGTATCCGCTGGGTCCCGCGGTCGACCGGATCGTGGCCGGGATCGAGCGCCGGTCCCCGCATGTGTACGCGCAGTGGTGGCTGCGCGGGATGCAGTCCGTGCGGGGCTACCTGCCCTCGCTGATAGGAGTCGTCGGACAGCGGGAGGTCCGCAGGTTCGGGTCCCGGCTGGACGGCGTGAGCAAGGGACTGGTGGGCGCCGGGGGCGCCGCTGACCAGGACGCGAGGGCGGCGACTACGCAGCGTAAGTGATCGACATGCGGTGGGTGCCGGGGCCTGCGACGCTGAACGAGGTCCTCACGGACCGCCCCCAAGCACCCACTAGGAGTGAACAGCATGGGTATTGCAGACCAGTTCAAGGACAAGGCGCAGGAGCTCGCCGACCAGGCGAAGAAGAAGGCCGGCGAGGGCCGCAGCCAAGGCCAGGAGCGGACGCGCACCGAAGGCCAGGAGCGGATGCGCACCGAGGGCCGGGAGCGGACGCAGAACGCGTCCGAGCGGGCCTCGAAGACGTCGCAGCAGGGCCGTGACAAGGCCCGGGGCGCCGCGGACGAGCTCCGCGAGCGCCGCGACCGCTGACGGCGCATCGCGACACTGCGCGTTGTCTGTGAGGGGCGTGCCCGGATCTCCGGGCACGCCCCTTCCGCGTGGCGCGGACCGGGACTTCCGGCGGCCCCGGTCTCAGCTCCCGGCCGGGTGCACCAGGTCGCCCGGGTCGGTGTTCGCCCCGCACAGCACGACGGCGATCCGCTCGCCGCCGCCCGGCCGGTAGCCGGGGCCCGGTGCGGTGAGCGCGGCCAGCGCGGTGGCGGCGGCGTGCTCGACGGCGACGCGGCGCTGGTCCCACAGCGCCTGGCGGGCGCGGACGATCTCCCCGTCCGGTACGAGGACGGAGCGGACGTCGTTCTCGCGCACGGCGTGCAGGGCCAGGGCGGTGGCACGTCGGGCGCCGAGGGAGTCGATGGCGACCGACTCGACGGGGACGTCGACCGGCCGGCCGGCCTCGATGGCGGCGTTCAGCGACCGGCAGTTCTCCGGCTCGACGGCGACCGTGCGGATGCCGTGGTGCCGGGCGGCGGTGGCGACGCCCGCGAACAGCCCGCCGCCGCCGACCGAGACCACCACGGTGTCCAGGCCGGGAATCCGGGCGTGGATCTCCTCCAGCAGGGTGCCGGCCCCGGCGGCGATCAGCGGGTGGTCGTAGGCGTGCGCGGCGAGCGCGCCGGACGAGGCGGCGAACTCCTCGCACGCTTCGAGGGCCTCGGCGTACTCCGCGCCGACCAGCCGCACGTCCGCCCCGAAGCCGCGCAGCTTGGCCACCTTCACCGCCGGGGCGACGCTCGGCAGGAACACCGTGGCCCGCACGCCCTGCTGCTGGGCGGCCCACGCGCAGGCCAGCCCGGCGTTGCCGCCGGAGGCGATGGTGACCCCGGAGTCGGGGAGAGTGCCCGCCTCGCGGTGGGCCTGGATGAAGTTCTGCGCGCCGCGCGCCTTGAAGGAGCCGGTGTACTGCATGTACTCCAGCGCGAACCAGAGCTCGTAGGGCTGCTCGGACTCCGTGCGGATCGTTTCCGGGGCGACGGGTGCGACGGTGACCGGGCGGATGTGCCCGGTGGTCCGGTCGGTGGCGGCCTTGATGTCGTCGTACGTGAGCTGGTCCACGTTGTTGCTCCTGCCGGGAGTCGGGCCGGGAGGCCGGGATGGTGGGACTTCTAAAACACGCCCTGGCTTCGCGGAAGCAGCTTTTCGCGCGTCCCCATCAGGGTGGCACGCCACCCCTTGTCCTGGCCGTCCGGGGCGATTGCCGCCTCGCACGCCTCGCGGACCATGGTCGCCTGCTCCTGACCTGGGTGTCACGGAGGCCCGGAACCGAGCAGCGTAAAGGCTCCGTACACCCCCGACGCGAGCGCCGCCACGCCCACGACCACCGCCGGAACCATCCTTCGCCGGGCGCCCGCCAGGGCCACCGCAGCCGGTAGCAGCAACGGGAACGCGGGCATCATCAGCCGGGGCCTGGAGCCGAAGTAGCCGGACCCGATCAGCGAGATCACGACCACCACGACGCAGTAGACGATCACGGGCAACGGTTGGCGCGGCCGTTGCCGTACGCACAGCCACACCACCCAGAAGAGGAAGGCGAAGGCTGCGCACAGTCCGAGTCCCGCGAAGACGTTGCGGCCGAACTGTTCCACCACGAAGGAGGCCAGCGCCGCCCCTCCGTCGATCCGGTTGTTCCAGGCTGCCTGGACATCGAAGTACGCGAACGGGTTCCTCTCCCGCACGGCCACGAAGACGATGTACGACAGCCAGCCCAGCGGGGCCAGACAGACACCCACCGCCATCCGCCGGTGTGTCCGGAGCGGTTCAGCTCCGCCCCGCGCGGTGACCAGCCGCCACATCGCAGTGACGCCGATCGCTGCGATCAGCGCGGCCGCGACCGGCCGGGTGAGCCCGGCGCCGACGCACAGCACACCCGCTGTGATCCATCTGTCGGTCAGAACGGCGTACAGCGCCCAGGCCGCCAGCGCCGTGAACAACGTCTCGGTGTACGCCATGGACTGCACGAACGCCGTCGGGTACGCCCCCCAGAGCACGGCCAGCAGTATTCCCGCCCGGCGCCCGTACAGCCGCGCACCCACGGCGAAGATGCCACCGGCGGCGACGAGCGAGGCGAGCCAGGAGATCAACAGGCCCGCGCCGGCCACGCCGAGGGGTGGGAACAGGGCGGACAGTCCCCGCTCCAGCGCGGGCAGGAGCGGGAAGAAGGCCAGATCGGAGTGGAAGGTGCCGTCCGGGAGCCGGACCTCGTAGCCGTATCCGTGTTCGGCGATCCGCTGGTACCAGACCGAGTCCCAGCGGCCCGTCAGCCGGTGCATTCCGTCCTTGCCGGTGACGGAGGCGGTGATCAGGAGGATCGCGATACCGGTGAGCCGTACGGAGACGTAGCCCAGCAGTGCGGGCGCGGCGTAGCGGAGCGAAAGCGTCAGCGAACGGGGCGAACCTGGCGGCAGGGCGGCGGCCCGTGAGAGGGGAACGGCCTTGGTCTCGGGCATGCTCGAAAGTATGCCCGGGGTGCTGCGGCGGGGTCAGGACGCCTTGACGGCCTCGACGAACGGCGTCCAGGCGGACGCGGCGATGACGAGCGCCGGGCCTTCGGGACGCTTGGAGTCGCGGACGGGGACGAGGTCTTGGTGGCCGTCCGCGACTTCGAGGCAGTCGCCGCCGGAGGAGTTGCTGTGGCTGCTCTTACGCCAGCGGGCGAACTCCTCAGCGACTTCGAGGCAGTTGCCACCATCGCCGTTGCTGTAGCTGCTCTTGCGCCAGGTGGCAGCGCTGAGATCAAGAACGATGCTGGCCATTCCGGTACTCCTCAGCCGCCTTCTCGATCAGGTCGAGGGACACCTCTGGCGGCAAGGCGGCGGCCCTGAACCGATCGTATGCCTTGCGGTAGCGCATGACGATGGACGGATCGTCGATGGTCTGGCCGTGGTACGAACCCTCGGTGTAGAGCAGCGGCGGCTCGTTGTCGAAGTCCATGAGGAAGAGCGGCAGCTCTGTGAGCGCCCGGGTCGGGCCGTTCCACGGAAGGATCTGTGCAACGATGCGGCGGCGTCGTACCAGGGCGGCGATATGTTCCAGCTGCTCGGCCATCTCCACAGGCGGGATGATGGAGTGGTGGACCAAGGCCTCGTGAAGGATTACCCAATACTCGGGCTTCTTGGGGTTGTCGAAGAGCCGGGCTCGTTGCAGCCGAGCGTCGATCTTGGCTTCGACCTCCTCCGGCGTGTCCAGGGTGTGTGCGGAGCGGATGACGGCATCGGCGTACGCCCTGGTCTGGAGTAGCCCCGGGATCAGCGTGCCGGACCACTCGGCGATGGCCCGAGCCCGTGTCTCCGCCTCCGCGACCCCAGCGAAGTACGAGGAATGCGCTCCCTGCTTGGCCTTCCGCACGTCCCCGCACCGCCGCTGGAAGAACCCGTCCGTCTTCAGTACCCGGTCCACGTGCTGGGCCAGATCCACCGGCATCCGCCGGTGACCGTGCTCGATCTCGCTCAGGTACGTGATGCCGTAGAAGCTGCCGTCGACCAGCTTCTCCAGGGTCAGGCCCGCCTCCTCCCGCTTGAAGCGGAGTTCCTTGCCGTAGAACTGCGGGACGCCCGCCGAGCCGTCGATCTCCTTGCGTGTGGCCACTGTTGACCGCCTTTCGCGCTGTGCGTTGTGGAGCGGGAAGTCCTTTCACGGTAGAGGCCCATGCGGCAGCGTGTGAGGCGTTCGTCACAGTCAGCAACGAAAGGTGGACTTCCCCCCATGGACGACACGTACGACCTCACCGGCCACGACATCGGTACGGACATCGACGCACTCCGTGCCGCGCTCGCCGCGCACGGCATCACGCTGCCGTCGCTCGGTGTCGATCCGCTGACCCTGGCCGCACGGACGACCCGGCCGCCACTGGTAGCGCTCGGCAACTGCAATGCGGCGACCGCGCGCCGCATGGCCGAGGTGCTGCGCTCGGCGGCCGGGGGGTGACTCCGTTGCCGCTCACGGTGGATCTGCTCGCCGTGCCGAAGGCCGTACCGGAGATGCGGCGCACCCTGCGGGAGCGGTGCGGGGGTGCGGACTCGCCCGATCTACTGCTCTGCGTCAGCGAGTTGCTGACCAATGTGATCGTGCATCTCGGTGAGGGGACGCCGGTCACGCTCCGGGTCAGCGGTACGCACACCGGCCGGGTCCGGGTCGAGCTGAGCGATCCCGAGCCGTGCGCCTGGCCGACGCCGCGCACCGCCGGTCCCGGCGACGAGTCGGGGCGGGGACTGTCGCTCGTGGACGCGTTGGCGTTGCGGTGGGGCGTCGACCAGGGGCCGTACGGGAAGACGGTCTGGTGCGAGTTGCGCTGAGCGGTTCCGGCTACGGGACAGCCCTCAGCGCGGCGGCAAGGGGGGCCGCCGCCGGTCCGGGACGTCGTCGTACGTCGGTGGGGTCGCCGCCGGTTGTGCGGCCAGCAGGTCCAGGGCGACCCGTACCGCGTCGTCCAGTACCGCGTACCGGCCCTCCGCCCAGTCGAGGGGGGTGCGCAGTGCCTCCAGGTCCGGTTCGACGCCGTGGTTCTCGACCGACCAGCCGTAGGTGTCGAACCAGGCCGCGTTCATCGGCACCGTGATCACCGTGCCGTCGCCCAGCCGGGTCCGGCCGGTCATGCCGACGACGCCGCCCCAGGTCCGCTGGCCCACCACCGGACCGAGCTTCAGCAGGCGGAACGCGGCGGTGATCATGTCGCCGTCGGAGGAGGTCGCCTCGTCGGCCAGGGCGACCACCGGGCCGCGCGGGGCGTTCGAGGCGTAACTGACCGGCTGGGCGTTGCGGGTCAGGTCCCAGCCGAGGATCGTGCGGGTCAGCTTCTCGACCACCAGCTCGCTGATGTGGCCGCCCGCGTTGCCGCGCACGTCGACGATCAGGGCCGGCCGGGACACCTCCAGGCGCAGGTCCCGGTTGAACTGGGCCCAGCCCGATCCGCCCATGTCGGGGATGTGCAGGTAGCCGCACTTGCCGCCGCTCAACTCCCGTACGACGTCACGGCGTTTGGCCACCCAGTCCTGGTAGCGCAGCGGCCGTTCGTCGACCAGCGGTACGACGGCGACGCGGCGGGGGCGGCCCTCGCCCCCGGCCGGGCGGAAGGTGAGCTCGACCGTGGTGCCGCCCGCCGCCGTGAGGAGCGGGTACGGGCCGGTGACCGGGTCGACCGGGCGTCCGTCGACATGGGTGAGGACCGCGCCCTCCCGGATGCCCGTACCGGCCAGCGGGGAACGGGCCTTGGAGTCGGAGGAGTCGCCCGGCAGGATGCGCTGGATCGTCCAGTCGCCGTCCCGGCACACCAGGTTCGCGCCGAGCAGGCCGATCGCCCGCTGGTAGTGCGGCGGGCCCTCGTTGCGGCGGGCCGGTGACACGTACGCGTGCGAGGTGCCCAGTTCGCCCAGGACCTCGCGCATCAGATCGGCGAACTCGTCGGGGGAGGCGACCCGTTCGACGAGCGGGCGGTACTGGTCGAGCACGCCCGTCCAGTCGATGCCGCACATGTCCGGCTCCCAGAAGTAGGAGCGGATGATGCGGCCGCCCTCCTCGTACGCCTGCCGCCACTCGGCCGCCGGGTCGACCTCGTGCAGGATGCGGCGCAGGTCGAGGTAGACGGTCGTGTCGTTGTCGCCGGTCTCGGTGGCGGGGACGGCGCGCAGCTCGCCCTCGTCCATGACGACCAGCCGGGTCGCGTCGCCGCTGACCGCGAACCAGTCGAGATGGCCGACCAGTTCGGTCTTCCTGGCCTTGGTGATGTTGAAGTGTTCGAGGGTGGGGCGGCCCGACATGTCCGCCGGGTTGGCGAAGGTCTCGCCGAGCGCGCCGGAGATCGGCCAGCGCAGCCAGACCAGGCCGCCGCCGCTCACCGGGTGCAGGGCCGAGTACTTCGACGCGGAGACCGGGAAGGGCGTCACCCGGTTCTCCAGGCCCTCGAACTCGACGGTGACCGTCGACGGACCCTCGCCCGTACCGACGTCGGGAATGTCGTCGGCCGGGTCGAGACCGCCCGCTGCCGGACGTCCCTCCGGGGACAGGGCGAACGGGGAGGGCGTGGCGGAGGAGAGCGGCACCAGGTACGGGCGGCAGCCCAGGGGGAAGGAGAGATCGCCGGTGTGGACGTCGTAGACCGGGTCGAAACCGCGCCAGGAGAGGAAGGCGAGATAGCGGCCGTCGCCCGTGAAGACGGGATTCTCGTCCTCGAAGCGGCCGTTGGTGACATCGACGATCACGGGCGCGCCGGTGCCCAGGATGCGGGCCAGCTTGATCTGGCGCAGCGAGCGGCCGATCCCGGGGTGGGACCAGGTGAGCCAGGCGCCGTCCGGCGAGAACGCCAGGTCGCGGACGGGGCCGTTGATGGAGCGGATCAGCTCGGTGGGTTCGCCGGTGGAGGTCTCCTCGTCGGTGTCCAGGAGCAGCAGCCGCCCGTCGTTCGTCGCGATGGCGAGGCGCTCGCCGTCCGGGTCGGCGATCAGTTCCTGCACCCTGCCGAGCTGTCCGGAGGCCAGCCGGCGCGGCTCGCGGTCGCCGCTGGCGCGCGGCAGGTAGGCGATCTCGATCGCGTCCTCGCCGTCGGCGTCCGTGACGTAGGCGACCTGGCCGCCGCTGCCGAGCATCTCGGGCAGCCGGACCCGGACCCCGGGGGTGTCGGCGATGGTGCGGGCGGGGCCGTCGCGGTGGGTGAGCCAGTACAGGCTGCCGCGTACGGTGACCGCGCTGGCCCGGCCCGTCTCGTCCACGGAGAGCGAGTCGACGTGGCTGGCGGCGGGCACCTGGTACGGGCGCCGTCCGGTGCGCGGCCCGCCGAGCCGGACCTCCAGCTTCCGCGGCACCGCGTTCGGTGACGCCAGGTCGTCCACCAGCCACAGATCGCCCGCGCACTGGTAGACCACCCGGTGCCCGTCGCTGGAGGCGTGCCGGGCGTAGAAGGCGTCGTGGTCGGTGTGGCGGCGCAGATCGGTGCCGTCGGGCCGGCAGGAGTACAGATTGCCGACGCCCTCGTGGTCGGAGAGGAACGCGATCCGGCCACCGACGAACATCGGTGAGGCGAGATGGCCGCCGATGTCCGGCAGCAGCCGCTTGCCGTGCAGCCAGAGCCGGCCGGTCGCGCCGCCCCGGTACCGCTTCCAGGCAGCCGGTTCGTGCGGTGGCGTACCGGTGAGCAGCAGGGTGCGCCGCTCGCCGTCGATGTCGGCGACCGCGATGTCGGAGACCGGGCCCCAGGGCAGCTTGCCGCCGGGGCTGCCGTCGGTGGGGACGCTGTACGCCCAGGAGATGTGCGAGAACGGCTGGTTGTGCGAGGACACGGCGAGGATATGGGAGGTGTCCCCGGGGTCGGGGGTCCAGTCGCAGACCCGGGTGTCCGTCGAGCCCCAGTAGGTGAGCCGGCGTGCCGGGCCGCCGTCGACCGGCGCGAGATGGATCTCGGGATCGAGGCTGCGCCAGGTCGTGTACGCGATACGGCTGCCGTCGGGGGAGAAGCGCGGGTGGCTGACCCTGGTGCGGTCGACGGTCAGCCGCCACGCGCGGCCGGGCCGCTGCCCCTCGGGCGCGAGGGGGGCGACCCAGAGGTCGTCCTCGGCCGCGAAGCAGAGCAGGTCGTCGTGGAGGTGCGGGAAACGGAGATACGCGACGTCGTCACTCACCCTCCAATGCTTTCCGCGCGGGAGGGCCCCGGCAACTCGTGGTGCTGGACCGGTTGTGGTGCGGAACACAAGCGAAACGATTTCGTTTCGCTGGACGGGCGGGGTACCGTCGATGTGTACGAAACAGTTTCGTTCGATTGACTGGCGTACGAGCAACTGAAGTTCGAGCACCCGAACAGGAGGTCGAGACATGGCACGCACCCGGCTCACGCCCGAGCGCGAGAGCGAGCTGTACGCCGCCGTGCTCGACCTGCTCCGCGAAGTCGGTTACGACGCCCTGACCATGGACGCCGTCGCCGCTCGCACCCGTTCCAGCAAGGCCACCCTCTACCGCCAGTGGGGGAGCAAGCCCGAGCTGGTCGTCAAGGCCCTGCGGCACAACAAGCCGGTGACCCTCGGTGAGATCGACACCGGGTCGCTGCGCGGTGACTTCCACGCCGCACTGAACCGCAGCGACGACTGCCAGATGGAGAAGAACTCCGCGCTGATGCGGGGTCTGGCCCATGCCGTCCACGACAATCCCGATCTGCTCCAGGCCCTGCGCGAGCTGCTGATCGAGCCGGAGATGACCGGCCTCGACCTGCTGCTGCGCCGAGCCGTGGACCGGGGCGAACTGCGTCCGGACAACCCGGCGCTGAAATATGTATCGCACATGCTGATCGGTGCCTTCACTGCTCGGCAGCTGGTCGATGACCGCGCCGTCGACCAGGCGTTCCTTACCGATTACGTCGACTCCGTGATTCTCCCCGCTCTCGGAGTCTGACCCCCCGGACCGCCCCGCGCGGTCCGTCCCCACCGCACGGCCCCCTCCCCAAGCCCCACCTGACACGCCGCTCTCGTCGTCGGGCTGGTTCCGCACGCCCATTTCCACTCACGACCCGACCCGGGAGTACCCCTCCGTGGCCACATTCCTCTACAAGCTCGGACGGCTCGCCTTCCGGCGCCGCCGCTATGTCGCCCTGATCTGGGTGGCACTGCTGGCGCTCGCCGGATTCGGCGCGGCCTCCGCGTCCACCGCCACCTCCAGCTCCTTCTCGATCCCGGGCACGGAGGCGCAGCGCGCCTTCGACCTGCTGGAACAGCGCTTCCCCGGGGGCAGTGCCGACGGTGCGAGCGCCCGGGTCGTCTTCAAGGCCCCCGACGACCAGAAGATGACCGACCCGGCGAACAAGGCCGAGGTGAACAAGGTCATCGCCGAGCTGAAGTCCGGCTCCGACCAGATCGCCTCGGTCACCGACCCGTACGCGGCCAATGCCGTCAGCAAGAACGGTTCCACGGCGTACGTCTCGGTCTCCTACAAGGTCAACTCGATGGAGCTGACCGACGCGACCCGGGACGCCCTGGAGGACGCGGGCCACGCGGCGCAGAAGAGCGGGATGACCGTGGAGATCGGCGGTGACGCGCTCCAGGTGATGCCGGAGACCGGAGCCACCGAGATCATCGGTGTCGCCATCGCCGCGGTGGTGCTGGTCATCACCTTCGGCTCGCTGATCGCCGCCGGGCTGCCGCTGCTCACCGCCCTGATCGGAGTCGGCATCGGTGTCTCGTCGATCACCGCGCTGGCGAACGTGCTGGACCTGGGCTCCACCACCTCCACCCTCGCGATGATGATCGGCCTCGCGGTCGGCATCGACTACGCGCTGTTCATCGTCTCCCGCTACCGCGCCGAGCTGGCCGAGGGCCGGGAGCGCGAGGAAGCGGCCGGACGGGCCGTCGGCACGGCGGGTTCCGCGGTGGTCTTCGCCGGTCTCACCGTCGTCATCGCGCTGGTCGGCCTCGCCGTCGTGAACATCCCGATGCTGTCGAAGATGGGCTTCGCCGCGGCCGGCACGGTCGCCATCGCCGTCCTCATCGCGCTCACCCTGGTCCCGGCGCTGCTGGGCTTCGCCGGCAAGCGGGCCCTGGGACGCAAGGCGCGCAAGGCCGCCGAGGCCCCGGGCCAGGTCGAGGAGAAGCCGAACATGGGCACCCGCTGGGCGCGGTTCGTGCTGCGCAAGCCGGTGTGGGTGCTGCTCGTCGGCGTCATCGGCCTCGGCACGATCGCCGTACCGGCCGCGTCCCTGGAGATGGGCTTGCCCGACGAGGGCTCCCAGCCCACCAGCACCACCCAGCGGCGCGCCTACGACCTGCTCTCCGAGGGCTTCGGCCCCGGCTTCAACGGGCCGCTGATGGTCGTCGTCGACACCGTGGACAGCTCCGACGGCAAGACCGCCGCCAAGCAGGTCACCGACGAGATCTCCGGCATCAAGGGCGTCGTCGCCGTCACCCCGGCCCAGTTCAACAAGGCCGGCGACGCCGCGATGATCACCGTCGTCCCGAAGGACCGCCCGAGCTCCGTGGAGACGGAGAACGTGGTCCACGCGATCCGCGACGCGGGCAAGGACATCAAGTCCGACACCGGCGCCGAGGTCCTGGTCACCGGTTCCACCGCGATGAACATCGACTTCTCGCAGAAGATGAACGACGCGCTGCTGCCGTATCTGGCGCTCGTCGTCGGACTGGCCTTCCTGCTGCTGATGGTGGTCTTCCGGTCGGTGCTGGTGCCGCTGAAGGCGGCCCTCGGCTTCCTGCTCTCGGTCGTCGCGGCCCTGGGCGCGGTCGTCGCGGTCTTCCAGTGGGGCTGGCTCGGCTCGCTCTTCGGGGTGGAGCAGACCGGTCCGATCATGTCGATGATGCCGATCTTCATGGTGGGTGTGGTCTTCGGTCTCGCGATGGACTACGAGGTCTTCCTCGTGACCCGGATGCGCGAGGCGTACGTCCACGGCGAGAAGCCCGGTCAGGCGATCGTCACCGGCTTCCGGCACGGTGCCCGGGTCGTCACCGCCGCGGCCGTGATCATGATGGCGGTCTTCGCCGGCTTCATCGGCTCCAGCGAGCAGATGGTCAAGATGATCGGCTTCTCGCTCGCCATCGCCGTCTTCTTCGACGCGTTCGTGGTCCGGATGGCGATCGTGCCCGCGGTCCTCGCCCTGCTCGGCCGCCGCGCCTGGTCGCTGCCGCGCTGGCTGGACCGGATCCTGCCGAACGTGGACGTGGAGGGCGAGGGGCTGCGCGAGCAGCTCGACGAGACGCCCGGTGGCGACGCCGGTGGTGAGCGGGAGCTGGCCCGGGTCTGACCGGCGAAAAGGCCTCCGGGGTCCGCGTCTGAGCGGAGCGCGGCCCCGGAAGCACCGGTTACCTGTGGGGACGGGGGACCGGGGCGATGAAGAGGCCCCCGTGCGAGCGGCACGGGGGCTTCTGTCATGCGGATGCGCCATGCGGATGAGCCGTGCGGGCGGATCTCACGCGGGCGTCACGTCGTGCGCGGGTCTGGCGCCACCGTCGGTGTGCGTACGGTCCAGAAAGCGGATCAGCGGCGCGCTGTCGAACTGCACCACCTCCACGCCCTCCTTCGAGTGGACCTCCACGACCAGCTGCGTCCGTCCGCAGGGCCACACGCGGACGCCACCGCGTTCGGTGGGGGAATGCAGCCCGCCCTCCAGCAGGTCGCGGCCGAACGCCCAGTCGGCGCCGCCGGGGAAGGAGACGTGGACGGTGCGCGGGTCCTTGTCGGCGTCGTACAGCAGGTCGACCGGGATCGCCGGGAGGTCGGGGGTGTCGTTGACGAGCCAGGCTTCTGCCTGCTCATGGATCACGGGGGGCATGGTCCGACTCCTCCTGTACATACTGCTTCGCCATCCAATGTCCCATATTTTCCGTAAGGGGCGCGGCGGACAGTTGTGACGTAACCGCTCTTGCGAAGGGTTTGCAACAAGGTCCTATCATTGAGCGGTTCACGACATCGTCCGCAGCAACGCAGGACCGCAGGAAGCGGAGCCCCCCATGCATGTACCCGACGGATTCATCGACGCGCCCGTCTCCGCCGCCGCCGGAGTCGTCGCGGCCGGCGCGGTCGCCGTCAGCCTGCGGGGCGCCCGGCGGGAACTGGGGGGCACCTCCCGCTCGAGCGCAGCCGAGAGTGGGGGAGAGCGCACCGCGCCGCTTGCCGGTCTCGTCGCCGCGTTCATCTTCGCCGTGCAGATGCTGAACTTCCCGGTCGCGGCGGGCACCAGCGGGCATCTGCTGGGCGGGGCGCTGGCGGCGATCCTGGTCGGGCCGTACACCGGCGTGCTCTGCGTCACCGTCGTCCTGCTCATGCAGGGCATCCTCTTCGCCGACGGCGGCCTCACCGCGCTCGGCGTGAACGTGCTCGACATGGGCATCACGACCACCGTCGTCGCGTACGCCCTCTTCCGCGGGCTGCTCGGGGTGCTGCCGCGGACCCGCCGCTCCGTGACGGCCGCGTCCTTCGTCGCCGCCCTGGTCTCCGTACCGGCCGCGGCCTGCGTCTTCACGCTGATCTACTGGATCGGCGGCACCACCGACATCCCGATCGGCAAGGTCTTCACCGCGATGGTCGGGGTCCACGTCCTGATCGGTATCGGCGAGGCCGTGATCACCGCGCTGACCGTCGGCGCCGTCATCGCCGTACGCCCCGACCTGGTCCACGGCGCCCGCGGACTCACCACCTCGCTCAAGCTCCGGGTCGACGGCGAACTCGTCGACGCCCCGGCCCGGCAGCCCCTCGCCCCGGTCGCCGCCCGCTCGCACCGGGGGATCTGGGCCACCGGCCTGGTCACCGCCCTCGTCCTGGCGGGCTTCGTCTCCTACTACGCCTCCGCCAACCCGGACGGCCTGGAGAAGGTCGCCGCCGACCAGGGCATCGACAAGAAGACCGAGGAACACGCGGCCAAGGACTCCCCGCTCGCCGACTACGGCGTCAAGGACGTGTCCAACGCCCGGATCTCCGGCGGCCTCGCCGGAGTCATCGGCGTCGGGGCCACGATCGTGGTCGGCAGCGGGGTCTTCTACGTGGTCCGCCGCCGTCGTACGCAGGACGCCCCCGACGACACCACGCGCACCAGCGAAAGCGTCTGACATGGGCGCGGGACACGCACACAAGCTCTACCGGCACGGTCACTCGCCCGTCCACGACCTGCCGCCGCACTGCAAGATCGCCGCCGCCTTCTGCTTCGTGGTGGTCGTCGTCTCGACGCCGCGCGAATCGGTGTGGGCGTTCGGGCTGTATGCGGTGCTGCTCGGCGCGGTCACCGCGCTCGCCCGCATCCCGGCGGGCTTCCTGCTCAAACGGCTGCTCATCGAGGTGCCGTTCGTCGCGTTCGCGCTGCTCATGCCGTTCGTGGTGCCCGGCGAACAGACCCATGTCCTCGGCCTCTCCGTCAGCGTCCCCGGCCTCTGGGGCGCCTGGAACGTCCTGGCCAAGGGCACCCTCGGCGTAGCCGCGTCCGTGCTCCTCGCCTCCACCACCGAACTGCGCTCGCTGCTGCTCGGCCTCCAGCGGCTCAGGCTGCCGCCGCTGCTCGTCCAGATCGCCTCCTTCATGATCCGGTACGGCGACGTGATCACCGACGAGATGCGCCGGATGTCGATCGCCCGCCGCTCCCGGGGCTTCGAGGCGCGCGGGGTACGGCAGTGGGGTGTCCTGGCCAAGTCGGCGGGCGCCCTCTTCATCAGGTCGTACGAGCGCGGTGAGCGCGTCCACCTCGCCATGGTCAGCCGCGGCTACGCCGGTTCCATGCCGGTCATCGACGAGGTGACCGCTTCCCGGACCCAGTGGGCCTACGCCGCCGCCCTCCCCGTGCTCGCCCTCGCGGTCTGTCTGCTGGGATGGTCCCTATGAGTCAGCCCACCGCCCCCGCACCGTCCCTGGAAGTCAGCGGCCTCGCGTACGCCTACCCCGACGGCCACCAGGCGCTCTTCGGGGTGGACCTCGCGGTCGCCCGGGGCGAACGGGTCGCCCTGCTCGGCCCCAACGGCGCCGGCAAGACCACCCTCGTACTCCATCTCAACGGCATCCTCGACGCCGGCGCGGGCACGGTCCGGGTCGCGGGCCTCCCCGTGGAGAAGCGCAACCTCGCCGAGATCCGCCGTCGCGTCGGCATCGTCTTCCAGGACCCCGACGACCAGCTCTTCATGCCCACCGTCCGCGAGGACGTAGCCTTCGGCCCCGCCGCCTCCGGGCTGCGCGGCGCCGAACTGGAGGAACGCGTCACCGAGGCCCTGAAGCAGGTCGGCATGGAGGAGTACGCGAACCGGCCGCCGCACCATCTCTCCTTCGGCCAGCGCCGCCGCGTCGCCGTCGCCACCGTCCTCGCCATGCGGCCGGAGATCCTCGTCCTGGACGAGCCGTCCTCCAACCTGGACCCGGCCTCGCGGCGCGAACTCGCCGACATCCTGCGGTCCCTGGACGTCACCGTGCTCATGGTCACGCACGACCTGCCGTACGCACTGGAGCTCTGCCCGCGCGCGGTGATCCTCAGCGAGGGCGTCATCGCCGCCGACGACCGCACCCAGGACCTGCTCTGCGACGAGAAGCTGATGCGCCGCCACCGCCTGGAACTGCCCTTCGGCTTCGACCCGCGCTCCGTGACGGTGGACGCTCCGTGACGGTGGATGCTCCGTGACGGTGGACGTTCCGCGACGTCGAATGCTCCCGCGCCCGCGAGCGTTCCACGCCGGTGAACGTTCCGGCGCTGTGAACATGAGGTGACCCGCCACACGTCCGACCCGCCACGGGATGCACCATGGGGGGATGAGCGGGAGCGCAGGAGCAGGCGTGGACGTACGGGGCACGGTGGCGGCCGGATTCGAACCGGTCCGGGATGCCTTCATCCGTAATTTCGAGCAGCGCGGCGAACGCGGCGCGGCCGTCACGGTCTACCGGGACGGGCACAAGGTCGTCGACCTCTGGGCCGGTACGAGAGACGTCGACGGCGCCGAACCGTGGGCCGTGGACACCGTGCAGATCGTCCGCTCGGCGGGCAAGGGCATCGCCGCCGCCGTACCGCTGCTGCTGCACCAGCGCGGCCAGGTCGACCTCGACGCCCCGGTCGGCACGTACTGGCCGGAGTTCAAGGCGGCCGGCAAGGAACGCGTGCTCGTCCGGCACCTGCTGTCCCACCGGGCCGGGCTCCCCGCGCTCGACTGCCCGCTGACCCCCTCCGAAGCCGCCGACGGGATCTCCGGCCCGCAGGCCGTCGCCGCCCAGCGCCCCCAGTGGGAACCCGGCACCGACCACGGCTACCACGCCCAGACCTACAGCTGGCTCATCGGCGAACTGGTGCGCCGGGTCACCGGCCGCACCGTCGGCCGCTGGATCGCCGAGGAGATCGCCCGGCCGCTCGGCCTGGACTTCTGGTTCGGCCTCCCGGCGGACGAGGCGCACCGGATCGGCCGGATCGGGCCCGTCGAACCGCCCGCCGCCGCGGGCAACACCGGCATCCTGCGAGTGCGCCCCAAGCGCTCCGTCGCCGAGGCGTACCGCGATCCGCAGTCCCTCACCCGCCGCGCCTTCGGGGCCATCGACCCGCTCCCCGACGAGAACGACCCCGGCTACCGGGCGGCCGAACTCCCCGCCTCCAACGGCATCGCCACCGCCCGCGCGCTGGCCCGCTGCTACGCCGCGATGATCGGCCCGGTCGACGGCCACCGCCTGTTCGCCCCGGCCACCCTCACCCTGGCCCGCACCGAGGAGTCGGCGGGCCCGGACCGGGTCCTGGTCGTCAACACCCGTTTCGGCCTGGGCTACATGCTGCACGGCCCGTCGGCGCCGCTGCTCGCCCCCGGCTCCTTCGGCCACCCCGGCCGGGGCGGCTCGCTCGGCTTCGCCGACCCCGAATCCGGCATTGCGCTCGGCTATGTGACGAACGGTCTGCAGAAGGGAGTCACCGCCGATCCCCGTGCCCAGGCCCTGGTCAGGGCAGTACGGTCGGCGCTATGACTCCTCCTCACTCCGCTGGTCCACGGTTCGACGGATACGGCGTGCTCATCACCGGCGCGGGCCAGGGCATCGGCGCGGCCACGGCCCGCCGGCTGGCCTCCGAGGGCGCGCGCGTCCTGGTGACCGACCTGGACGGCGACCGCGCCGAACGGACCGCCGCGGCGATACGCGGGACGGGCGGTGCCGCCGAGGCGCTGCCCTGCGACGTGGCCGACCGGGCGGCCGTCGAGGCGGCGGTGGCCCACGCCGTCGCCGCCTTCGGCTCCCTCGACGTGTTGGTCAACAACGCGTACGCCTGCGCCGCCGACGCCCCGCTCTTCGAGGACGAGCCCGACGAGGCCTGGCAGCGCGACCTGGACATCACCCTCACCGGCCCCTACCGCTGCGCCCGCGCCGCCCTCCCGCACCTGGTGGCCTCCGGCCGGGGCGCGATCGTCAACATCGGCTCGGTCAACGGCGAACAGGACTTCGGCAACCACGGCTACAGCGCGGCCAAGGCGGGCCTGGGCAGCCTCACCCGCACCCTCGCGGGCCACGCGGGGCCGCGCGGCGTACGCGTCAACCTGGTCGCCCCCGGCACGATCCGCACGGACGCCTGGGCGGGCCGGGACGCGGAACTGTCCCGGGTGAGCGGTCTCTACCCGCTCGGCCGGGTCGGCGAACCGGAGGACATCGCGTCCGCCGTCGCCTTCCTCGCCTCGCGCGACGCGGCCTGGATCACGGGCACGACGCTGCGCGTGGACGGCGGCCTGACGGCGGTCAACTACGGCTTCCGGCAGGCGGTTTCGGGGGCCTGACCGATGCGGGCCCGGTCCGCCCCGCGCCCGGGTCAGGCGAGCGCGGGGTGGACGAGCCGCCCGTTGAGGATGAGGGAGGCGGCCTGCTTGAGGCGGCGCACGCGCACACTGATCTCGTAGCCCCTGATGCCCTCGGTACGGGCGAAACGGCCGCTGAGGTAGCGGTAGAAGTCCGGGGTGTCCTTGCAGATGACCACGGCCATGATGTTGTGCTTGCCGCTGATGGCCGCGGAGAAGGCGCACTCGTCGTGCCCGCTGAGCTCCTCGCCGATCTGCTGGAGCCGGGGCAGGTCGACCTGGAGCCAGAGCGTGGCGTTGAGCTCGTAGCCGAGGCGTTCGGGCACGGTGTCGATGTCGTAGACCAGCGAGCCGGTCGCTTCGAGGGCCTCCAGCCGGCGGGCCACGCGCGGCTTGGACCAGCCGGTGGCCTCCGCGAGCCGGGTGTGGGAGGCGCGGCCGTCCTCCGCCAGCGCTTCGAGGAGCGGGCGGTCCTCCTCGGTCGGGGTGAGCGGGGGCCCGGCGGGGATGGGGCGCTCCGCGGTCAGCAGCCGCACCTGCTCGTCGGTGAGCGAGCCCTCCCGCCCGGTCCAGCCGGCCGTGTCCGGGGAACCGAAGGCGTGGACGAGAAGATCGACGTTCAGGTCGAGGACCGAGGCCGCCCGGGGAAGCCGCCTCAGCAGCACGTCGTCGCCGGCGGTCCCGGCGGGCGAACGGATGATGCAGATGATCTCCGAACCGCCCGACGCGATGCTCGTGTACGCGACCTCCGGCCTGCGGGCCAGGGAATCCGCGAGCGGCTCCACGGCGTCCGGGCGGCAGCGCAGCCGCGCGATCCACTCGGACCGGCCGTGGGCGGCGGGGCTGCTCAGCCCGACGACGCGGACGACGCCGCCGCGGCGCAGGGCGCTGTAGCGGCGCGCCACGGTCTGCTCGGACACCCCGACGACCTCGCTGAGGCGGCGGAAGGAGACCCGCGGCGAGCAGTTCAGTCCATGGATGATTTTGCGGTCCAGATCGTCAGGCATGGATGAATGGTCACATGGGCGGCGCTCCATCCGGAGGTTCCATGACGTTCGCCGGGATCGCTTGGGGATTCATCGACGGTCGGGGCGAAGCTGGTCGGCGGCTTTGTGGGTGATTCGGCGTACCGCGCGGAATGCGGTGGTACGCCGGATCACCCGGGAGCGGGCGCACGCCGGACGGCGGTGCTCACATCGCAGCCGGTGCCCGCGCGGCACCCACCCCCGCAGCAGAAGGAACCTCTTCGTGAACTCCGCAACGACACAGGACAGATCAGGGCGGGGCGTCACGCTCGTCATGGCCTGCCTGGGCGTCTTCGTCGCCTACCTCCCCGTGACCACCGTGTCGGTGAGCCTGCCGGCCGTCCAGCGGGCCCTGGGCGCCTCCACGTCCCAGCTGTCCTGGGTCTCGGACGCCTTCGTGCTGCCGATGGCCGCGCTGATCCTGACCACCGGGGTGTGGGGCGACGTCCACGGCCGCAAGCGGGTCTTCCAGGCGGGCATGGCCTTCTGTGCGCTGGGCGCGGCGATCTCGCTGTCCTCGGACTCGGTGCAGGCCCTGTGGGCCGGGCAGGCCGTCTCCGGGCTGGGGGCGGCGGCGCTGCTGCCCACGACGCTGGCCCTGATCAGCCACGCGGTCCCCGACCACCGGGAGCGGGGCAGGTTCATCGGCCTGTGGGCCATGTCCCTGATGGCCTCGCTCGCCGTGGGCCCGCTGATCGCGGGTGGGCTGCTGGAGCACGTCGCGTGGCGCTGGATCTTCCTCCTGCCCATACCGGTCTCCCTGATCGTGCTGGTCGTCGCCGCGTTCCTGCTGCCCGACTCGCGCGCCCCGCACGGCCGTCGGCTCGACTGGCCCGGACAGATCAGTGCGGCCGTCGCGGTCACCGCGGTCGTCTACGGCGTCATCGAGGGCGGCGCGGACGGCTTCGGCGAGCCCGCCGTGGTGACGGCCCTGGTGCTCGGCGCGGTATCCGCCGCCGTGTTCGTCGCCGCGGAGCGACGCAGCGCGAGCCCGATGCTCGACCTGGCGCTGTTCCGCAGCCCGGCCTTCACCGCCACCGCTCTGGTCGCCATGATCAGCTTCCTCGGGCTGATCGGCTTCTTCTTCGTGCTGAGTCTCTACTTCGGCATGGTCCAGCACCTGACCACGATCGAGGCGGCGCTGCGGATGGTGACGGTGTCCGGAGTGGCCCTCGTCGTCGGCGCGCCCGTCGGACGCCTGATGCACCGGGTCTCCGCCCGGGTCCTGATCACCACGGGCCTGGTCGTCGCGGCGGGCGCGATGCTCTCGCTGACCGGCGTCGACGCCCACACCTCCTACGGCTCGATCGTCTGGCGGCTGGCTCTGCTGGGCCTCGGCATGGGCGCCGTACTCACCCCGATGACCGCCTCCGCGGTGTCCTCCGTCCCGTACCACCTGGCCGGGATGGCCGCCGCCGGGAACAACGCCTTCCGCCAGCTCGGCGGCGCCCTCGGCCCGGCCGTGCTCGGCGCCCTGCTGACCACCCGGGCCCTCGACGCACTGCCCGGCCGCCTCGCCGACGCGGGGGTGCCCGCCGAGGCGAGTGCCCGCGTCCTCGACACCGCCCGCGAGCAGGGACTCGGCGCCGTGGCCGGGCTCCACCTGGACGCCGCCACCGGACCGGCCCTGACCGCCCTGGGCGACTCCTTCCTCGACGGAATGCGGCTCTGCCTGACCGTCTCGGCCTCGCTCGCCCTGCTGGCCGCCCTCGCCTGCGCCGTGCTCCTGCGCCCGGCCGCCAAGCCGACGGCCCCGGCGTCCCCGGCGTCCCCGGCCACCGAGGAACCGTCGGCCCGCCTGGCATCGGTCCCGGCGAGCTGAGCGCGGCGAGACCCGGAGCATCGGCTTCGGGACGCCCGACCGCCCCGCCATGCGTGGCACGGCGGGGCGGTGTGGGGTCGGTCCAGGTCAGACGGCGCCGAACTCCCCGACCTCGACGCCCGCGACGAAGCTGGCGAAGGAGGCGGGGGAGGCGTGCGGCACGGGCCCGCCCGCCGGGGTTCTTGGAGTCGCGTACGGGGACGATGCCGCGCGGTGCGACGAGGTTGGCGGCGACCTCGACGCAGTCGCCGCCGTTGCTGCTGTAGGAGGACTTGAACCAGCGAGGGGATTCGGCTGTCACGGGATGCCCTTTCGTAGGAGGCGGAGCTGCGAAAGCGGCCTACCCACACGACGCAACGCCCATGGCGGGGAGAGGCATGGGTGAGAACTCTCAGCGTGCGGACTCCGGATCCGTACCGCCCCTGAAGCCGCCCCTGAACCCGCCTCTGCCCCGTTGCGCTCAGCTCGTGTGCAGCATCAGCCCGATGCCGACGACCATCAGCCCCGCCGCCGCGATGCGCGGTGCGCCGAACCGTTCCTTGAAGAACAGCGTCCCGATGGCCGCTCCGACGATGATCGACGACTCCCGCAGGGCCGCGATCGGGGCCAGTGCCGCCCGGGTCTGGGCCCACAGGACGAGGCCGTACGCCGTCACCGACAGGGCCGCGCCCAGCAGTCCGCGTACGGCGAACGGGCGGAGGGCGGGCAGGAGTTCGGCGCGGCGGCGGTACAGCGCGTAGGCCGGGATGGCCAGGCCCTCCAGGATCATCAGCCAGGCGATGTAGCCGAGCGGGGTGCCGGAGGCGCGTACGCCGACGCCGTCCACCGTGGTGTACCCGGCGATGGCCAGGCCGGTCGCGAGGGCGGCCAGCAGCGCCGGCCAGTCCGGGCGCCTGCCGGAGCTCCTGATGCCCCAGAGAGCCAACCCGACCAGCCCCGCCGAGGCCACCGCGACCCCGGCCGTGGCCCAGCCGTCCGGGCGCTCGCCGACGAAGACCGCGGCGAGGACCGTCACCACCAGCGGCGCCGTACCCCGGGCGATCGGGTACATCTGCCCGAAGTCGCCCAGGGTGAACGAACGCATCAGCAGCAGCATGTACGCCACATGGAGCGCGGCCGAGACCAGCAGATACGGCCAGGCCGCAGCGGCCGGGAACGGCACGAGGGAGGCCCCGGCCGCGCCGATCAGCAGACCGCCGCCGGAGATCAGGGTGAAGGAGAGGAGCTGGTCCTTGATCGCGTGCGCGATGGCGTTCCAACTGGCGTGCGTGACCGCCGCGATCAGGACCGCGAGGGCGACCAGCGGTGTCACTCCGACTGCTCGCGCACGTCCACCACGGTTGCGCCGGCGTGTCCGATCAGCGACTCGGGGTCGAGCGGGAAGACGGTGTGCGGGGTGCCGGCCGCCGCCCACACCACGCCGTGGTCCAGCAGCCCGCGGTCGGCCAGCACCCGGGTCTTCGTACGGTGCCCGAAGGGCGGTACGCCCCCGATCGCGTACCCGGTCGTCTCCCGGACCAGATCGGCCCCGGCCCGCTTGACCTTTCCGGCGCCCAGCGCCGCGCGTACCCGCTCCACGTCGACGCGCGAGGAGCCGTCCATCAGGACCAGCACCGGGGCCCCGTCGGCCTCGAAGATCAGGGACTTGACGATCTCGCTGAGCTCACAGCCGATCGCGGCAGCGGCCTCGGCGGCGGTACGGGTGGCCTCGGGGAACCGGCGGACCTCGACATCGAGTCCCAGCTCCCGCAGGGCCTCGGCGAATCGGGGGTGGGCTTCGGCGGCGGCGGTGGCATCGGAAGGGCTCATGCCCCGCACGCTAGCGAATCTCGCGCGGGGCATGCGACGCGGTTCCACGCGGGCGGGAACGGCTGTCACCGTTCCCTGGCGTAATTCACCACGCAGCCGACGGTCAGCAGCACCCCGAACACTCCGACGGCCAGCAGCCCGAGGACCTTGAGCAGCCCCATCCCGTCCGCCGCGCCCCTGACCGCACCCGCGATGCCGCCCACGGACGCGCACATTCCGAGAACGAACGTGCGCGACCCCCGGGGCCCGGCAGCAGTCATCTCACGACCCCGCGCGAAGGACCGCCGCCACCACCGGGCCCGCCGCGTCGCCGCCGTGGCCGCCGGACTGGACGACCGCGGCGGCGGCCAGGTCGTTGCTGAAGCCGGTGAACCAGCTGTTGGACGTGGCCTGGCCGTCCACCTCCGCCGAGCCCGTCTTGGCGCCCTTGTCGCCGCCGACCGAGGCCATGGCGTTCCTTCCGGTGCCCCAACTCGCGGTCTGGCGCATCATGTTGGTGACCTGCTGGGATACGTACCCGGGCAGTGAGCGGGACGCGGTGGCGATCGGCCGGCCGTCGAGTTCCGGGGCCACGATGATCGGCTGGTGGAAGGTGCCGGTCTTCGCGGTGGCGGTGATGGACGCCATGTTGAGGGCGTTCATCTGGACCGTGCCCTGCCCGATGTACTGCGCGGCGGCCTCGCCCTGGGTCTCCTCGGGCACGCTGCCGTCGAAGGAGACGACGCCGGTCTGCCAGTTCAGACCGATCCCGAAGACGTCGCGGGCCTCCTTGGCGAGAGCCGCGTCGTCCTTCGTGTCGTCGATCAGCTTGATGAAGGCCGTGTTGCAGGACCGGGCGAAGCTGGTCGTCAGAGTGCCGTCGGGGATGGAGAAGTCGTCCAGGTTCTTGAAGGTGCGGCTGTAGTACGTCGCGGTCGGCGGGCACTCGATCTTCTGGTTGGCCGAGGCGAGGCCCTTCTCGATCAGCATCGCCGCCGTCACGATCTTCATCGTCGAACCGGGCGCCTGCTTGCCCTGCATCGCCGCGTTGAAGCCGGTGGCCGGGTTGTTGGCGACCGCGCGGATCGCGCCCGTGGACGGCTGGACCGCGACCACCGAGGCCTGGCTGAACTTCTTCACGGCCACCTCGGCCGCCGCCTGGGCGTTGGCGTCCAGGGTGGTCCGCAGCTTGCCCGGCCTGCCCTTGGTGAGGGTCAGCAGGGTCTTGTCCGGGCTGCCCGCGTCCGCGCCCTCGATCCAGGTCTCGATGCCCGCGGTACCCCCGGCCTTCTCGCCGTACTTCTCGCGCAGTGCGTCCAGGATCGAGCCCAAGGAGGGGTACTTCTCCTTGGTGAGCGCCCGGCCGTTGTGGTCGACGGCCTCGATCGACGGGGCCGACGCCTCACCCGTCTTGAGCGACGCGCCGTCCGTCAGGTCCGGGTGGACCACGGTGGGGGACCAGTCCACCAGGGGCCTGCCGGTGGTCAGTCCGCGCACCACGGTCAGCTCGGAGGAGTACGACCAGGGCTTGGACGTGCCTTCGAAGGAGACGGTCGCCTTCACCGTGTACGGCACCTTCGAGCCGACCGCGGGGCCCGGGGTGATCACCGCCTTGGTGATGTGGGCGCTCTCGCGGTAGTCCGTGAGGACCGGCCCGGCCTCGGCCGCGTTGTTGGTGAGCTGGGACGCGGCGTCCGAGTCGCCGCTCGCCCAGGCCTGAAGGAACTTCTTGGACGCGTCGCCGATCTCCGCCTTGGTGACCGGGCCCGTCTTCACCTCGGCGGAGGCGGACTTGCCGTCCGTACCGTCGCCGCCCCCGCCGTTCAGCCCGTCCAGCATGTTGTACGCCCCGTAGCCCACCCCGCCGACCACGACCGCGAACACTCCGCCGACTATCGCAACCTTCGCTCCACTGCGCATGCCTGCAGTCCCCCTCCCCAGGAGTCCCCTTGAACGTGTTCAAGGGGATGCTGCTGGGCACCCTACGGGACGGTGGTGAGGGCCGGGACGGTTGTTATCGGAACGCGATACGGGTGACGCGAACATGCCGATCCGGACATCCGGGCGCACCATCACGGGCGTCCGTCCGCCCCGGCGTCCCGGTCGAAGCGCCACGGGCCCACCGTGCCCCGCACGAATCCCCGAAGGTGCGCGCGTGCGGCATCGGGCTGTTCGAGCCAGGGTTCGTGTCCCGCGCCGTCGACCCGGGTCAGTGGAACATCCAGCCGGAGCGCGAGCGATTCGAGTGCCGACAGCGGGCGGGGGTCATCGGCGCCGCCGAGGATCTCCACCCGCGCGGGCAGGCACCCGCGCAGCTCGTCGAGGTGCTGGTCGAGCGGGTCCGCACGTCCTTCCTCGCCGAGCTCACGGTTCATGAGCCAGTTGACGGGGCGGCGTTGCCGGGCACCCTGCGCGGCCCAGTGCCAACCGCGTTCGGGATCGGCGTGGTCGGTGAACCAGGACAACGTGAGCAACTCGACTTCCTGGTCCTCCGTGCGGTGCGGCAACTGCTGCAACGCGCGGAGCCGCTCCTGTTGTGGCGCGGACATGCGGCGGTCGCGTTCCGCCCGGTCCCCCGCGCGCCACTCGCCGACGAACGGCCCGCACATCAGCAGCATCGCGGCCACCCGGTCCGGGTGGGCCATGCAGAACCGGCCGGCCAGGGTGGCGCCGTAGGAGTGCCCGATCAGCACGGCCGCAGGCGCGTCCCATACGTCGAGAAGCTCAGCGAGGTCGTCGACATGCCGGGCGAAGGTATGGCGGCCCTGCCACGGGGACCCGCCCGTGCCGCGCTGGTCGTAGCGGTACACGGGCGCGAGGTCCGCGATCATCGGGGCGACGCCGCCCAGATAGTCCGGCAGACCTGGGCCGCCGTGGAGCAGGACCACGGGCGGCTTCCGGGGCGTGTCACCCAGCGCCACCCAGCGTATTCGGGCCTCGTCGGTCATCGACGCGAGGCCCCGGGTCTCCATCGGATTCACCGTGGAGAACCTACGGACACCGATGGCGGTCGGCAACCGTCGAGAGGCCGCAGTCGACGACTACGGCCTCTCGGTGGTTCTGCCCGGCATGATCCAAACGAAAGACCCTAGATCCAGGTGTCCAGCCACATCCGGTCGCGCCACGACCCGTCCGGGATCGGCGTTCCCGTGTAGATCGGCCAGAAGTAGATGAAGTTCCAGATGATCAGCAGGACCAGGACGCCCGCCGCGATTGCGCCCAGCGTCCGCCGGCGCTCGCCCGAGGGGTCGCCGGTCATCAGGCCCAGTTCCCGTTTCGGCCCGGTCCCGGCCGCCGGGCCCAGCATCGCACCGATCATCATCGTCACCGCGAGACACAGGAACGGCACGAACACGACCGCGTAGAAGAGGAAGATCGTCCGCTCCTGGTAGAGGAACCAGGGCAGCCAGCCCGCCGCCACGCCGCAGGCGATCGCACCCGCCCGCCAGTCGCGCCGGAAGAACCACCGCCACAGCACGTACACCAGGGCGAAGCACGCCGCCCACCACAGCAGCGGTGTCCCGATCGCCAGCACCTCGCGCGCGCACTTGCCGGTCTCCGACGCCTTGCAGCCCGGCTGCTCCTTCCAGAAGTACGAGACGGGCCGGCCGAGCACGATCCAGCTCCAGGGATTGGACTGGTAGGTGTGGCCGGACGTCAGGTTCACATGGAATTCGTAGACCTGGTACTCGTAGTGCCACAGGCTGCGCAGCCAGTCCGGCAGCCATGTCCAGCTGCCGCCCCGGCCGTCGGTCTGCGCCCAGTTCCGGTAGTAGCCCTTGCCGGTGACGATCCAGCCGGTCCAGGAGACGAGATACGTGAGGATCGCGACCGGGACCGTCGAGACGAACGCGGGCAGCAGATCCCGCTTCAGCACTGCCAGGTACGGACGGACCGCACCCGCGGTCCGGCGCGCGCCCACATCCCACAGCACCGTCATCAGGCCGAAGCCGACCATGATGTACAGGCCGTTCCACTTGGTGGCGAAGGCCAGCCCCAGCATCAGGCCCGCGGTGATCCGCCAGGGACGCCAGCCGAGCCGCAGGTTCTCCGCGACCCCCACGTCGGGGCGCAGCACCCCCTCCTCGTCGACCGGCAGCGCCGCGGCGAGTCTGCGCCGCGCCCAGTCGCGGTCGATCAGCAGCGCGCCGAACGCCGCCAGCACGAAGAACATCAGCACCAGGTCGAGCAGCGCGGTGCGGCTCATCACGAAATGCAGACCGTCGACGGCGAGCAGGGTGCCCGCCAGACAGCCCAGGAACGTCGAACGGAACAGTCGCCGCCCGATCCGGCACAGCATCAGCACCGACAGCGTGCCGAGCACCGCCACCATGAACCGCCAGCCGAACGGCGTGAACCCGAAGAAGTGCTCACCGAGCCCGATGATCCACTTGCCGACCGGCGGGTGCACCACATAGCCCGGGTCCACCGGGACGTGCACCTTCGACGGGTCTTCGAGGATCAGCTTGTCGATGTCCTTGGGCCAGTCGCCCTCGTACCCCTGGTTGATCAGGGCCCAGGAGTCCTTGGCGTAGTACGTCTCGTCGAATATCAGCGCGTGCGGGCTGCCCAACTTCCAGAACCGCAGCACCCCGGCGACCAGCGCCACCAGCAGCGGACCGCCCCACGCCGACCACCGCACCAGGCGCTCGGCCATCGGCGGGGAGATCCCGAGCACCGCCCACAACTGGGTGCCGGGCCTGGTGAACGGCGGGACAAGCCGCTCGCGCAGCCCGATCCCGGGCCGGGGCGAATGGCCGAAGCGGCGCAGCCGCTGCTGCCAGGAGGCCGGTTCTTCGCCGTGCGGTTCCCCGGCGTCTTGGCCCTGTCGGGCTTCGGGCGCAGTACTCGTCACCGCGCCATCGTAGGGAACGCTTCTGTGCGAGTGCCCTTCCCGGCAGGCCCTGCCCCGTCGCGCCGCCCGGCGCGCACGCTCGCGGCGTTGGCCGAAAGCCCTGGTGGCGCCGCTACCAGGGCTCTCGTCCGCCTTGCGATCGCACGCACGGGACGACGCTCCTTCCGGCAGGCATTGCCGGTCACGGCACCAGCGCTGTCGCCCGTGCTGGGAGGATGGCTCCTGTGACTGGAACGACTGGAACGCTGGTACTCGCAGGAACCCCCATCGGCGATGTGGCGGACGCCCCGCCACGCCTCGCCGCCGAACTGGAGACGGCGGACGTCGTCGCCGCCGAGGACACCCGGCGGCTGCGCCGCCTCACCCAGGCGCTCGGCATCCACACCACGGGGCGGGTCGTCTCCTACTTCGAGGGCAACGAGTCGGCCCGTACGCCCGAACTCGTCGAGGCACTGACCGGCGGCGCCCGCGTCCTGCTGGTCACGGACGCCGGGATGCCGTCCGTCTCCGACCCCGGCTACCGGCTCGTGGCCGCCGCCGTGGAGAAGGACATCAAGGTCACCGCGGTCCCCGGCCCGTCCGCCGTGCTGACGGCGCTCGCCCTGTCCGCGCTGCCCGTCGACCGCTTCTGCTTCGAGGGCTTCCTGCCCCGCAAGGCGGGCGAACGGCTCGGCCGGCTGCGCGAGGTCGCCGACGAGCGCCGGACCATGGTCTTCTTCGAGGCCCCGCACCGGCTCGACGACACCCTCGCCGCGATGGCCGAGGTCTTCGGCGCCGACCGCAGGGCCGCCGTGTGCCGGGAGCTGACCAAGACGTACGAGGAAGTGAAGCGCGGCCCGCTGGGCGAGCTGGCGGTCTGGGCGGCCGAAGGAGTACGCGGCGAGATCACCGTCGTCGTCGAGGGCGCGGCCGAATCCGGGCCCGAGGAACTGGACGCCGAGGAGCTGGTACGCAGGGTGCGGGTGCGCGAGGAGGCGGGCGAGCGACGCAAGGAGGCGATCGCCGCCGTCGCCGCCGACGCGGGGCTGCCCAAGCGCGAAGTGTTCGACGCGGTCGTCGCGGCAAAGAACGCGGCGCGAACCGTACCCGCGGAGGGCAAAGGACTATCGTAAAAAGCAAAGCGAGAGCCGCGCAACGAGCCTTTCTGCCACGAGAAGGCCAAAAGCGCTCCAACAGTCGACAGGGCCCGATGCGCTCCTGCCGGTGAAGGCGTCCACTGGTTCAGGGACGCAATCTCCGGAGCGCTGGTCCGGAGTGCCTGTCCGACGGACAAAGGAGCGGGCATGAGCGACATCGCAGCAACCACCGCGCACGAGGCATACGCCTTCGCTTGCATGAGGTGTGGACACGGCTGGGAACAGGCCTACGAAATAGAGCATCACGTCGACGGTTCCAACAACGCCTTCGTCATATACAAGGCGGACGGGGAGCGGGTTCCCTCGCCCCTTTCCAGGCCCAATTGCGCGAACTGCGGCGCACACGTGGTCCGGATCATGCGGGCCGGCCGGGTCTCGACCGTCCAGCAGCTGCTCCACCACCCCCAGCCGGAGCGGGCGGCGACGGAGGACGGCGATGCCCGGGAGGGCGGGGCGGTGGCCGCCGCACCCGCGGGCGCGGGACACCACTGGCACCTGTCCGATCTGCTGCACCCCTTCCACCGGAAGTAGGCCCACCGGCTCCACCGCGAGCGGGGCCCACCGGCGCGTCCTCGTACGATCGTCGTCATGAGCCGTACCGAAGCCCCACCGCTGCCCGAACCCCTCCGGGTACCGGTCGCCGATGCGCACACCCACCTGGACATGCAGGACGCGACCGTCGAGGAAGGCCTGGCCAGGGCCGCGGCGGTCAATGTGACCACCGTGATCCAGGTGGGGTGCGACGTGGCGGGCTCGCGCTGGGCCGCCGAGACCGCCGCCGCGCACGCGAACGTGCACGCGGCGGTCGCCCTGCACCCCAACGAGGCACCGCGCATCGTGCACGGCGACCCCGACGGCACCTCGCGCCAGGGGGCGCGCGAAGCGGGCGGACAGGCGGCACTGCACGAGGCGCTCGCGGAGATCGACGCGCTGGCCGCGCTCGACCACGTACGGGGCGTAGGCGAGACCGGACTGGACTACTTCCGTACGGGGCCCGAGGGCATGGCCGCCCAGGAGGAGTCCTTCCGGGCCCACATCGAGATCGCCAAACGGCACGGCAAGGCGCTGGTCATCCACGATCGCGAGGCGCACGCGGACGTGCTGCGCGTCCTCGCCGACGCGGGCGCCCCCGAACGGACCGTGTTCCACTGCTACTCCGGCGACGCCGACATGGCCCGGATCTGCGCGGACGCCGGGTACTTCATGTCCTTCGCGGGCAATGTCACCTTCAAGAACGCCCAGCCGCTGCGGGACGCCCTGGCCGTCGCCCCGACGGAGCTGGTCCTGGTCGAGACGGACGCACCGTTCCTGACGCCCGCCCCGTACCGCGGCCGGCCCAACGCGCCGTATCTCATCCCGGTCACGCTGCGTGCGATGGCCGAGGTGAAGGGGGTCGACGAGGACACCCTGGCGGCGGCGATCGCGGACAACACGGCACGGGCCTTCGACTACTGAGCGGCAGGGCGGCGGGAGAGAAGCGTGAGTCGACTTACGCTTAACAGGTGAGCACCACAGAGCCCGACGCCCTCCTGGGCCCCGCAGACATCCGCGAGCTGGCCGCCGCGCTGGGCGTACGCCCGACCAAGCAGCGCGGTCAGAACTTCGTCATCGACGCCAATACGGTCCGCCGGATCGTGCGGACGGCGGAAGTCCGCCCGGACGACGTCGTCGTCGAAGTCGGTCCGGGGCTCGGCTCGTTGACCCTGGCGCTGCTGGAGGCGGCGGACCGGGTCGTCGCCGTCGAGATCGACGACGTGCTGGCGGGCGCGCTGCCGTCCACCGTCGCCGCCCGGATGCCGGGGCGTGCCGACCGGTTCGCCCTGGTGCACTCCGACGCGATGCTGGTCCGGGAGCTGCCCGGCCCGGCGCCCACCGCGCTGGTCGCGAACCTGCCGTACAACGTCGCCGTGCCGGTCCTGCTGACCATGCTGGAGCGCTTCCCGTCCATCGAGCGCACCCTCGTCATGGTCCAGGCCGAGGTCGCCGACCGGCTGGCCGCGCGGCCGGGCAACAAGGTCTACGGCGTGCCGTCCGTGAAGGCCAACTGGTACGCGGACGTCAAGCGGGCCGGCTCCATCGGCCGCAACGTCTTCTGGCCCGCCCCGAACGTCGACTCCGGTCTGGTCTCCCTGGTCCGGCGCACGGAGCCGATCGCGACGAGCGCGAGCAGGGCCGAGGTCTTCGCGGTCGTCGACGCGGCCTTCGCCCAGCGCCGCAAGACGCTGCGGGCGGCCCTGGCCGGCTGGGCGGGCTCCGCCCCCGCCGCCGAGGCGGCCCTGGTCGCCGCCGGGATCTCGCCGCAGGCCCGCGGCGAGGCGCTGACGGTCGAGGAATTCGCCGCCATCGCCGAGAACAAGCCCACCGGGAGTGGCGAGTGAGCGTCACCGTCCGCGTACCCGCCAAGGTCAACGTCCAGCTCGCGGTCGGCGCCCCGCGCCCCGACGGCTTCCACGACCTGGCCAATGTCTTCCTCGCCGTCGGCCTGTACGACGAGGTCACCGTCACCCCCGCCGACGAGCTGCGCATCACCTGCTCCGGCCCGGACGCCGCCCAGGTCCCGCTGGACGCGACGAACCTCGCCGCCCGCGCCGCCATCGCGCTGGCCGAGCGGCACGGCATCGCGCCCGATGTGCACATCCACATCGCCAAGGACATCCCCGTCGCGGGCGGCATGGCGGGCGGCAGCGCCGACGGCGCGGCCGCGCTGCTGGCCTGCGACGCCCTCTGGGCCACCGGCGCCACCCGGGACGAGCTGCTCGCCATCTGCGCGGAGCTGGGCAGCGACGTCCCGTTCAGCCTGGTCGGCGGCGCCGCCCTCGGCACCGGACGCGGCGAGCGGCTGACCCCGGTCGATGTCGGCGGCACCTTCCACTGGGTCTTCGCGGTCGCCGACGGCGGGCTTTCCACCCCGGCCGTCTACGGCGAGTTCGACCGGCTGACGGCGGACACCGACGTCCCCGTACCGGAAGCCTCCCCGGCACTCCTCGACGCCCTGCGCACCGGCGACCCCGCCGCGCTCGCCGAGGCGCTCTCCAACGACCTCCAGCCCGCCGCGCTCTCCCTGCGCCCCTCGCTCGCCGACACCCTCGCCGCGGGCACCGCGGCCGGTGCCCTGGCCGCCCTGGTCTCGGGCTCCGGGCCGACCACGGCGTTCCTGGTGGCGGACGCGGAGTCGGCGCAGAAGGTGGCCGAGGCCCTGCTCACCTCGGGCACCTGCCGGAACGCACGGGCCGCGGTGTCCCCGGCACCGGGCGCGGCCGTCGTCTGACCGCGCCTGCCACCGCGGAGGGGCGGCAAGGGCGAGCGGGCATCGCACCGCCGCCGCCCCGTACCCTGGGAAGCCGATCGATCCCCCCGGGCAGGAGTGAAATGGCCGTCAATCTGGTCAATGTCGAGCAGGTCAGCAAGGTGTACGGCACCCGTGCCCTGCTCGACGGAGTGTCCCTCGGGGTGTCCGAGGGAGACCGGATCGGTGTCGTGGGCCGCAACGGCGACGGCAAGACGACGCTCATCCGGATGCTCGCCCGGCTGGAAGAGGCGGACAGCGGACGCGTCACCCACAACGGCGGGCTGCGGCTCGGCGTCCTCACCCAGCACGACTCGCTCGACCCGCAGGCGACCATCCGCCACGAGGTGATCGGCGACCTCGCCGACCACGAGTGGGCGGGCAGCGCCAAGATCCGCGACGTCCTCACCGGGCTCTTCGGCGGGCTCGCCCTGCCGGGCTTCGAGCACGGCCTGGACACCGTCATCGCCCCGCTCTCCGGCGGCGAGCGGCGCCGGATCGCGCTGGCCAAGCTGCTCATCGCCGAGCAGGACCTGATCGTCCTCGACGAGCCCACCAACCACCTCGACGTCGAGGGCATCTCCTGGCTGGCCGGACATCTGCGCGCCCGCCGCTCCGCACTCGTCTGCGTCACCCACGACCGCTGGTTCCTCGACCAGGTCTGCACGCGCATGTGGGACGTCCAGCGCGGCACGGTCCACGAGTACGAGGGCGGCTACAGCGACTACGTCTTCGCGCGGGCCGAGCGGGAGCGGATCGCCGCGACCGAGGAGTCCAAGCGGCAGAACCTGATGCGCAAGGAGCTGGCCTGGCTGCGCCGCGGCGCCCCCGCCCGCACCTCCAAGCCGCGCTACCGCATCGAGGCGGCCAACGAACTGATCGCCGACGTGCCGCCGCCGCGCGACACCAGCGAGCTGATGAAGTTCGCCAACGCCCGGCTCGGCAAGACCGTCTTCGACCTGGAGGACGTGACCGTCCAGGCCGGCCCCAAGACGCTGCTCACCCACCTCACCTGGCAGCTCGGCCCCGGTGACCGGATCGGCCTGGTCGGGGTCAATGGCGCGGGCAAGACCTCGCTGCTGCGGGCGCTCGCCGAGGCGGCCCGCACCCAGGGCGAGGAGCAGCCCGCGGCCGGGAAGGTCGTCGTCGGCAA
Source organism: Streptomyces sp. NPDC058240 (assembly GCF_042882135.1). Taxonomy (NCBI): domain Bacteria; kingdom Bacillati; phylum Actinomycetota; class Actinomycetes; order Kitasatosporales; family Streptomycetaceae; genus Streptomyces; species Streptomyces sp. NPDC058240. Next base: position 245,243 of record NZ_JBHVWT010000005.1, read on the forward strand.
GACCGTCAGGCTCGCCTACCTCTCCCAGGAGGTCTCCGAACTCAATCCGAACCTGCGGGTGCTCGAAGCGGTGCAGCAGGTGCGCGACCGGGTCGACCTCGGCAAGGGCCGGGAGATGACCGCGGGCCAGCTCTGCGAGCAGTTCGGCTTCTCGAAGGAGAAGCAGTGGACCCCGGTCGGCGACCTCTCGGGCGGTGAGCGGCGCCGGCTCCAGATCCTGCGCCTGCTGATGGACGAGCCGAACGTCCTCTTCCTCGACGAGCCCACCAACGACCTCGACATCGAGACCCTGACCCAGCTGGAGGACCTCCTCGACGGCTGGCCCGGATCGATGATCGTGATCTCCCACGACCGGTTCTTCATCGAGCGGACCACGGACCGGGTGATGGCGCTGCTCGGCGACCGCACGCTGCGGATGCTGCCGCGCGGGATCGACGAGTACCTGGAGCGCAGGCAGCGGATGGAGGAGGCGGCCACGCCCTCCGCCGCACCCGCGGCGGCCAAGGAGAATGCCGCGCCGGCCGCGGCGGTCTCCCCGCAGGCGGCCCGTGCGGCGAAGAAGGAGCTCCAGAAGGTCGAGCGGCAGCTCGACAAGATGTCGACCCGGGAGACCACGCTGCACGCACAGATCGCGGAGCACGCCACGGACTTCGAGAAGGTGGCCAAGCTCGACGCGGAGCTGCGTGAACTGGTCTCCGAGCGGGACGAGTTGGAGATGCGCTGGCTGGAACTGGCCGAGGACGCCTGACCGCTACGGTGCGTCAGGCGTGACCGTTGGGGCTCGTGGGGCGGGTGATAGAAAGAAACCTTGCCCGGCGCAGAAGCCGGAACGGTCCGCACGAAGGGGGACGTGCTGATGACCCAGCCGCCTGGCCAGCAACCGCCGACGCAGGGAGGCTTCGGGGCTCCGTACGATCCCCCGTCGGGTCCGTACGGGACCCAGCCGCCCGGTCAGGCCGCGGGTCCGTACGGCACCCCCGCGCAGCCGGGCCCGTACGGCACGCAGCCGCCCGGCCCGTACGGCGCGCCGCCGCAGCCCGGTCCGTACGCTGCGCCCACCCGGCCCGGTCCGTACGGCGTGCCGCCGCAGCCGGGTCCGTACGATGCGCCGGCCCAGCCCGGTCCGTACGGCATGCAGCCGCAGCCGCAGCCGCAGCCGCAGCCGCAGCCGCAGCCGCAGCCGCAGCCGCAGCCCGGTCCCGCGGGAAGCGGTGGCGGCGGGTTCTTCCGGGGCAGGCGCGGGAAGGTCGTCGGTGCCGTGCTCGCGGTGGTGCTGCTGGCGGGCGGTGGCGTCTGGCTGGCCACGAGCGGCGACGACGGGACGCAGCCCACGGCGAAGAAGAGCGCCGACCCCGGGCCGGACGGCTCGTCCACCGACGACGGCAAGTCCAAGGGCAAGGACGAGAAGAAGGACCAGGGACCGCGCGACCTCCGCCCGGAGGTCGACGGGATCAACGCCAAGCGCAAGCCGGGCGAGGCGAAGGTCCTCTGGCTCCAGGAGGGCGGCGTCGACCTGCCGCGCAGCGGTTCGGACGTGTACGGCCCCTGGTTCGTCGGCGACACCGTCGTCAAGGCGATGTTCCACACGGTCTCCGGCTATTCGGTCGCCGACGGCAGCCAGAAGTGGAGCCTGCGCCTGCCGTCCGCCATGTGCGCGGCGCCCTCGCAGGCCACCGCCGACGGCAAGATCGTCCTCGGGATCGAGACCGGTCACGGCGACCAGGCACTCTGCAACGGGCTCCAGATGGTCGACCTCACGACCGGCAAGGCCGGCTGGCACAGGACGTACAAGCGGCAGGGCGCCTGGGACCTGCTCTCCGACCCCGCGATGGCGATCAACGGCGACACCGTGACCGTCGGGCGCAAGACCAGGACGGATGCCTTCCGGGTCGGCGACGGCAAGGTGCTCTTCGGGAAACTGCCGGGCAACTGCCAGCCGTTCGGCTTCGCGAGCGGCCCCGTGGCGGTCGCCGCGGCCAGCTGCCAGACGGCGGCCGACGACCACAAGGAACAGCTGGTGGAGCGGATCGACCCCGCCACCGGCAAGGTCCAGTGGACGTACAAGGTCAAGAAGGGCTGGGAGGTCGCGCAGTTCTACTCGGTCAGCCCGCTGGTCGTGTCGCTGAAGAAGGGGCAGAACTGGGCCATCATCATGCTCAATGCGGACGGTACCTACCGCTCCCAACTGGTCGGCGGCACCGAGAACTACAAGATGCAGTGCGACACCGACGTCGTCTCCGTCGGCAAGAACCTCGACAACTGCCTCGGGGTGGCGGCCGACGACAGGACGGTCTACCTGGCGACCAAGCCCGACGAGTCCGACCTCGCCCCCACCAACAAGGTCGTCGCCTTCGATCTGGCCAGCGGTCAGACCAAGTGGAAGGCCGCGGCCCCCGCCGGGCAGATCCTGATGCCGATGCGGGTGGAGGGCGGCAAGGTGCTGATGTACCTGTCGCCGGCGAAGAACAAGGGCGGCGGCATCGCGTCCCTCCCGCCGACCGGCGGCACACCGCAGATGGTGCTCCGGCACCCGGCCTCGGGGGCGGAGGCCGAACGCGATCTCTTCGAAACCCGGGTCGCCTACCTGAACGGCCGCTCTCTCCTCCTGAGCACGAGCATCACCGGGATCGAGGACGGGGACGAGATACGGGCGAAGTCGATGGCGGCCTTCGGCAGTTGACGGGCAATGAGGCGTAACGGAGGCATCACGGGGCGGTTCTCCCTTGGGAACAGGGGGCGGACCGACCCGGTGCCCGAGGTCTTGCGGGTGGTACAAAGAAGCCCCGCTCGACTGACGTAACGCCGCGGGATCCATGCCTGATTCGCTCCTTTCCGGGAAGTTCAGGGGGGTTTCGCCCCCGTGGTGCTCCGCGGAATCGCGGGGGAGAACGGACCGGGCACCGGACCGCACGAAGGGGGACGTGCTGATGACCCAGCCGCCCAGCCAGGAACCGCCGCAGGGAGGCTTCGGCGCGCCGCAGGAGCCGCCGCCGGGAAGTCCTCAGCCGCCCCAGGGCCCGCCGCAGACCCCGCCGCCCGCCCAGCCGGGCTACGGCTACCCGCAGGCACCCGCTCAGCCTCCGGGCCAGGCCCCCGGCTACGGCTACCCGCAGCAGCCGGCCCAGCAGCCCGGTCCGTACGGGCAGCAGCAACCGGGCCCGTACGCCCAGCAGCCCGGCCCCTACGCCCAGCAGCCGGGTCCGTACGGCCAGCAGCAGCCGGGTCCGTACGGTCAGCAGCCCGGTTACGGCTACCCGCAGCAGCAGTACCCCGGCGCACCGGCCCCCGTTGGTCCGGGCGGTGGCGGCTCCTCCAAGCGCAAGCCCGCGATCATCATCGGCGCCGCAGCCGCCGCGCTCCTGGTGATCGGCGGCGGCATCTTCGTTGCCACGAGCGGGGGCGACGACGACAAGAAGCCGATCGCGAAGGAGAGCGGGGACGCCGAGCCGAGCACCTCGCCCTCCGTCAACAAGGGCAACGGCAACGGCGACGGCGAGGGCCGCGGCGCCGCCGACGACCTCAACGCCGGGCGCAAGTCCGGCGAGGCGAAGGTCCTCTGGCTGCAGAAGAACGACATCGACCTGCCGCGCAACGGCGCCGACGTGTATGGCCCCTGGGTGATCGGCGACACGATCGTCAAGGGCATGTACCGCTCGGTCTCCGGCTACTCCGTGGCCGACGGCAAGCAGAAGTGGACCCTCAAGCTGCCCGCCGATCTGTGTGCGGCGCCCTCGCAGCCCGCGGCCGACGGCAAGATCGTCATCGGGGTCAAGAACGGCACCACCGACAAGGCGGACTGCGCGGATCTCCAGATGATCGACCTCAACACCGGCAAGGCCGGCTGGAAGAAGGCGATCAAGCAGAACGGCACCTGGGACTTCCTTTCGGACATCTCGCTGGCCATCAGCGGCGACACCGTGACGGTCGGGCGCACCGGCAACTCCAACGCCTACCGGGTCAGCGACGGCAAGGAACTGTTCGGCAAGCCGTCGGGCATCTGCCAGCCGTTCGCCTTCGCCGGCGGGTCCAAGCTCATCGCCGCCTCCAGTTGCCGCACCGCCGACACCAACAATCCGCAGCACCAGCTCCAGGAGCTCGACCCGGTCACGGGCAAGCCCCGGTGGACGTACCGGCCCAAGCGCGGCTGGGAGATCGACCGGGTCTACTCGGTGAACCCGCTGGTGGTCTCGCTGAAGAAGGACAAGCAGTGGAGCATCCTCTCGCTGAAGCAGAATGGATCCTTCCGCTCCGGCATCGTCAGCGACAAGGGCGACAGGTTCGCACCGGACTGCGGCAGCGCCTTCGCCATCTTCGGCAAGTCCCTCGACGGCTGCACCGGAGTCGCCGCCGACGCCAACACCTTCTACATGTCGACCTCGCCGGACTCCAGCGGTGTCGCGCGTACGAACAAGGTCGTGGCGTTCGACCTGAACACCGGCAAGCCCAAGTGGAAGGCCGCGGCCCCGGCCGAGCGCACGGTGAAGCCGCTGCGCATGGAGGGCGGCAACGTGCTGCTCTACGTGGAGGCCGGCTACGAGAAGGGCGGCGGCATCGCCACCCTCGCACCGACCGGCGGCACCCCGCAGATGCTGCTGAAGCACCCCGCGTCGACGGCCGAGATCGAGAACGACTTCTACAACTCGAAGATCGCCTACGCGGGCGGCCGCTCCTTCATCGCGAGTGGCCGGGTCAGCGCCAGGAACGACAAGGAAGAGCTGGAGACGAAGACCATGATGGCCTTCGGCAACTGACGGCTCACGAAGCCTTTCGGCGGCAGCTCCCGGCCGTCGGAGCCCCACGGCTCACGACCGGCGGCGGCCGGAGTACAACCGACCGCCGCCGGTCCCGTCCCACCGACTCCCTTTCCCCAGAGGTACGTACGCCATGACGCAGCCGCCCCAGCCGCCCAACGATCCGCCCCAGGGCGGATTCGGCGCCCCGCAGGACCCCCCGCCGGATGGATTCGGCGCCCCGACCCCGCCGCCCGCCGACCCGTTCGGCAAGCAGCCGGCCCCCCCGCCCGCAGGCGGATTCGGTGTCCCGACTCCGCCGCCCGCCGCCGCCCAGCCGCCCGCCGGGGCCCCGCAGCAGCCGGGCCCCGGTTACGGCTATCCGCAGGGCCAGCAGCCGGGCTACGGCTACCCGCAGGGCCAGCCCCCGCAGCCCGGTTACGGCTACCCGCAGGCACCCGTGCCCGGCCAGCCGCAGCAGGGTTACGGATTCCCGCAGGGCATGCCGCCCGGCCAGCCGCCGCAGCAGGGGTACGGCTACCCGACCACGCCGATGCAGCAGCCCCCGCAGCCGCCGCAGCCGAACGGGAACGGCAAGAAGTTCTCCACCCAGATGCAGATCATCGTCGCCGCCTCGGTCGCCGTGGTGCTGATCGTCGCCGGCGGCATCTGGTACTCCTCCGGCAGCGGTGACGACGGCAAGAAGGACAAGGCGTCCCAGTCCAGCGGCTCCACCGAGGGCAAGAGCGGCGAGAACAAGGGCGGCGCCGCCGCCGATGGCCCCGGCAAGGAGAAGGCACCCGCGGACCCCAAGTCCAAGGTCGCCTTCCAGCTGCCGCTGCCGAAGGTCACCGACGTCACCAAGGTCGACGGTTCCTGGCTGACCGACAAGGCGTACGTGAAGACCGGTCTCAACGAGATCGTCGCCTACGACCCGGCCAAGGGCACCAAGCTCTGGTCCATCCCGCTCGCGGGCCAGGTCTGTGCCGCCTCGCGGCACATGTCCAAGGACTACAAGACCGCCATCGCCTTCGAGCAGAGCAAGCCGACCAAGGCGACCAAGTACCCGCCGTGCAACCAGGTCGGCGCGATCGACCTGAGCACCGGCAAGCTGATGTGGAGCAAGTCGGTGACCGCCGCCACCAGCGGTGACGCAGCGGTCAGGTTCGAAGAGGTCACGCTCAGCGGCACCACGGTCGCCGCAGGCGGATCCGAGGGCGGCGCCGCCTTCGACCTGAACACCGGCGCCGAGCGCTGGAAGCCCAAGGCCACCACCGACGGCTGCTCCGACAGGGGATACGGCGGCGGCGAAGCACTCGCGGTGGTCCGCAAGTGCGGTTCGTACGACGACCCGCAGCTCGTCGTCCAGGCGCTGAACCCCACCACCGGGGCCCCGATCTCCTCGTACAAGATGCCGCCCGGTGTCGACTATGCGAGCATCGTCTCCACCAAGCCGCTGGTCGTCGCGGCCGACGTCGGTGACACCGCCGGTGACGGCAGCGGCATTTCGGACTTCTTCTCCATCGACGCCTCCACCGGCAAGCTGCTCACCCGGATCGCGGCGGACGGCGAGAAGTACGCCGCGCGCTGCGCCTCCACCGAGGTCGAGAGCTGCAGCCAACTGGCCGTGGGCAACAACCGGATCTACGTGCCGACCGAGGACCACGAGGGCACCGGCGAGTACGGCGACACCAACGAGATCGTCTCCTTCGACCTCACCACCGGCAAGCCGACCAGCGACCGGGCCGACGCGGGCGACCGCTACACGATGTTCCCGATCCGCATGGACGGCGGCAACATCATCGCGTACCGGGTCCCCCCGTACGACAAGGGCGGCCAGGTCGTCTCCATCGACGGCGCCACGTTCAAGCAGACGGTGCTGATGGAGAACCCGAGCGACGAGTCCATCCGTGACGCGGAGACCAGCTTCACGCCGGACTACTCCGAGTTCCGCTACAACGACGGGCACCTGTACCTGTCCAGCACGATGGTCAGCAAGCCGAGCGGCTCGCTGGACACGAGCCGCCGACTGGTGGTCAGCTTCAGCAGGCCGTAGCAGTCGGCCGAATGCGCGCGGGGGTGGTGTCCGTTCGTCGGGCACCACCCCCGCGCACGTTCGGGAGCAGATGCGGGCCGGCCTCTTCGGGCGCACGGGTCCCCCGGGAAGCGATCCGTAGTGGTCGGCAGGCCGATGACAACGGTGACCAGTCGGACATGGCGCACCATCAACCGGTCCCGAACGCACGCCGATTCGGCGTTCTGGAGCCTTTTGGCCGGTAAGACGCCCCTGGCGTCGAACAAGCGTGTAGCTTGCCGGGTCAGGAAGGCCGGGGGGACCGGTGTGCCGGTGCTACGGGGGTGTGCTCGATGGGCGTGCGGCTCATGGTGGTCGATGATCACAGACTGCTCGCCGAGGCGCTCGCCTCGGCGCTGAAGCTGCGGGGCCATCGCGTCCTCGCGGCGGCCGCGCCGACTTCGGGGGCGGCGGAACTGGTGGTCAGCAGGGCCCCGGAGGTCTGCCTGTTCGGCACCGCGGCACCCGCCGAACCCGGCGCCTTCGACCCGATCGTACGGATCCGCCGCGAGCGCCCGCAGGTGGCCGTCGTGGTGCTCGGACCGGTGCCCAGCCCGCGCGGGATCGCGGCGGCGTTCGCCGCGGGGGCCGCGGGATACGTCCGCCACGACGAGCGCATGGAGGGCGTCGAACGGGCGATGGTCAAGGCGCGGGCCGGCGAGGCGGCGGTGGCGCCGCAACTCCTCCAGGGCGCCTTCGCCGAACTGCTCAATCCCGCCGCGGCGCCGGACGACGAGGGGCAGCGGCTGCTGCAGATGCTCACCCCGCGCGAGGTCGAGGTCCTGGTGCGGGTCGCCGAGGGGGAGGACACCCGGCTGATCGCGGCCGGGATGCGGATCGCGCCGAGCACCGCGCGTACGCATGTGCAGCGGGTGCTGATGAAGCTGGGCGTCGGCTCCCGTCTCGAGGCCGCGGCACTCGCGGCCCGCACGGGACTGCTGGACCGCGCGGCACCGGTCGGCCGACCGGACCGGCCGAACCGCTGAGTCGCGCCCCGCCCCGCTCGCCCCGCCTTTTTCCGCGCCACGCACAGCCATCCACGCACAGCCATCCACGCACAGCCATCCACGCACGCCCGGACACCGGACCCTGGCCCATGCCGTCCGGCGTGGGCCACTCATTGACGCCTTTGTTGAGTTGTGGTTCATTGTGTTTGGTTATGTTTGGAGGAACCTGGTGAAGAAGACGGTTACGACGCTCGCCGACGGCCGGGAGCTGCTCTACTACGACGGCCGCGACGATGCCGTGCGCGATGCCGTCGACCGGCGCCCCCTCGACGCCGTATCGACCTCGTCCGAGATCCGTCGTGACCCGTTCCTCGGCGACAGCGTCGCCATCGCCTCGCACCGCCAGGGCCGCATCTACCACCCGCCGGCCGACGAGTGCCCGCTCTGCCCCTCGCGGGACGGCCGGCAGAGCGAGATCCCCGAGGCCGACTACGACGTCGCCGTCTTCGAGAACCGCTTCCCCTCGCTCGCCGGTGACTCCGGCCGCTGCGAGGTCGTCTGCTTCACCTCCGACCACGACGCGTCCTTCGCCGACCTCACCGAGGACCAGGCCGCCCTGGTCCTGGAGGCATGGACCGACCGCACCGCCGAACTCGCCGAACTCCCGCAGGTCAAGCAGGTGTTCTGCTTCGAGAACCGGGGCGCCGAGATCGGTGTAACGCTCGGCCACCCGCACGGCCAGATCTACGCGTACCCCTTCGTCACCCCGCGCACCGAGCTGATGTTCCGCTCGATGGCGGCCCACCGCGCCGAGACCGGCGGCAATCTCTTCGACGACGTGGTGGCCCGCGAGGAGGCGGACGGCTCCCGGATCGTCATCGACGGCGAGCACTGGGTCGCCTTCGTGCCGTACGCCGCGCACTGGCCGTACGAGGTCCACCTCCACCCGCGCCGCCGCGTCCCCGACCTGCGGGAACTCGACGAGGCCGCGCGCACGGAGTTCCCACAGATCTATCTGGAACTCTTGAGGCGATTCGACCGGATCTTCGGCCCCGGCGAGCCGCCGACCCCGTACATCTCGGCCTGGCACCAGGCCCCGTTCGGTGTCCCCGGACGGGAGGACTTCGGGCTCCATCTGGAGCTTTTCACCATCCGACGTACCTCCGGCAAGCTGAAGTTCCTCGCGGGTTCCGAATCCGGTATGAACGTGTTCATCAACGATGTGCCGCCGGAGGCCGCGGCCCAGCGACTGCGAGAGGTAGCGAGCGAGTGAGCAAGCCCCAGAAGAAGTACCTGGTCACGGGCGGCGCGGGATATGTCGGCAGTGTGGTCGCCCAGCACCTGCTGGAGGCCGGGCACGCGGTCACCGTTCTGGACGACCTCTCGACCGGGTTCCGGGAGGGTGTCCCGGCCGGGGCCGAGTTCATCGAGGGCCGCGTCCAGGACGCGGCGAAGTGGCTGGACCCCTCCTACGACGGGGTGCTGCACTTCGCCGCGTACTCCCAGGTCGGCGAGTCCGTCACGGACCCGGAGAAGTACTGGGTGAACAACGTCGGCGGGTCCCTCGCGCTGCTCGCCGCGATGCGGGACGCCGAAGTGCGCACCCTGGTCTTCTCCTCCACCGCCGCCACCTACGGCGAACCGGTCACCACCCCCATCACCGAGTCCGACGCGACCGCGCCCACCAACCCCTACGGCGCCACCAAACTCGCCGTCGATCACATGATCACCGGCGAGGCGGCCGCGCACGGACTGGCCGCGGTCTCGCTGCGCTACTTCAACGTGGCGGGCGCGTACGGCAGTTGCGGGGAGCGGCACAACCCCGAGTCGCACCTCATCCCGCTGGTCCTCCAGGTCGCCCTCGGCCGGCGCGAGTCGATCTCCGTGTACGGCGACGACTACCCGACCCCCGACGGCACCTGCGTCCGCGACTACATCCATGTCGCCGACCTCGCCGAGGCCCACCTGCTGGCCCTGGACGCGGCCACCGCGGGCGAGCACCTGATCTGCAACCTCGGCAACGGCAACGGCTTCTCGGTGCGCGAGGTCATCGAGACCGTCCGCGAGGTCACCGGCCACCCCGTCCCGGAGACCGCGGCCCCCCGCCGCGCCGGTGACCCCGCCGTGCTGGTCGCCTCCGCCGCCACCGCCAGGGAGCGGCTCGGCTGGTCGCCGTCCCGCGCCGACCTGGCCGGAATCGTCACCGACGCCTGGACGTTCGCCCGCCGAGAGGAGCCCACCGCCCCATGACCGAGAACAGTGAGCCGACCGCCTCCCTCGCCGAGCCGGACACCTCCCTCACCGAGCTGACCGCCTCCTTCGCCGAGCTGTACGGGCGTGCGCCCGAAGGGATCTGGGCAGCCCCCGGCCGGGTCAACCTGATCGGCGAGTACACCGACTTCAACGACGGCTTCGTGATGCCGCTCGCCCTGCCGCACACCGCACGCGCGGCCGTCGCCCGCCGCACCGACGGCGAACTGCGGCTCCACTCGACCGACGTACCCGGCGGCGTCGTCCGGCTCCGGATCGACGAACTGGCCCCGCACCAGGGGCACGGCTGGGCGGCGTACCCGGCCGGAGTCGTCTGGGCGCTGCGCGAGGCCGGCCACCCGGTCACCGGGGCGGACATCCAGCTGACCTCCACCGTCCCCACCGGCGCGGGCCTGTCCTCCTCCGCCGCGCTGGAGGTCGTCACCGCGCTCGCCCTGAACGAGCTCTTCGGACTCGGGCTCTCCGCACCGGAACTGGCGGTTCTCGGCCAGCGTGCCGAGAACGCCTTCGTCGGGGTGCCGTGCGGGGTCATGGACCAGATGGCCTCCGCCTGCTGCACCGAGGGCCACGCCCTCCACCTGGACACCCGCGACCTCACCCGGCGCCAGGTCCCCTTCGACCTGGCCGCGAGCGGACTGCGGCTGCTCGTGGTCGACACCCAGGTCAAGCACGCGCTCGGCGACGGCGCCTACGCGGAGCGGCGGGCCGGCTGCGAGGCGGGCGCGGCGGCGCTCGGCGTACGGACGCTGCGCGAGGTGCCGTACGACGGCCTCGGCGCGGCCCTGGACACCCTGGCCATGGCCGACGTCGACGAGTCCGTGGTGCGCTACGTACGCCATGTGGTCAGCGACAACCAGCGGGTGGAGCAGGTCATCGCGCTGCTCGACGCGGGCGACGTGCGGGCCGTGGGCCCGGTCCTCGACGCGGGGCACGCCTCGCTCCGCGACGATCTGCGGGTCTCCTGCCCGGAGCTGGACCTGGTGGTGTCGGCGGCCGGCGAGGCCGGGGCGCTCGGTGCCCGGATGACCGGCGGCGGCTTCGGCGGTTCGGCGATCGTGCTGGTGGCGGAGGAGCAGGCGGACACGGTCTCCAAGTCCGTGCTGGAGGCCTTCGCCTCGGCGGGTCACGCGACGCCGCGGATCTTCCCGGCCGTGCCCTCGGCGGGTGCCCGCCGCCTCAGCCGAGTTCCTTCGTCAGGATGAACTCGGTGACCCCGGGCGGGTAGTTCTCGACCCGCCCGCTCACCTCGTAGCCCCGTTCCCGGTAGAAGTCCGGCGCCTGGAAACCCCAGGTCTCCAGCCGGGAGCGGGTACAGGCCCGGTCCGCCCCGGCCACCCGCTCCGCCTCCGCGAGCAGCAGCGAGCCCAGGCCCCGGCCGCGGTGGCGGGCATCGACCCAGAGCTGGTCCACATGGAGCCAGTACGCCCAGGTGCGGCCGGTCAGTCCACCGGCGACGGCGCCCTCGATGTCCAGCGCCCATACCTCCAACGGGAGTTCCCGCCCGGCGGGGCCGGTGCGCAGCGCGCGCAGCTCCGGGGAGCCGGCCGTGTTGTCGTCGCGCAGGCGCCGGCCCAGCAAGGTACGCCGCCGTTTGTCCACTTCTGTCTCAAGACGAAACATGGACCACACCTTAGAACCGCCCGGAGCCGGTCAGTTCTGCGAATTGCCTTCCGTTACGGCCCGCCGGCCGTACCCTGATGCACAGCACCGGTGGGGGCCGGTGCTGATTCAGGGGTACGAGACAGTCGGGTGCGGCGCCCGGGGCGGGTGGCGGTCGGGACACGGCGGCGGCCGTGGAACCATGGTCCATCTCCCCGATCCGGGCGTCGTACCCGCGCTGATCCGTCCCCTTCGGCGGGCCCGGGGGTGGCCCGGGAACAGACGCGGCATGGGGGTGCCTGTGGTTCGTATCCGGGTTCTCGTGGTGGACGACCACCGTATTTTCGCCGAGTCGCTCGCAGCGGCACTGGCGGCCGAGCCGGACGTAGAGGTGTCGGCGGCGGGCAGCGGCCCCGCCGCGCTGCGGTGCCTGGAGCGGGCCGCCGCCGAGGGGCGCGGCTACGACGTGATGCTGGTCGATGCCGAACTGGGCATCCTGGGCCCGGCGGGAGACCGCCGGGCGCCGGTCCCGGTCCCCGCCGACGGGGAGAACGCCCCGGTGGACGGCATCTCCCTGGTGGCCGGGGTCCGTTCGGGCCGGCCGTCCGTGCGCACGGTGGTGCTCGCCGAGAAGGACGACCCGCGCCGGGCTGCGCTGGCACTGCAGGCCGGTGCCTTCGGCTGGGTCGCCAAGGACTGCTCCCTGCAACGGCTGCTCGCGGTCATCCGCGGGGTGCTGCGGGACGAGACGCATCTGCCCCCGGCGCTGCTCACCGGCGTGCTGCGGGAGCTGACGGCGGCGCGCAAGCACCGCACCGAGAGCGAGCAGCTGGTCGAGTCCCTGACCCCGCGCGAACGCGAGGTGCTGCGCTGCATGGTGGCGGGCCTGGGCCGCAAGGCGGTGGCCGAGCGGCTCTTCCTCTCCCCGCACACGGTCCGTACCCATATGCAGAACGTGCTGGGGAAGCTGGGCGTGCACTCCACCCTGGCCGCGGTCGCCCTGGCCCGACGCGCGGGCGTCGGCCCGGCCGATCCGGCCCTAGCCGGGAATGTTGTCGAACGGGGCGGTCAACTGGCGTAGCAGTCCGGCCAGTTCGCCCCGCTGCTGGGTGGAGAGCTCGCTCAGGATGGCGCGCTCCTGGGCGAGCAGTCCGGCCAGTGACTGGTCGGCCTTGTCGCGGCCCTCGGCGGTGAGCCGGACGAGCACGCCACGGCGGTCGCTGGGGTCGGGGAGGCGCTCGACGAGGTTCTTCTTGGTCAGGCGGTCGATGCGGTTGGTCATCGTGCCGGAGGTGACCAGGGTCTGGGTGAGGAGCTGGCCGGGGGAGAGCTGGTAGGGGGCGCCGGCGCGACGCAGGGACGTCAGTACGTCGAACTCCCAGGGCTCCAGATTGTGCTCGGAGAAGGCGATCCGGCGGGCCCGGTCCAGATGGCGGGCCAGGCGGGAGACGCGGCTGAGCACCTCGAGTGGTTCCACGTCGAGGTCGGGGCGCTCGCGGCGCCATGCAGCGACCAGTCGGTCGACCTCGTCCTCCATGTCGATCAGTGTAAAGGGTCTGTCGACATGAAGTCTCTTGAATTCAAGTGTCTTGACATCAAGATATTTCTGGCGTGATCCTGACTCCATGACCTCACCCACCTGGGACCCGCAGCAGTACCTGCGCCACGCCGACCACCGCACCCGCCCCTTCCTCGACCTCCTCGCCCGCATCGCCGACCTCCCGGCCGCCCCCGCGCCGCGTATCGCCGACCTCGGCTGCGGAGCGGGCAACGTCACCGCCCTGCTCGCCGACTGCTGGCCCGAGGCCCGGATCACCGGCTACGACAACTCCCCGCAGATGCTCGAACGGGCCCGCGCCCACGCCGGCCCCCGCCTCGACTTCGCCGAGGCCGACGCCACGACCTGGACCCCCGCCGAGCCGTACGACCTGATCGTCTCCAACGCCCTGCTCCAGTGGGTCCCCGACCACGCCGCCCGCTTCCCGGACTGGCTGGACGCGATCACCCCCGGCGGCACGTTCGCCTTCCAGGTCCCCGGCAACTTCGACCAGCCCAGCCACGTCCTGATGCGGGAACTCGCCGGCTCCCCGCGCTGGCGCGAGCGCCTGGCCGGCGAGCTGCGCCATGCCGACGCCGTGCTCGCCCCCACCGCCTACCTCGACGCGCTGACCGCCCCCGGCATCACGGCGGACGTCTGGGAGACCACGTACCTGCATCTGCTGCCCGGCGAGGACCCGGTGCTCGACTGGGTGAAGGGCACCGGCCTGCGCCCCGTCCTGACCGCCCTGGCCGACGACCCCGAGGCCCGCGACGCGTTCCTCGCCGAGTACCGCGACCTGCTGCGCACCGCCTACCCCCGGGGCCCGCACGGCACCGTCTTCCCGTTCCGCCGCATCTTCGCCGTGGCCCGCAAGGAGAAGTGATGATCGCCGCCGTCGACCACGTCCAGCTCGCTGCCCCGGAGGGTTCCGAGGATGCCCTTCGTGCCTACTACGCGGACATCCTCGGCATGACGGAGATCGCCAAACCCCCGGTACTCGCGTCCCGCGGCGGCTGCTGGTTCCAGGCGGGCCCGGTCCAGCTCCACCTGGGTGTCGAGCAGGACTTCCGCCCGGCAAGGAAGGCCCACCCGGGCCTGCGCGTCACGGACATCGAGGCGTACGCGGCCCGGCTGACGGAGCGGGGCGCCGAGGTGCACTGGGACGGCGACCTGCCGGGACACCGCCGCTTCTACAGCCACGACCCGGTGGGGAACCGGCTGGAGTTCCTGGAGCGGACGGACGGCTGACCGTCACAGCTCTTCCAGCGCCTCCCGGGTGATGTCGATGTCGATCGGGAACGGCACGCCCGTCTTGAGGCGGTCGTGGTGGATCCCCGTCAGGGCGTACGCCCTGGACACCGGGTCCAGCTCGTACACCCGCACCACCGGGTGGTTGTCGGTGCCGGCCATGTCGACCAGCCAGAAGTTCGGGATACCGGCCGCCGCGTACTTCTGCGGCTTGGCGTCGCGGTCGCGGGCCTCGGAATCGGGCGAGACGACCGCGACGGCGAGCAGGACGTCGGCGGCCTGGAAACGGGTCTGCTCAAGATCGGTGACGGCGTCGGCGCGGACGACGGACACATCGGGTTCCGGACCGTTGCGCTGATCCAGCACCACGGTCATCTCACGCTCGGCCTTCTGGCCGGCCGGGATCGTGGCACGCAGGCCGTTCATCAGCAAGTCGATCATTTTGGCGTGGAAACGGCGCTGTGGACTCACAAAAACCAGGCTCCCGTCGAGCAACTCCGTGTGCGGCGGGAGATCGGGCAAGGTGAACAGATCGTCCACCGTGTATCCGTCCTGGGGCGGCACCGGCCAGCGGGAGCTGTGCGCGGTGAACGGCTCGGCGGTCATGATTCCTCCCATGGACGGGATTCTTGGCCCTACGGACCACAGTAGGGGCCGCTTCCCCGAGCCGTCATCACAACGGGTGACCGGCCCCCCGTTCAGCTCTTGCGGTGCCCTATCAGCCTCGGCTTCGCCTCCAGGTTCTCCAGGCCGTGCCAGGCCAGGTTCACCAGGTGGGCGGCGACCTCCGACTTCTTCGGCTTGCGGGCGTTCACCCACCACTGGCCGGTCAGGGCGACCATGCCGACCAGCGCCTGTGCGTACAGCGGGGCCAGCTTCGGGTCGAAGCCGCGGGCCTTGAACTCCAGGCCCAGGATGTCCTCCACCTGGGTGGCGATATCGCTGATCAGGGAGGCGAAGGTGCCCGTCGACTGGGCCACGGGGGAGTCGCGGACCAGGATGCGGAAGCCGTCCGTGTACGTCTCGATGTAGTCGAGCAGGGCGAACGCCGCCTGCTCCAGCAGCTCGCGGGGATGGCCCGCGGTCAGCGCGCTGGTGACCATGTCGAGGAGCTGGCGCATCTCGCGGTCGACCACGACGGCGTACAGGCCCTCCTTGCCGCCGAAGTGCTCGTACACGACCGGCTTGGAGACACCGGCGCGGGACGCGATCTCCTCGACCGAGGTGCCCTCGAAACCCTTGTCGGCGAAGAGGGTGCGACCGATGTCCAGCAACTGCTCGCGGCGTTCCTTGCCGGTCATCCGCACCCGGCGGGTGCGCCGAGGGGAGGAGGAAGGACGTTTGTTCTCGCTGCTGGTGCTGGAGTCGGTCGCCACGTCGTCAATCATGCCGCGTCGGCGCGCTCGGGGGCGCGCCGGGAGTCGATACGGCGGGACTCGACCCGGGCAGCGTCCGGCCAGCGCACGTCGTGCGCCCAGCCCAGCTTCTCGAACCAGCGGATCAACCGGGCACTCGAATCGATCTGCCCCCTCATCACACCGTGCCGGGCACTCGTCGGATCGGCGTGGTGCAGGTTGTGCCAGGACTCCCCGCAGGACAGGACCGCGAGCCACCACACGTTCCCGGACCGGTCACGCGACTTGAAGGGCCGCTTGCCGACCGCGTGGCAGATCGAGTTGATCGACCAGGTGACGTGGTGCAGCAGGGCCACCCGGACCAGCGAGCCCCAGAAGAAGGCTGTCGCCGCACCCCACCACGACATCGTCACCAGACCGCCGACCAGCGGCGGGAACGCCAGCGACAGGACCGTGAAGGTCATGAAGTGGCGGGAGACGCCGCGGAGCGCCGGGTCCTTGACCAGGTCGGGGGCGTACTTCTGCTGCGAAGTCTGCTCCTCGTCGAACATCCAGCCGATATGGGCCCACCACAGGCCCTTCATCAGGGCGGGCAGGCTCTCACCGAAGCGCCACGGCGAGTGCGGGTCGCCCTCCGCGTCGGAGAAACGGTGATGCTTGCGGTGGTCGGCCACCCAGCGCACCAGCGGGCCCTCCACGGCCAGCGAACCGGCGACGGCGAGAGCGATGCGGAGCGGGCGCTTCGCCTTGAAGGAGCCATGCGTGAAATAGCGGTGGAAACCGATCGTGATGCCGTGGCAGCCGATGAAGTACATCGCCACGAGCAGGCCCAGATCGAGCCAGCTCACGCCGCGGCCCCAGGCCAGCGGCACCGCCGCGACCAGCGCCACGAACGGCACCACGATGAACAGCAGAAGGGCGATCTGCTCGATCGACCGCTTGTTGTCCCCGCCGAGCGTGGCGGAGGGAAGGGTCTGACCGTCGGCCGCCGATGGCTGGGAGTCGTCGATCGCAGCGGGGCTGGTGTTCATGGGGAGTCCCCTGGGGATGAGGAATACGACGGATAGCTCTGGCTACGGTTCCGTAACCTACGGCAACGTAAGTATGGCAGCGCGGAGGCCCGCTGCACGAGAGCGCGACGGGCCGCCCACGAAGGGGAAACCCGATCGGGCCGCGAGCGGTGCCGACGGAGTGGACACCTATCCTGGTGGGGTCGGACAGCGCGGTCCGCACTCTGCTTTCCCGGGGTGGCGTCAGCACCGCTGCCGGTCGTGGCCCCGGAGACCCCTGTGGCCGCCGCCTGCCGCGGCCCCGGAGAACCCCCGTGCTCAACCACTGCAAGGAGCCGCACACTGTGAGCAGTGCCGACCAGACCCCCGCCGCCAGCCCCGAGCTGCGCGCCGACATCCGCCGCCTCGGCGACCTGCTGGGCGAGACCCTCGTACGCCAGGAGGGCCAGGAACTCCTCGACCTCGTCGAGCGCGTCCGCGCCCTGACCCGCACCGACGGCGAAGCCGCGGCCCAGCTCCTCGGCGACACGGACCTGGAGACCGCCGCGCAGCTCGTGCGCGCCTTCTCCACCTACTTCCACCTCGCCAACGTCACCGAGCAGGTCCACCGCGCCCACGAGATGCGCGACCGCCGCGCCGCCGAGGGCGGGCTCCTCGCCCGCACCGCCGACCGGCTCAAGGACGCCGACCCCGTCCACCTGCGCGAGACCGTCAAGAACCTCAACGTACGACCCGTCTTCACCGCACACCCGACCGAGGCTGCCCGGCGCTCCGTGCTGAACAAGCTCCGCCGCATCGCCGCGCTCCTGGAGACGCCCGTCGTCGACGCCGACCGGCGCCGCCAGGACCTCCGGCTCGCCGAGAACATCGACCTCATCTGGCAGACCGACGAACTGCGCGTGGTCCGCCCCGAGCCCGCCGACGAAGCCCGCAACGCCATCTACTACCTCGACGAACTGCACGCCAACGCCGTCGGCGACGTACTCGAGGACCTGGCCGCCGAACTCGAACGCGTCGGCGTCGAACTGCCCGCGGGCACCCGCCCGCTCACCTTCGGCACCTGGATCGGCGGCGACCGCGACGGCAACCCCAACGTGACGCCCGCCGTCACCTGGGAAGTGCTGATCCTCCAGCACGAACACGGCATCACCGACGCCCTCGAACTCATCGACCACCTGCGCGGACTGCTCTCCAACTCCATCCGCTACACCGGTGCCACCGACGAACTGCTGACCTCGCTCGAAGCCGACCTGGAACGCCTCCCCGAGATCAGCCCGCGCTACAAGCGGCTGAACGCCGAGGAGCCCTACCGCCTCAAGGCCACCTGCATCCGGCAGAAGCTCGTCAACACCCGCGAGCGCCTCGCCACCGGCACCCCGCACCGCCCCGGCTGCGACTACCTCGGCACCGCCGAACTCCTCGCCGACCTGGAACTCATCCAGACCTCACTGCGCGAGCACCGCGGCGGACTCTTCGCCGACGGGCGGATGGACCGCACCATCCGCACCCTCTCCGCCTTCGGCCTCCAGCTCGCCACCATGGACGTCCGCGAGCACGCCGACGCCCACCACCACGCCCTCGGCCAGCTCTTCGACCGGCTCGGCGAGGAATCCTGGCGCTACGCCGACATGCCCCGCGACTACCGGCAGAAGCTCCTCGCCAAGGAACTCCGTTCCCGCCGTCCGCTCGCCCCGACCCCGGCCCCCCTCGACGCCGCCGGCGAGAAGACCCTCGGCGTCTTCCACACCGTCAAGGAAGCCTTCGAGCGCTTCGGCCCCGAAGTCATCGAGTCCTACATCATCTCGATGTGCCAGGGCGCCGACGATGTCTTCGCCGCCGCCGTACTCGCCCGCGAGGCCGGCCTGATCGACCTGCACGGCGGCTGGGCCAAGATCGGCATCGTGCCGCTCCTGGAGACCACCGACGAGCTGCGCGCCGCCGACGTCATCCTCGACGAGATGCTCGCCGACCCGTCGTACCGCCGTCTCGTCTCGCTGCGCGGAGACGTGCAGGAGGTCATGCTCGGCTACTCCGACTCCTCCAAGTTCGGCGGCATCACCACCTCCCAGTGGGAGATCCACCGCGCCCAGCGCCGCCTTCGCGACGTCGCACACCGCTACGGCGTACGGCTGCGGCTCTTCCACGGCCGCGGCGGCACCGTCGGCCGCGGCGGCGGCCCCTCGCACGACGCGATCCTCGCGCAGCCGTGGGGCACGCTGGAGGGCGAGATCAAGGTGACCGAGCAGGGCGAGGTCATCTCCGACAAGTACCTCATCCCGGCGCTCGCCCGGGAGAACCTGGAGCTGACCGTCGCGGCCACCCTCCAGGCCTCCGCGCTGCACACCGCGCCCCGCCAGTCCGACGAGGCCCTCGCCCGCTGGGACGCCGCGATGGACACGGTCTCCGACGCGGCGCACGCGGCCTACCGCAAGCTCGTCGAGGACCCGGACCTGCCCGCGTACTTCTTCGCGGCCACCCCGGTCGACCAGCTCGCCGACCTCCACCTCGGCTCCCGCCCGTCCCGCCGCCCCGACTCGGGCGCCGGACTCGACGGACTGCGGGCCATCCCGTGGGTCTTCGGCTGGACCCAGTCCCGCCAGATCGTGCCCGGCTGGTACGGCGTCGGCTCCGGACTCAAGGCACTGCGCGAAGCCGGCCTGGACACCGTCCTGGACGAAATGCACGAACACTGGCACTTCTTCCGGAACTTCATCTCCAACGTCGAGATGACCCTCGCCAAGACCGACCTGCGCATCGCCCGGCACTACGTCGACACACTCGTCCCCGACGAACTGAAGCACGTCTTCGCCGACATCGAGGCCGAGCACGCACTCACCGTGCAGGAAGTCCTCAAGGTTACCGGCGGCACCGAACTGCTCGGCACCAGCCCCGTGCTCCAGCAGACCTTCGCCATCCGCGACGCCTACCTGGACCCCATCTCCTACCTCCAGGTCTCGCTGCTGGCCCGCCAGCGCGAAGCCGCGGCACGCGGCGAAGAGCCCGACCCGCTGCTCGCCAGGGCCCTGCTGCTCACCGTGAACGGTGTCGCCGCGGGCCTGCGCAACACCGGCTGAGAGCCTGTCGGGTGACCTTCGATCGGGTACCGGACGCGGTCTGGTGCGTGCGATTCCAAGGCGCCGGGATGTCCTCGTAGCGGAGCTACTAGGGCATTTCGGCAACGCGGGCAGCGTGCGTGCCAGGGCGTGACCGCCCGGTCAGAGGCCACCCGACAGGCTCTGGGCCCACCCGGACACGGGGGCGGCCCCGCTCACAGCGCGAAGAACGTCGCCACGAGCAGGGCCGCACCCGCGATCCCCGTGCACCAGCCGGTCCGGGACAGCCGCAGGCCACCACCGATCACCAGCCCCGACAGCAACAGCGCACCGCCCAGCGGCACCCAGGCATGCAGAAAGCCCGGCGTCCCGGCACGCACCACATCATCCGTGCCCGGCTTCACCACGACGGGGAACCGGTCGCCCCTCCTCGCCGCGACGGACCTGTCGATCGTCACCCGGGAACGCGCGACGGCCTGCCCCGACGGCGCGAACGGACCGGTACAGACATCGGCGCCGCAACCCGTCACGGTCATCGTGCCGTGCTCACGGCCCTTGGACAGAACTATGTGGTGCGCCTCGTTCCAGGACGACAGCACACCCGCCACCAGCAGCAACAGGACGACACAGCCCATGGCGGCGTTGCGGGCGTAGACCAGGGCGCGGTGGGAGGAGCTCCGCTTCATGGGGAGCGATCCTTGGGCAGACCGGCACCACCGGTCAACTCGTGGCCGAAAATCGCCGGGGTACCGGCAGAAATGTCAGAGTTGTACGCGCCACCGCCGTTGCTGCGGGCGTCAGGAGTTGTACGCGCTCTGCGCGCGCTCCAGGCCCTCCGCCAGCAGACACTCCACCGAGTCCGCAGCCCGGTCCACCATGTACCCGAGCTCCTTGCGCTCGGTGGACGAGAAGTCCTTCAGCACGAAATCCGCGACCTGCATCCGCCCCGGCGGACGCCCGATCCCGAACCGGATCCGGTGATAGTCCGCACCCATCGACTTGGTCATCGACTTGAGCCCGTTGTGCCCGTTGTCGCCGCCACCCAGCTTCAGCCGGAGCGCCCCGTAATCGATGTCCAACTCGTCATGGATCGCCACGACATGGTCCGTCGGCACCTTGTAGAAATCGCGCAGCGCCGTGACGGGGCCGCCCGAGAGGTTCATGTACGACATCGGCTTGGCCAGGATCACCCGCCGGCTCGCCGGACCGGGCGGGCCCATGCGGCCCTCCACGACCTGCGCCTGCGCCTTCTGCGCCCGCTTGAACTTCCCGCCGATCCGCTCGGCCAGGAGATCGGCCACCATGAAGCCGACATTGTGCCGGTTCGCCGCGTACTCGGGACCGGGATTGCCGAGGCCCACGATGAGCCAGGGATCAGTGGCGTCGGACATCTCTGCTCGGTCTCCTCGCGTGCGACGGCTGGTTACAGGTGGCTGATCACAGGGAAACGGGGCGGCGGGTCCTCGAACAAGGAACCGCCGCCCCGTCAGTCAAGCAGTGCGGGCGAGGCTCAGGCCTCGGCGCCCGCTTCGGCGGACTCGGCAGTCGGCTCCTCGGCCTGCGCGGCGACGACCTGGAGCACGACGGCGTCCTCGTCACCGGCCAGCACGGAGCCCTTCGGCAGCGGGATGTCCTTGGCGAGGACGGACGCACCGGCGTCCAGGCCCGCGACGGAGACCGTGACGGACTCGGGGATGTGGGTGGCCTCGGCCTCGACGAGCAGGGTGTTCTGCACGTACTCCAGGAGGTTGCCGCCCGGGGCCAGGTCGCCCTCGACGTGCACGGCGACCTCGACGTTGACCTTCTCGCCGCGCTTGACGGTCAGCAGGTCGACGTGCTCGATGTCGCCCCTGAGCGGGTTGCGCTGCACGGCCTTCGGGATGACCAGCGCGTCCTTGCCGTCGATCTCCAGACCGATCAGGACGTTGGCGGTCTTGAGCGCCATCATCAGCTCGTGACCCGGCAGGGTGACGTGAACCGGCTCGGCACCGTGGCCGTAGACGACCGCGGGAACCAGGTTGGCGCGGCGGGTGCGACGGGCGGCACCCTTGCCGAACTCGGTACGGACCTGGGCGGCGAGCTTGACCTCAGCCATGACTGCACTCCTCGTGAGGTGACGAAAATCGGACGGTCACCCGGCCCACGACAGGCCTGCTACGAAGAGCGCGTCGATAACGGACCGCCGTACACATGAGTACGGCCTCCCTCGCCGAGCAACTCGCTGAGTCTACCCGGCGGGGAGGCCGCCCCCAAAGTGGATCTTCGGTACCGCTGTTCCTACTGCTCCTCGAAGAGGCTGGTGACCGAGCCGTCCTCGAAGACCTCACGCACCGCGCGCGCGATCGTCGGGGCGATCGACAGCACCGTGATCTTGTCGAGCTCCAGCTCGCCCGGGGTCGGCAGGGTGTCCGTGAACACGAACTCGCTGACCTTGGAGTTCTTCAGCCGGTCTGCGGCCGGACCCGAGAGCACACCGTGCGTCGCCGTCACTATGACGTCCTCGGCACCGTGCGCGAACAGGGCGTCGGCAGCGGCGCAGATGGTGCCACCGGTGTCGATCATGTCGTCGACCAGGACACAGACCCGGCCCTTCACATTGCCGACGACCTCGTGGACCGTCACCTGGTTGGCGACGTCCTTGTCCCGGCGCTTGTGCACGATGGCGAGCGGGGCGTCCAGGCGGTCGCACCAGCGGTCGGCGACCCGCACCCGGCCGGCGTCCGGGGAGACGATCGTCAGCTTCGAGCGGTCGACCTTGGCGCCGACGTAGTCGGCCAGGATCGGCAGCGCGAAGAGGTGGTCCACCGGGCCGTCGAAGAAGCCCTGGATCTGGTCCGTGTGCAGGTCGACGGTGAGGATGCGGTCGGCACCCGCCGTCTTCATCAGGTCGGCGACCAGACGGGCCGAGATCGGCTCGCGACCGCGGTGCTTCTTGTCCTGGCGGGCGTAGCCGTAGAACGGCACGATCACCGTGATGGAACGGGCCGAGGCGCGCTTCAGCGCGTCCAGCATGATGAGCTGCTCCATGATCCACTTGTTGATCGGAGCGGTGTGGCTCTGGATCAGGAAGCAGTCGGCGCCGCGGGCCGATTCCTGGAAGCGGACGTAGATCTCACCGTTGGCGAAATCGAAGGCCTTCGTCGGCACGAGGCCGACACCCAGCTGGTGCGCAACCTCCTCGGCCAGCTCGGGGTGGGCGCGGCCGGAGAAGAGCATCAGTTTCTTCTCGCCGGTCGTCTTGATCCCGGTCACAGCACAGTCTCCTCAGACGTGTTCCTGGCGCTGCGCGCATGTGTCCCGATGCGCAACGAGCCAGCCGAAATGGGGTGAGCATCTATCACGGTACGCCGTGCGCGGCGCACCTGTTTCCGGTCAGCTTTCGCTGTCGCGCTCCGATGCGGCGGCCTGAGCCGCCTGCGCGGCGCCGCTTCCCGGACGCTTGCGGGCAACCCAACCCTCGATATTCCTTTGCTGGCCGCGGGCGACGGCCAGCGAACCGGGCGGTACGTCCTTGGTGATGACCGAGCCGGCCGCGGTGTAGGCGCCGTCCCCGACCGTGACGGGCGCCACAAACATATTGTCCGACCCGGTACGGCAGTGGGAGCCGATCGTGGTGTGGTGCTTGGCCACGCCGTCGTAGTTCACGAAGACGCTGGCGGCACCGATGTTGGTGTGGTCGCCGATCGTCGCGTCGCCGACGTAGCTCAGGTGCGGGACCTTGGTGCCTTCGCCGATCGTGGCGTTCTTCATCTCCACGTACGTACCGGCCTTGGCCTTCGTGCCGAGCGTGGTGCCGGGCCGCAGATAGGCGTACGGACCGACCGTCGCGCCCTCGCCGACCTCGGCCCGGTCCGCGACCGTGTTGTCCACGCGCGCGCCCGCGCGGACGACGGTGTCCGTGAGCCGGGTGTTGGGGCCGACCTCGGCGTCCTCGCCGAGATGCGTGGTGCCGAGCAGCTGGGTGCCCGGGTGCACGATCGCGTCCCGCTCGTAGGTGACAGTGGCGTCGATCAGCGTGGACGCTGGGTCCACGACGGTCACACCGGCCAGCATGGCCCGCTCCAACAGCCGCTGGTTCAGCAGCCGCCGGGCCTCGGCCAGCTGGACCCGGTTGTTGATGCCGAGGATCTCGCGGTGGTCCCCGGCCAGCGAGGCGCCGACCCGGTGCCCGGCCTCGCGCAGGATGGAGAGGACGTCGGTGAGGTACTCCTCGCCCTGGCTGTTGTCGGTACGGACCTTGCCGAGGGCGTCGGCGAGCAGTCGGCCGTCGAAGGCGAAGACCCCGGAGTTGATCTCCCGGATCTCGCGCTGGGCGTCGGTGGCGTCCTTGTGCTCGACGATCCCGGTGACCGCGCCGTCGGCCGGGTCGCGGACGATGCGGCCGTAGCCGGTGGAGTCCGGGACCTCGGCGGTCAGCACGGTGACGGCGTTGGAATCGGCCGTGTGGGTGGCGGCGAGCGCGACGAGCGTCTCGCCGGAGAGCAGCGGGGTGTCGCCGCAGACGACGATCACGGTGCCGTCGACGGTGCCGCCCAGCTCGTCGAGACCGACACGCACGGCGTTGCCGGTGCCCTTCTGCTCGGTCTGGTGGGCGGTCCGCAGCCGGTCGTCGACGGCATCGAGGTGCGCGGTGACCTGCTCGCTGCCGTGGCCGACGACCACGACCAGGTGTTCGGGGTCCAGCTCGCGGGAGGCGGCGACGACATGTCCGACGAGCGAGCGCCCGGAGATCTCGTGCAGGACCTTGGGGGTCTTCGACTTCATGCGGGTGCCCTCACCCGCTGCGAGGACGACGACGGCTGCCGGGCGTTCGGAGCTCACAGAAATGCCCTTCGGCTTCGGGTGGTGGACACCCGAAGGATACCGGGGGGGTATGAGGCAGGCATGGGTGCGGGGGGAGGAACCCCCCCCCCCCCCCCCCCCCCCCCCACCCCCCCCCCCCCCCCCCCCCCCCCCCC
>NZ_JBHVWT010000005.1:270037-272432 GCF_042882135.1 Streptomyces sp. NPDC058240
GGGGGGGGGGGGGGGGGGGGGGGGGGGGGGGGGGGGGGGGGGGGGGGGGGGGGGTTTGGGGTGGGGGGGGGGGGGGGGGGGGGGGGGGAGGGGGGGGGGGGGGGGGGGGGGGGGGGTGGGGGGGTGTCCCCCCCGGCCCTGGTCGCCCCCCCCCCCGCACCCGGAGGCTCCCCTGCCAGGACTCGAACCCGGACAAATAGCACCAAAAGCTACTGTGCTGCCAATTACACCACAGGGGAACAAGGCCGACTAACCGGACATGTCATCCGGTCGCTGGACCGGCACCCAACACTATGCCGTACCAAGTGCCTTCTACGCGACGATAAAGGTCCGCGCTCTTGGTGACGTAGATGATCAGGCAGCCGCGGTAGGTCTCGGTGGTGTTCTTGCGAGTGGTCCTGAGTCGCTCCTCGTCCTGGGCGGTGCGCAGACGTGACAGGCCGGCGTTCATGAGCGCGCGGCGCTCTTCGTCCGTACAGCGCGGTTCCGGCTTCGGTGGATCCCGCACCCACGGTGAGATCGAGCTCTTCGGGTACCCCAACTCCACCTGGAACTGGTCGTACGTCATGTCTTGGCTGCGCGGAGTCGGTTCGCCTTTGACCAGGCGGCCCAGGATGTCGTTGTTGTGGATGTGTAACCAGTCGCGGATCTGCCGGAGGCTGAGGCCCTCCCTGCGCAGAGCGACGACCTGCTCGCGCAGGTCTTCGAAGTTGGCGTATTTGCTCGTGATTTCCGTCATGCGACGAGCGTCGTCCGGAATGCGGACGTCCGGTGCGAAAGGCTGCTCGCTTCGCCATTTCAAGCGATAAGTGGTTGTTCCGTCTCTGTTCGGCGGACGCGCGTGCTGTCCAGGTCGCCCGAAAATGAGGTGCGGTCGCCCGTAGGGTGGACGGCATGACCGCAACGGGGGCAGACCGGGAGGCGGCGGGGTCGACCACCCGCGGCTACTGGTGGTGGGAGCGGCGGCGCAGTGTCGCCCTGGATGTGGGGCTCGCGCTCCTGTCGGCGCTGGAGTGTGCGCTGGAGGGGGTGGAGTTCGCCGGGGACACCGGGTTGCCGGTGCCGGTGGGTGTGCTGTTCGGGCTGCTCGCGGGGTCGGTCCTGGTGTTGCGGCGGCGCTGGCCGATCGCGGTGGTGCTGGTGGCGGTCGCGACCACACCGGCCGAGATGGGCTTCCTGATGGGCCTGATCGGCCTCTACACGCTGGCCGCCTCCGACGTGCCGCGAAGGATCACCACGGTGCTGATGGGGATGTCCTTCGCGGGGACCCTCATCGTCACGTACGTACGGCTGCGGCAGAGCGTCTCCCAGCAGGACGATTTCGGGCCGGGCGACTGGTACGTACCGCTGATCTCGCTCTTCATGTCGCTCGGGCTCACCGCGCCGCCCGTGCTGTTCGGCCTCTACATAGGGGCCCGGCGGCGGCTGATGGAGAGCCTGCGGGAGCGGGCGGACTCGCTGGAGCGGGAGTTGTCGCTGCTCGCCGACCGGGCGGAGGAGCGGGCGGAGTGGGCGCGTACGGAGGAACGCCACCGGATCGCCCGCGAGATGCACGACGTGGTGGCCCACCGGGTGAGTCTGATGGTCGTGCACGCCGCCGCGCTCCAGGCCGTCGCGCCGAAGGATCCGGCGAAGGCGGTGCGCAACGCGGCGCTGGTCGGTGACATGGGCCGGCAGGCGCTGACGGAGCTGCGGGAGATGCTCGGGGTGCTCCGGGCGGGGGAGTCGGTGACGGCCCGGCCGGCCTCGGTGCCGCTGGCCTCGGTCGGTCAGGCGGCTGCTGCCGCGGCTGCCGCCGCCACGGAGGACGGGCCGCGGCTGCATGAGGTGGAGGTCCTGGTGGGGGAGTCCAGGGCGGCGGGGATGACGGTGGAGCTGTCGGTGGACGGTGAGGCGCGCCCGTATCCGCCCGAGGTCGAGCAGACGGCGTACCGGGTGGTGCAGGAGGCTCTGACGAACGTGCACAAGCATGCGGCGGGCGCGAAGACATGGGTGCGGCTGGCGCACCGGGACGCGGAGGTCGCGATGCAGGTGGAGAACGGACCGTCGGACGCGGCGACGGCGGACGCGGGGCTGCCGAGCGGGGGCAATGGCCTGGTCGGTATGCGGGAGCGGGTGCTGGGGCTCGGCGGTGTCTTCGTCTCGGGTCCGACGGATGCGGGCGGCTTCCGGGTGTCGGCGGTGCTGCCGGCTCAGGGGGCGGCGGCCTGATCCGTGGGACCGGCGGGGCGGGGCCCGGCCGGTCCTGCGGGGGCGGTGCGCGGGTTCGGGGTCTGTTGGGCCCTGATCCGCCGGACGGGCCCTGGGCCCCGGGGGGGGGGGGGGGGAGAGGGGGGGGGGGGGGGGGGGAGAGGGGGGGAGAGAGAGAGAGAAACAAAGAAAAAAGACAAGCGCG
>NZ_JBHVWT010000005.1:272442-402334 GCF_042882135.1 Streptomyces sp. NPDC058240
TTGGGTTTTGTGGGTCCGGAACCCGCTGAAGGTCCTTTGGTTCTTTTTGCCAACCTTTTTTTTTCTGTGGGTGCGACGACGCCCTTTCCCCAACAGGGCCTAACCCGAGACGAGGCGCTCCGGCTGGATGCCCGCGATCAGGGTCGCCAGCGCCCGGTCGATGTCCGGGCCGAGGTACCAGTCGCCGGTGTGGTCGATGCTGTAGACGCGGCCTTCGGTGTCGATCGCCAGGACCGCCTGTCCGTCCCCTTCTTGGCCCAGGGGGCTGACCTCGGTCTCCAGCGCCCGGCCGAGGTCGCCGAGGGTGCGGGCGAGGTGGAGTCCGCTCAGCGGGTCGATGCGTACCGGGGCGGGTGCGATCTGGCGGCCCGGCGCGGACGCGGTGATGTGGAGTCCGCCGAATTCGGCCCAGGCCTCCACGGCCGCGGGGAAGACCGCGTGCTGGTGGCCGGCGGGCGAGGCGTGCGAGCGCAGTGCGTCGGCCCATTCCTCGGCCTGCCGGATGTCCCAGCGGCCGGGCTGCCAGCCCGCGGCGCGCAGGGCGGCGTCGACGGCGACGGGGAAGCGGGTGGAGGCGTTCCGGTCGCGGTCCGCGGGGCTCGTTTGTTCGGGTAGGTCGGTTCGGTCGCGCATCGGCGTGCGGTCAGCCCTTCTCGGCGGCGGTCGCCGCCCCGGTGGTCGTGAGGTCGACGGGACGTACGCCGAAGTGGGCGAGCATCGCTGCGCAGGAGCGGCACGGCGGCGCGTAGCTGCCGTGCATCGGGTCTCCGTCCTCACGGATGCGTCGTGCGGTGAGCCGCGAGTGCTTGAGGGCGCGCCGGGCCTCGCCGTTGGTCAGCGGCTTGCGCTGGGCGCGCTTGGAGCGGTTCGACTCCGCCGCGGTGAGCTGCCGGGAGAGCAGTATCGCCTCGGGGCAGCGGCCGGTGAAGCGTTCGCGCCGGCTGCTGGGGAGGGTGTCGAGGAAGTCCTGGACGAGTGGGTGCAGTACGGGGGGCTGGTCGCCCTTGCCCGCGGTGCAGGTGAGTGTCTCGCCGCGTACGGACAGGGCCGCCGCGACTGCGGGCAGGATGCCGTCGCGGCGGTGGTGCAGGCGGGGGGTGCGGCCGGCGTCGGTGCTGCTCCAGCTGAGGCGCGGATCCCCGGATGTGGCTGATTGTGCGGTGTTCATGGCGCTTTCCCTCCCGTGCCGCAGCGGTAGCTGCGCGGTGTGCACGCCCCCGAGTTGCGGTGACAGCCTGCCAAATGTCCCGGCTGGTGGGGAAGCTGGGGCAGTGAAACGTGTCTCCGTGTCGCCCGGCCGTGGCGGGAGCGTCGCTCGTCCGTCACGTCGGTGTGACGGTTCGTGACGGATGCGGAGGGGGAGGCGTAGGACAGGTCACATGGGCGAGACCCGCCCTTGCGCCACCGCATAGGCTGTGCCCGGACCGTCCCCCTTGGGCAGGCCGGTCCTCACCAGCCAGACGCAGCAGGGGGCAACCGCCATGACGACAGGTCGGCTCGGGCAGCAAGCCGCGCCACCGAACGCGGCCTACGCCGGGCAGCTCGTGCATTTCCCGGACCCGGTCCGGGCGTCCCGCCACCCCGGTGGTGTGCGCATGGATGAGAACGGCAGCCCGGACTTCGCGCCGTACGCGCGTGCCGTCGCCGAGATCGCCGAGCCTCCGCAGGGCTTCGGGGTCGATGAGCTGCGGCTCACCGATTACGTGTCGGCCAATGCGGCGCTGGCGGCGAGCGGCCATGAGCTGTGGGACACGATCCCGGCGGTCGCCACCCCGCACGGCTGGACGTGGCACCACGTGCCCGGTGGCCGGCGTATGGAGCTGGTCCCGGTCGAGGTGAAGGCGCTGCTCAGACATCACGGTGGCCTTGCCGCCACGGCGGTCGACCACAACAAGCGGGGGACCCGCCCGTTGCAGGAGACCCGGCCCGCGCATTTCCGGCTGCCGAAGGGTGCCGTGGCGGTGAGCGAGGCGCAGGTGCTGGGTGTCGAGGAGGACCTCGGCTATCGGCTGCCGGGTGCCTACCGTTCGTTCCTCAAGGCGGCGGGTGGTTCGGCGCCGGTCGGCGCGGCGCTCGACGCGGAGCTGGGGCTTCTGGTCGACCAGCCGTTCTTCACGGTGCGCGAGCAGGCCGCCGCGAACGACCTGGTGTACATCAACAAGTGCTTGCGCGATCACCTCACCAAGGACTTCCTGGGCGTCGGTTTCGTCCAGGGCGGCATCATCGCGGTGAAGGTGAAGGGCAACGGTGTCGGCTCGGTCTGGTTCTGCGCGTACGACGACGCCCGGGACCAGGACGGCTGGAACGTGCAGGAGCGGGTGGACCGGCTGTTGCTGCCGTGCGGCGGTGACTTCGATGCCTTCCTGCAGCGTCTGGCGGGCAATCCGCCGGAGCTGGAGACCGTGGCGAACCTGATGGTGGACGGCGGCTTCGCGCGGGCCGTCCCGGTGGAGGGGTGAGCGCGATGGTGACCTTTGCGCAGGCGCAGGAGCGCGCGGACGAGTGGATCAACGGCGATGTGCCCGCGTACCAGCACCGTGAGGTGCGGGTGCGGGAGTTCGAGCTGGGCTTCGTGGTGTGGGGCGAGGATCGCGCCGAGGGCCCGGTCTCGGACGGCGGCAGGCAGCGGCTGGTGATCGCCAGGGACAGCGGTGAGGCCACCTTGTGGCCGGGGCTGCCGGTGGGCGAGGTGATCCGGCGGTACGAGGAGGAGTACGGCGCCCACGCGGCGGCCGCGGCCGCTCCGGAGCCGCCGCAGCGCATCGACCTCAATCAGACGTCGTTCCTGTTGAGCCCTCCGGAGTGGCTCCAGGAAGCGGCCGACAAGCTGGGCATCCCGGACCGCCGGGAGAACCGGGGCCAGAACGTGGCACCTCCGGCGGCGCCCTCGGCCCCTCCGGTCTCTCCTGCTCCGCCCGTCACGCCTGCTCAGTCCGTCTCTCCTGTTTCACCTGCCGCTCCTGTTTCGCCCGCCTCCCCCGCCGCGCCTGTCGGTCAGGCGTCGCCGGGTTCGCACGGCGGGCAGGTCGCGTACGAGCCCACGGCCAATGACGGTGTCCCGGTATCCCCGCCGAACGTGCCCGCCGGGTCCACCCCCTGGGCCGGTACGGACACGAACGCGGGTTCCGACGACGGGGCGGTGCCGCTCCCGGCCACGGTGTTCGCGCCGCCGCTCTCGGGTGCCGATGACGACGGCACCCCGCCGCCGGTCGTTCCGGCCGATGCGCCCACCGCCCTGATGTCGGGCGGCAGTCAGCTGCCCCGGACGGCGATCGTGCCCGGTCTGCCCCCGCAGGGCGGCGCCCCGGGTGTTCCGCTGGGTGCTCCGGGCGCGGGTGCTCCGGGTCTGAACGCTCCGGGTCCGGGTGCTCCGGGTCCGGGTGCTCCGGGTCCGAATGCTCCGGGTCCGGGTGCCGGTGACATCGCCGATGCGGCCACCAGCAAGGCCGTGGTGCCGCCGCGTGGTGCGCGTGGTGGCGGTCCGTCGACCCCGCCGCCGCCCGGTGCCCCCGGAACCCCGGGTGCCAGGCCGGGTCCGCCTGTGCCGCCGCCCTCGGGACCGGGTGCGCCCGGTGCTCCGGCGGGCGGGTACCTGCCGACCCAGCTCGCCCCTCAGACGGGCCCGCCCGGTGCACCGCTGCCGCCTCCGGGTGCTCCGGGTGCGCCGGGTGCTCCGGTGCCGCCTCCGCCGCCTGGTTCGACGCCGCCGCCTGGTGGTGGGGTGCACCATGCCGCGACGATGCTCGCCGATCCGAGCATGGGTGGTCCGGGTGGGCTGCGGCCTCCTGGTCCTCCTGGTGCTCCTGGTGCTCCTGGTTCTCCTGGTGCGCCGGGTGCTCCTGGTGTTCCGGTGCCGCCTCCGCCGCCTGGTTCGACGCCGCCGCCTGGTGGTGGGGTGCACCATGCCGCGACGATGCTCGCCGATCCGAGCATGGGTGGTCCGGGTGGGCTGCGGCCTCCTGGTCCTCCTGGTGCTCCGGTGCCGCCTCCGCCGCCCGGTTCGACGCCGCCGCCCGGTGGTGGGGTGCACCATGCCGCGACGATGCTCGCCGATCCGAGCATGGGCGGCCCCGGTGCGCCGCAGCCCCCCGGCCCGCCCGGTCCTCCTGGTCCTCCCGGTCCGCCCGGAGTGCCGCAGGGCGGCGCACCCGGCCCCGTACCGCCCCCGGCGTACGGCAATCCGCAGGCGCCCACCGGTCAGCCGACCGTCGGGCCCGGCTACCAGGCCGTGCTGCGCTACCGCGCGCCCGACGGCAGCGAGCAGCAGCTGATCCGGCGCTCGGCGCCCGGCACCCCGCACCCCGAGTGGCAGATGCTGCACGAGCTGCGGGCGATGAACGTGCCGCCGCAGCAGGTCATCGAGCTGCACACCGAGCTGGAGTCCTGCGAGCTGCCCGGTGGCTACTGTGCGCGGATGATCCGTGAGACCTGGCCGCAGGTGCGGATCACCAGCGTCGCCCCGTACGGCACCGATCACGCCAGCCGTCAACAGGGCATGCAGCATCTGCTCACCCACCAGGGCGAACTGCACCAGGTGGCGGGAGGGAAGGCCCGTCCGGCTCCGGTGCGCGCGCCGCTGCCGCAGATGCCGCCCGCGATGGCGGCGCCGCCGGAGGTCATCGCGGACGAGCTGCTGCAGACCTTCGGGCCGCAGGGCATCTGCCGCTTCGATCAGCGTGCCGTCTCCCGTCAGGGTGTGCCCGAGACCGTGGCGCGCACGCTGGTGTGGGCGGGGCTGCCCGCCGACTTCGGGCCGTTCTTCTGGGCGCAGCCCGGTCAGCCGGTGGTGCCGACGCTGGCCGAGCTCGCCGCGCAGCGCCAGGTGCAGGCCGCCCCCGACGCGGGGTCGTATCTCGTCATGGGGTCCGACTTCGGGCGGGCGATCTGTGTCCAGTACGGGACCGCGAACATCGTGGCCGTGCCGGTCGAGGCGGGGCCGGGCGGTCAGTCGGTGGCGCCGCAGTTCGTGAACACGGGGCTGCCGGAGTTCCAGCGTTCGATGGCGCTGCTCGGCCGGATGTGGCGGCTGCGCTTCGGGCTCAACCCGGAGCAGGCGGGCCGTTGGACGGTCGACTTCCAGGCCCAGCTGGTGGCGCTGGACGCGGCGGCGCTGGCGTCGCCGGAGAGCTGGTGGTCCGTGCTTCTCGAACAGATGTGGGACGGGCTGATCTGACCCGGCGGGTTCCGCGGACGGCGCCCGGCTCCCGGAAGGGGGCCGGGCGCCGTGCGCTGTCTGTGATGCCTGTCGCTTCCGCCCGGAAAGCAGTTGATCGATTCCGACTTCTGGGCCAATTGCCGCATCCTTGACGTACTGCTGATGGTCGGAGAGTCGGAAAGAGGCTTCAAGGATGAGTTCTGCACCGGTGTCCGCGCACGGCTTCGTCGGCGGACGAGGGCGTGGTTACCGTCCGGAGCAGGTGGACCGCGCGGTGGCCGGGCTTTCGGCGGAGCGGGACGCGGCGCTGGACGAGGTGTCCCGGCTGACCGCGTTGGTGGAGGAGCTGTCGGCGGAGTCGGTCCGGCTGAGCGAGGTCGTCGCCACGCTCGCCCCGCAGAACTACGAATCGCTGGGTGAGCGTGCCCAGCAGATCCTGGCGCTCGCCGAGGGCGAGGCGAAGACCCTGCGGGGCGCCGCCCAGGAGGAGGCGCAGGCGCTGCGGGACGCGGCGGACGAGGCGGGCCGCAGGGTCCGTGCTTCGGCGCGGGCGGACTCCGAGGCCATGCGGGCCGCGGCCGTGACCCACGCCGACGAGACGCTGTCCACGGCGAGGGGCACCGCTGACGGGACCGTTGCCGAGGCCCGCGAGGAGGCCGCGGAGGTGCGGGAGCGCTCGGAGTCCATGATGGCGGAGACGATCCGCCGTACCGAGAGCGTCCTCGCGCACCAGGAGCAGGAGCATTCCGAGCGTTGGCAGGCGGCCGAGCTCGAACTGGCCGGGGCCGAGGCCGCGCAGTCGGCGCACCACGACGAGCTGACCGAGCAGGCGGAGGCCCGCCTGGCCGAGGCGCGGCGGGCGCTCGCGGAGACGGAGGAGGCCGCCCGGCACGGTCAGGAGGACGCCGAGGCGCGGGCCGCGGAGCTGATCGCGGCGGCCAGGGTCCGTGAGGAGCGGGTGGTCCGGGAGACGGAGCGGATCATGCGGGAGCACGAGGAGGGCCGCGAGGAGGTGCAGGCGCACATGGCACACGTACGGAATTCGCTCGCGGCGCTCACCGGGCGGGTGACACCGGCGGAGGACTGAGCCCGGCGGAGGACTGACCCCGGCTTCGGCGTTCCGGGACGCGAGCCCCGAGCCCCGAGTCCCGAGTCCCGGGCTCCGGGCTCCGGGCTCCGGGCTCCGGGCTTCGAGCTCCGGGAGGGTCTGTTCACTCTTTCGTGGGTACGGAGATGGGCTTGGGGCCGGGTCTTGAGCTTCGGGCTTCGGGAGTCGGGGTGCGAGGGCCGGGATTCGAGCGGTGTGTACCAACTGGTTGGATACAAGGGTTGGTTGGGGAAACCTCCCCGCCCTCCCTGACCCGTCACGGCCAGCAAGTATGACTAGTTGTGATCGACTTGCGGCGCGGAGTCGCGGCTGCTTACGGTGCCCAACGTAACGACCCCGACGCGGTGTACCAGCACCGGCCGGGGTCTGACCCCAAGATCGAATTCAGAGGCGATCCCGTGGCTGTTTCAAACCTTAGCCCTGCCCTGTGCGCGCCCGCATCCTCACGCCCCTCGCACCCGAAGGCCCGCCCCGGTTACGGAAAGCGATCCGTTCCGGAGCAACGCCCGCCGCGCGAGGCCGACTTCGCGTTGCTGCCCGATCGCGAACGGCACATCGCCGGTTACGTGGATGCCCTGCCCGAGGGGGCGGCGATGGACGTCAAGTCGCTGGCGAAGAGCCAGCCCCTCTACGGGCAGATGGCCGTCGGCAGCGCGCTGCGGGCCCTGGGGGTGGCCGGTCATCTGCGGCATGTCCGGTGCCTGAGCGGCGAGAACGGCGACCAGGTCCGCTGGGTTACGCGTACCTTCTGGTCGCGGGTTGCTCACGACAACGAGTGGTGGGACACCTTACTCGCCGCCGAGGAGCGCCGGTCCGCGCCGGTGTCGACCGCGAAGGCGGTGGAGCCCCCGGCGCCTGCCGAGCCCGAGGCGGGCGCCCCGGCCCAGGTGCCCGCGCCTGCGCCCGTGCCTGTGCCCGTGCACGTACCGTCGCAGCTGCCCACCCCGGTGGTGCCGCAGCAGCGCACTGCAGAGCCGGAGCCGCAGTCCCCGCCGGGACCTTCTCCCGCCTTTGCCGCCCTGGCCCGCCTCGGCCGTACCGACTCCCGCCTGGCCCTCTCGGCAGCGGACTGTGCGGCACTGGAGCAGGCGGCCGCCGAGTGGTTGGCACGCGGTGTGGACGCCGACTACCTGACGCACGCCCTCACCGCCGGGCTCCCCGCGTCCGTCGACTCACCCTTCGGCTTCGTCCGCCGCCGCCTCCACGACAAGCTCCCGCCCCGCCTGCCCGCCACGACCCCGGCCACGCAGGCAACTCCCGTACGCCGTCTGATGATGGAGTGCACCGAGTGCGGTGCGCCCGGGAGGCCCGAGGCGTTCCGTGACGGCTTGTGCAGGCCTTGCCGGGAGTTCGGTCCGGTCGCCCGACCGGCTCCGTGAGGCGTCGCCCCTGCCCGGCCGGCGCGTTCACAACCCGCCCCGACTGCTCCTGAGGTTCCGCAACGCGTTCTCGACGCTCAGCCGCTCGGCGGGTGTGAGCGCGCGAACCCACTCCGGCTCGGCCTCCCACTCGATACCGCCGCCGACCGGCCGCAACGCCCAGTACGGGCCGGTGACCCCTCGAAACTCCCCGGCCCGGTTGCTGTGACCGGCGTCCCTCATGAGCGTTCCGGGGGGCGGGACTTGAGCTTGAGAGGGCTCGTGGCGATTCACGGCAACGTTCTCTTCGGTCACGTCAACTCCGCTCCGTAGCGATTCCACTACCAAGGGGATTCAGGGTGGCCTAGAGTCGGAACCCGATCAACGTGGCGGACCTGGATGAAAGGTTGGTGATAACCCTTTGAACCGCAAGGAGCTGAACCCGGACAGTTCCCCGGAAGCGGCCTTCGGCGCACGTCTCCGCAGCTGGCGCGAGGAGCGTGGCTGGAAGCAGGAGGACCTGTCCGATCGCATGGGGTACTCCAGCACCCATATCTCGGCGGTCGAAACCAGCCGGAAACTTCCGACCTTGCGTTTCTCGCGCAGCGCGGACCGGGCTTTCGGCACGGGCGATACAGCTGACACGTTCGAGCGCCACTGGCGCGAGATCCGGCACGGCTCTCTGCTGGAGGGCTTCCCGGAGTACGTGGGGCAGGAGAGTCGTGCTGCGGAGATCCGGCTGTACGAAGTGGGTGTGATGCCCGGCCTGCTCCAGACGCCCGAATACGCGACCGTGCTCGCGGAGAGCGCCGTCAAGCGCGGGGCGATCACCAACGATCAGGCGAAGGAACGGATCTCGCTCGTCGCCGAGCGGCAGGCCGCACTCGCCCGCACGCATCCGCCGTTGTTCCTGGTCGTGCTGGACGAAAGCTGCCTCCGCTGCCCGGTCGGCGGACCCGCCGTCATGGACGCGCAGCTGGAGCGGCTGATCGAGTTCGCCGAGCTGCCCAACACCGTGCTCCAGGTCGCCCCGTTCGACATGGCGGAGCTCCGTCCTTTCGACCTGCCGCTGTACATACTGACCCTGCCGGACCGCCAGCTCATGTCCTATGCCGAGTCCTCCCACCTGGGTACCCTCAACAGGGAAAGCGCTTCGGTTGTCCCCCTGTTGACGGCCTACCATCAGTTGCAGGCCGGGGCTCTGTCCCCAGCGGCATCCGTGGCCATGATCAGCCAGTTACGAAAGGGTTCCCCGTGACGACCGAATCCCCCCGCTGGTTCAAGTCCTCCTACAGCAACAACGGTGGCGCCTGCGTCGAGGTCGCCGCCAACCTCGTCGGCTCGCTCGGTGTCATTCCCGTCCGTGACTCGAAGAGCCAGAGCGGCCCCGTGCTGAGCACCTCCCCCGCTGCATTCGCCACGTTCGTGGCAGGGGTCAAGGCTGGAGAGTTCGGCTCGGTCTGACCGCACCTCCTGCGCAACGACGACAGCCCCGCGCAACGACGACAGCCCCGCGCAACGACGACAGCCCCGCGCAACGACGACAGCCCCGCGCAACGACGACAGCCCCGCGCACTCTCGATCGATCCGGAGTGCGCGGGGCTGTCGTCATGCCGCCTGGCGGCAGAGGGCCGTGGAGCGGGCGAGGGCCGGGCTCACTGGTGTGTCGGTGGCACGCCCGCCAGGATCCGGGGTTCCTCGCCCTGGTAGAGCCGGCGTGCCGCGGGGGCCGTGTGGCGGGGGAGCACCGTCCCCAGCCAGCCCGCCAGGAATCCGGCCGGGATGGAGACGAGCCCGGTGGTGGTGTACGGGAACCAGTTGAAGTCGTGGTCGGGGAAGACCGAGGTGGGTGAGCCGGAGACCAGGTTGGTGCCGGTGATCAGCACCAGCGTGGTGAGGGTGCCGACGACGAGGGTGCAGAGCAGCCCGGTACGGGTGAAGCGCCGCCAGAACATGCTGTAGACGAGTGCCGGGGCGAACGCGGACGCGCCGACGCAGAACGAGAGCGTCGCCAGCGCCTGTACGTTCCAGTGTCTGGCCACGACGGCGAGAACGGTGGCGAGCAGTCCGACGACGATCGCCGAGATCTGTGCCGTACGCATCTCGGAAAGGCCCGGCAGCGGCTTGCGGTCCGGGTCGCGCACCCCGTGCAGGCCGTGCGCGAAGAGGTCGTGGGCGAGGGAGTTGGCGCAGGACAGGATCATTCCGGCGACGGAGGCGAGCAGGGTCAGGAAGATCGCCGTCGTCATCGTCGTGATGACCAGGGCCCCCATCTGCGTACCGTTCGCGACCTCGCCGCTGATCTGGAGGATCGCGCTGTTCCCGGACGCCCCGGCGGCGGTGATGACGTCGTGGCCGACGAGGGCCCCCGCGCCGAAGCCGATCACGACGAGCAGCAGGCAGATCGTGGCGACCACGCCGACCGCCCAGGACATCGAGCGTCGGACGGCCTGGGTGGAGCGGGCGCTCGACATGCGCATGGTGACGTGCGGCAGGCAGGCGGCGCCGAGCACCACGGTCAGTTCGGAGCTGACCATGTCGAGTCCGCTGCCGTCGAACTGGAGCCCCGAGCGCAGATACGCGGCCCCCGCGCCGCTGCTCTGCCGGGCGGCGGAGAGCAGGGAGTCGGTGTTCCAGTCGAACCGGTTCATGATCAGTACGGCGATGGTGAAGGCGGCCACGAAGAGGACCACGGTCTTCACGATCTGGATCAGCGAGGTGCCCTTCATCCCGCCGATCGCCGCGTAGCCGATCATCAGGGTGCCGAGCCCGATGATGGCGCCGGTGCGGAATCCCGAGGTGTCGAATCCCAGGATGAAGGCGAGCAGATCGCCGCTGCTGGCGAGCTGGACGACCATCATCGGAACGAGTGCGGCGAGGGTGGCGGCGCAGGCGGTGATGCGGACCGCGCGGCCGGGGGCGCGGCGCACGAGCAGGTCGCCCATGGTGAACCCGCCCGTGTTGCGCAGGGGTTCGGCGAGCAGGAACATCAGCAGGACGAGCGAGAGGGTGATGCTCAGGGCGAGGATCATCCCGTCGTAGCCGGTGAGGGCGATGATGCCGGTGGTGCCGAGCACCGTGGCCGCGGAGAGGTAGTCGCCCGCGAGGGCGAGGCCGCTCTGCATGGGCGAGAGCGAGCGGGAGCCGGTGTAGAACTCGTCGAGGTCGTCGCGGTCCGGGCCGGTCATCACGCAGAGCAGCAGAGCCACGGTGCCCACGGCGAGGAAGGCCACCAGGGACATCGACTGCGCGGAATTGTTGAATCCGTTCACCGGGCCGCTCCCGCTCTTCGGATCCGGGCGGCGAGCGGGTCGACCGTGCGCCGTGCGGTCCGCTCGTACACGACGATGGCGAGCAGGGTCACGGGGAGCTGGCAGAGCCCCAGTGCGAGGCCGATGTTGAGACCGCCGAACAGGGGGCGGTCCATCAGGTCCTTGGCGAATCCGGAGAGCAGCAGGAAGGCCACGAAGTAGCCGAGCGCGGTCAGGGTCGCGATGCGCCGCAGCAGTCGGTACGCGGTGCGCAGCCGGCGCAGGTCGCTGTGGCGGCCGGGGGTGGGCGCCGGTGCGGGTGTGTCGGGTGTGCTCGGCGGCCGGGCGGGCGGTGCCTGCTCCGAGCTCTGCCAGGGGAGCAGATAGTCGGGGTGGTGGGGGGATGGGGGCGGGTTTCCGTGCGACATCGGGGTGCTGCTCCTTGCATGGCTCGGGTCCTGGTCTGGACGGCAAGGCAGGAGTGCGGGGTGCGGTCGGAAGCGCGAACATTACTCGTGGGTACGGCAGTTGGGGAGAGGGTGGCCTGAATTACCCACGGTAATGGCTTGGTTGCGTGAGGCCCCGTGAATGGAAGGTGGCGGCCGGGCGTGAAGTGGGCCCTGGTCGCCCCGGCCGGTACACCCTTGGGTCCAGCCCCTGATACGGGACTCCACCCAGGGGCCGAGACCCTTAGGGGGAGCTCCTTACAACTGGCCAGGGACGGTTCCTCCCGGCGGAGGACGTGGCCGCGGGGGTTTGTTCCTTAGCGTGTTCCTACACCGCGAAAAGCGGCCGAATCCCACCGCGGATGCGGTCGGACGCAGGGGCGGGGGTGGGGAAAACCCCACCCGTGAACTGCGCCGGGCACCAGTGCGCCGGATCCGCTCCCGACATCAGACTCTGTACGCGCACCGACGCATTCCCCACGCTGACCGATATAGGAGATAAACCGTGACAACGGCTGTAACCATTCCCAGGCACGGGGGTACTGGAAGGCGTACGGCCGTCGCTGCGCGAGCGCGGCAGGTCGTCAAGGCGTACGGGGCGGGGGAGACCCGGGTCGTCGCGCTCGACCATGTCGACGTGGACATCGCCCGCGGGCAGTTCACCGCGATCATGGGCCCGTCCGGCTCCGGCAAGTCGACCCTGATGCACTGCCTGGCCGGCCTGGACACCGTGAGCTCGGGGCAGATCTTCCTCGACGAGACCGAGATCACCGGGCTCAAGGACAAGAAGCTCACCCAGCTCCGCCGGGACCGGATCGGCTTCATCTTCCAGGCGTTCAACCTGCTCCCCACGCTCAACGCGCTGGAGAACATCACGCTGCCGATGGACATCGCGGGCCGCAGGCCCGACGACGCCTGGCTGCGGCAGGTCGTGGAGACCGTCGGTCTCGCCGAGCGGCTCAAGCACCGGCCCACCGAGCTCTCCGGCGGCCAGCAGCAGCGCGTCGCGGTGGCCAGGGCGCTCGCCGCCCGGCCGGAGATCATCTTCGGCGACGAGCCCACCGGCAACCTGGACTCGCGGGCCGGCGCCGAGGTGCTGAGCTTCCTGCGCAGGTCGGTCGACGAGCTGGGCCAGACCATCGTCATGGTCACCCACGACCCGGTGGCCGCCTCCTACGCGGACCGGGTGCTGTACCTCGCCGACGGACGCATCGTCGACGAGATGCACAACCCGACGGCCGACCAGGTCCTCGACCGGATGAAGGACTTCGACTCGCGCGGGCGGACGTCATGACCGTCTGGAAGACATCGAGGCGGAATTTCTTCGCCCACAAGGGACGCATGGCGCTCTCCGCCGTCGCGGTCCTGCTGTCGGTGGCGTTCGTGTGCGGCACGCTCGTCTTCACCGACACCATGAACACCACGTTCGACAAGCTCTTCGCCGCGACCGCGGCCGATGTCACGGTCAGCCCGAAGGAGCCCAAGGAGGACGACCGGCTCCCGGGCAACGGCAAGCCCGTCACGATCCCCGCGTCCGCCGTCGGGCAGGTCGCGAAGGCCACCGGCGCGAAGGCGGCCGAGGGCGCGGTCTCCAGCATGTCCGTCACCGTCGTCGACAGCCACGACAAGAACATGGGCTCGGCCTCGGGC
Organism: Streptomyces sp. NPDC058240; assembly: GCF_042882135.1. Lineage (NCBI taxonomy): Bacteria > Bacillati > Actinomycetota > Actinomycetes > Kitasatosporales > Streptomycetaceae > Streptomyces > Streptomyces sp. NPDC058240. The sequence continues at coordinate 285,411 of NZ_JBHVWT010000005.1, forward strand.
GCCCCGACGATCGCGGGCAACTGGACGAGGAACGACCTGCGTTCGATGGAGATCTCCTCCGGTCACGCACCGCGCGGCCCGACCGAGGTGATGGTCGACGCCGACACCGCCGAGAAGCACCACCTGAAGCTCGGCGACGAGCTGCGCACCATCACCGCCAACGGCGACATCAAGGCCGCGATCAGCGGCATCGCCACCTTCAAGGTCACCAACCCCGGTGCCGCGGTCGTCTACTTCGACACCGCCACCGCGCAGACCAAGCTGCTCGGCAAGCCCGATGTCTTCAGCTTGATCTCCGTCACCGCCGAATCCGGCGTGGCCGACGAGCAGTTGAAGAAGAACGTCGCCACGGCGCTCGGCGGCCACTCCACGTACAAGATCCAGACACAGAAGGAGGCCGCGGACGCCAACAAGGACTCGATGGGCTCCTTCCTCGACGTCATGAAGTACGCGATGCTCGGCTTCGCCGGGATCGCCCTCCTCGTCGGCATCTTCCTGATCGTCAACACCTTCTCGATGCTGGTCGCCCAGCGCACCCGCGAGATCGGCCTGATGCGGGCCATCGGCTCCAGCCGCAAGCAGGTCAACCGGTCCGTGCTGATCGAGGCGCTGTTCCTCGGCGTCGTCGGCTCGCTCCTCGGCGTGGGCGCGGGCGTCGGCCTCGCCGTCGGCCTGATGAAGCTCATGGGCGCCATGGGCATGGAGCTCTCCACCAAGGACCTCACCGTCGCCTGGACGACCCCCGTGGTCGGCCTCGTGCTCGGCATCGTCGTCACCGTCGTCGCCGCGTACTTCCCGGGCCGCCGGGCCGGGAAGGTCTCCCCGATGGCCGCCCTGCGCGACGCCGGAACCTCGGCGGACGGCCGCGCGGGCCGGGTCCGGGCCGCGATCGGCCTGGTCCTCACGCTCGCCGGCGGCGCCGCGCTCCTCGCCGCGACGAAGGCCGACAAGTCGAGCGAGGGCTCGCTCCTCCTCGGTGTGGGCGTGCTCCTCACCCTGATCGGCTTCATCGTGATCGGCCCGCTGCTGGCCGGCTTCGTGGTCCGGGTGCTGAGCGCGGTCATGCTGCGGATGTTCGGCCCCGTGGGACGGCTCGCCGAGCGCAACGCCCTGCGCAACCCGCGCCGCACCGGAGCGACCGGCGCCGCCCTGATGGTCGGCCTCGCCCTGGTCGCCTGCCTCTCGGTGGTCGGCTCCTCCATGGTCGCCTCGGCCACCGAGGAACTCGACAAGTCGGTCGGCGCGGACTTCATCGTCCAGCCGGCCGGCGGCGACGGCGCACCGATCGTGGCCCAGGCGGCGAAGGCCCTGACGACCGTGCCGGACATCGAGCACCTCACCAATTACAAGATGGTGGGCGCCCGGCTGACCGCCCCCGACGGCACCACCGAGGACGGGGGCCTGGTCGCCGCCGACCCCTCGTACAAGGACGACGTCCGCCGCGAGACGGTCTCCGGCGAGCTGGCCGCCGCGTACGGCAAGGACGCCATGTCGGTCGGCGAGACGTACGCCACCGAGCACCGCGTCGAGGTCGGTGACCGGATCACCGTCGCCTTCAAGGGCGGCGAGACCGCGAAGCTGAAGGTCGCCGCGATCACCTCGGACGACGTGAACATCGACAAGGGCCGGATGTACGTCAACATCACGACCGCCGCGCGGTACGTCCCCGCCGACGCCCTGCCGCAGAACGTGGCCATGTTCGCGAAGGCCGTGGACGGCAAGGAGAAGGAGGCGTACGCCGCCCTCAAGAGCGCCCTGGCTAAGTACCCGCAGTACGAGGTGAAGAATCAGGCCGACTTCAAGCAGCAGCTGAAGGACCAGATCGGCCAGCTGCTGAACATCGTCTACGGCCTGCTGGCGCTCGCGATCATCGTCGCCGTCCTCGGCGTGGTGAACACCCTGGCCCTGTCGGTGGTCGAGCGGACCCGCGAGATCGGCCTGATGCGCGCCATCGGCCTCTCCCGCCGCCAGCTGCGCCGGATGATCCGCCTGGAGTCGGTGGTCATCGCGGTCTTCGGCGCCCTGCTCGGCCTCGGACTGGGCATGGGCTGGGGCACCGCGGCCCAGAAGCTGCTGGCCCTGGAGGGCCTCGGCGTCCTGGAGATCCCGTGGCCGACGATCCTCACGGTCTTCGTCGCCTCGGCCTTCGTGGGCCTGTTCGCCGCCCTGGTCCCGGCGTTCCGGGCGGGCCGGATGAACGTCCTGAACGCGATCGCCACGGATTAGGGTCTTTCGTTCGGATCAGGCCGGATCAGGCACCGGGGCACGCGAGCCCGGCATGATCCGAACGAGAGGCCCTGGCGCGGGTGACGGCCGACGTAGGATGACCGGATCCGGCCCCGGGGTGTTCCTCCAAACACCCCGGGGCCGGATTCGTGCGTCCGGGACGTCGCCCCGGACGCCCCGCCGGGCCGGATTGCGGGCGCGGCTGTCGCACCGGAGTCGTAGGCTGGGAACCCCCGACCCGTGCGACGTGTCGGGCGCTTCGCGTTGCCCTTCGCGTTGCTCTTCGTGTAGCCCCCTGGCAGCAGCCGGCTGCCGGACCTCGCCCTTGTTACCCGGACGGAAGCCCTTCATGAGCCTGCACGGTCTGCTGGATGTCGTCGTACGTGACCCGGCACTCTCCGAAGCGGTGAAGGCCGCCGGTGACGGCCACCGCATGCATGTCGACCTCGTCGGCCCGCCCGCCGCCCGCCCCTTCGCCGTCGCCGCGCTGGCCCGCGAGACCGGGCGGACCGTGCTCGCTGTCACCGCGACCGGCCGGGAGGCCGAGGACCTGGCGGCCGCGCTGCGCACCCTGCTGCCGCCGGACACGATCGCCGAGTTCCCGTCCTGGGAGACCCTGCCGCACGAGCGGCTCTCGCCCCGCTCGGACACCGTGGGCCGCCGCCTCGCCGTGCTGCGGCGCCTGGCGCACCCGAGGAAGGACGACCCGGAGACCGGCCCGGTCTCCGTCGTCGTCGCGCCGATCCGCTCCGTGCTCCAGCCGCAGGTCAAGGGGCTCGGCGACCTGGAACCCGTAGCGCTGCGCATCGGACAGAGCGCCGACCTCGGCAAGACGGTCGACGCGCTCGCGGCGGCCGCGTACTCCCGGGTCGAACTGGTCGAGAAGCGTGGCGAATTCGCCGTGCGCGGCGGCATCCTGGACGTCTTCCCGCCGACCGAGGAGCACCCCCTTCGGGTGGAATTCTGGGGCGACGACGTCGAGGAGATCCGCTACTTCAAGATCGCCGACCAGCGGTCGCTGGAGATCGCCGAGCACGGGCTGTGGGCGCCGCCCTGCCGCGAGCTGCTGCTCACCGACGAGGTGCGGGAACGGGCCGCCGCCCTCGCCGAACAGCACCCGGAGCTGGGCGAGCTGCTCGGCAAGATCGCCGAGGGGATCGCGGTGGAGGGCATGGAGTCCCTCGCCCCGGTCCTCGTCGACGACATGGAGCTGCTGCTCGACGTGCTGCCGAAGGGGTCGATGGCGCTGGTCTGCGACCCGGAGCGGGTCCGCACCAGGGCCGCCGACCTGGTCGCCACCAGCCAGGAGTTCCTCCAGGCCTCCTGGGCGGCCACCGCGGGCGGAGGCGAGGCCCCGATCGATGTCGGCGCGGCCTCGCTGTGGGGCATCGCGGACGTCCGGGACCGGGCCCGCGAGCTGGAGATGATGTGGTGGTCGGTCTCCCCGTTCGCCGCGGACGACGAGCTCGACGAGGACACCCTCAAGCTCACGATGCACGCCCCGGAGGCGTACCGCGGCGACACCGCCCGCGCGTTCGCCGACACCAAGGGCCGGCTCGCCGACGGCTGGCGCACGGTGTACGTCACCGAGGGCCAGGGCCTCGCCTCCCGCACCGTCGAGGTGCTGAGCGGCGAGGGCATCGCCGCCCGCCTCGACCCGGACCTGGCGGAGATCTCCCCGTCCGTCGTCCACGTCTCCTGCGGCGCGATCGACCACGGCTTCGTCGACCCGGCGCTGAAGCTCGCCGTGCTCACCGAGACGGACCTCACCGGCCAGCGCACCGCCACCAAGGACCTGGGCCGGATGCCGGCCCGCCGCCGCAAGACGATCGACCCGCTGACGCTGGAGACCGGCGACTACATCGTCCACGAACAGCACGGTGTGGGCCGCTACATCGAAATGGTGCAGCGCACCGTGCAGGGCGCCACCCGCGAGTACCTCCTCGTCGAGTACGCCCCCGCCAAGCGCGGCCAGCCCGGCGACCGCCTCTACATCCCGACCGACCAGCTGGAACAGGTCACCAAGTACGTCGGCGGCGAGGCCCCCACCCTGCACCGGCTCGGCGGCGCCGACTGGACGAAGACCAAGGCGCGCGCCAAGAAGGCCGTCAAGGAGATCGCGGCCGACCTGATCAAGCTGTACTCGGCCCGGATGGCGGCCCCCGGCCATGTCTTCGGCCCCGACACGCCCTGGCAGCGCGAGCTGGAGGACGCCTTCCCGTACGCGGAGACGCCCGACCAGCTGTCCACCATCGCCGAGGTCAAGGAGGACATGGAGAAGTCCGTCCCGATGGACCGGCTGATCTGCGGCGACGTCGGCTACGGCAAGACGGAGATCGCGGTACGGGCGGCGTTCAAGGCGGTCCAGGACGGCAAGCAGGTGGCCGTCCTCGTACCCACCACCCTGCTGGTCCAGCAGCACTACGGCACGTTCACCGAGCGCTACTCCCAATTCCCGGTCAATGTGCGGGCGTTGAGCCGCTTCCAGTCGGATTCCGAGTCAAAGGCGACCCTCGAAGGGCTCCGCGAGGGCTCCGTCGACCTGGTCATCGGCACCCACCGCCTCTTCTCCTCCGAGACCCGGTTCAAGGACCTGGGCCTGGTCATCGTCGATGAGGAGCAGCGCTTCGGCGTCGAGCACAAGGAGCAGCTGAAGAAGCTCCGCGCCAACGTGGACGTCCTCACCATGTCCGCGACGCCGATCCCCCGTACGCTCGAAATGGCCGTGACCGGCATCCGCGAGATGTCGACGATCACCACGCCCCCCGAGGAGCGCCACCCGGTCCTCACCTTCGTCGGCCCGTACGAGGAGAAGCAGATCGGCGCGGCCATCCGCCGCGAACTGCTCCGCGAGGGCCAGGCGTTCTACATCCACAACCGCGTCGAGTCGATCGACCGCGCCGCCGCGCGGCTGCGCGAGATCGTCCCCGAGGCGAGGATCGCGACCGCTCACGGCCAGATGTCCGAACAGGCCCTGGAACAGGTGGTGGTGGACTTCTGGGAGAGGAAGTTCGACGTCCTGGTCTCCACGACGATCGTCGAGTCCGGCATCGACATCTCCAACGCCAACACTCTGATCGTGGAGCGCGGCGACAACTTCGGCCTCTCCCAGCTCCACCAGTTGCGCGGCCGTGTGGGCCGGGGCCGCGAACGCGGCTACGCGTACTTCCTCTATCCCCCGGAGAAGCCGCTCACCGAGACGGCCCACGAGCGCCTGGCCACGATCGCCCAGCACACCGAGATGGGCGCGGGCATGTACGTGGCGATGAAGGACCTGGAGATCCGCGGCGCCGGAAACCTCCTGGGCGGCGAACAGTCCGGCCACATCGCGGGCGTCGGCTTCGACCTGTACGTACGCATGGTGGGCGAGGCCGTCGCCGACTATCGCGCGTCCCTCGAAGGCGGCGTGGAGGAGGAGCCGCCCCTGGAGGTCAAGATCGAGCTTCCGGTCGACGCCCACGTCCCCCACGACTACGCCCCCGGCGAGCGGCTGCGCCTCCAGGCGTACCGCGCCATCGCCTCCGCCAACACGGAGGACGACATCAGGGCCGTCCGGGAGGAACTCACCGACCGCTACGGCAAGCTCCCCGAACCGGTCGAGAACCTCCTCCTGGTCGCCGGCCTGCGCATGCTGGCCCGCGCCTGCGGCGTCGGCGAGATCGTCCTCCAGGGCCCGAACATCCGGTTCGCCCCGGTGGAGCTGCGCGAATCGCAGGAGCTGAGGCTGAAGCGCCTCTACCCGAGGACGGTCATCAAGCCGGCCGTCCACCAGATCCTGGTCCCCCGCCCCACCACGGGCAAGGTCGGCGGCAAGCCGGTCGTGGGACGTGAACTGCTGGCTTGGACGGGGGAGTTCCTCACTACGATCCTGGGGTCGTAGCCCCGGGACGCCTACTGATTCGGCCCCGTCGCGAGTGCGGCGGGGCCGGGTTTTTCACGGCGTGAGGTGGGCGGCGGGCATCTTGAACGTGAGCCACACGGTCTTACCGACGATGTGGTCATCGACTCCTCAGCGGATCGTCCGGGCGGGCGAGGTGGAGCCGCCGGAAACGGTCGCGGAGCTGCTGGGGACCCCGGCTGGGCAGTGCGTCATCGTCCGCCGCAGGATCATGTATCTCGATGACGAACCCTGCGAGTTGACGGACACGTACTACCCGCTGGATATCGCGTTCGGCACTGGCCTCGCAGGAACCGCCAAGATCCGTGGCGGGGCGATCCGGCTGCTGGCGGACCTGGGGTATGTCGGTGTGCGCGTGCGCGAGGACGTGACTGCGCGGTCGGCGACCGATCGCGAGTGTGAGCAACTGCGGCTGACGGCCGGTGAACCCGTGCTGCAACTGACCCGCCTTACCCTCGACGGGGCGGACCGGCCCATTCAGGTCGATGTGATGGCGATGCCGCCACGACGTCAGAAACTGCGATACGAGATCAGGATCGGATGACCGTGCCCGGACCCGAAGCGGATGCCACCGACCGTCGTTCACTGCACGAACGGATCGCCGCCGATCTCAGAGACCAGATCATGGGCGGGGATCTCGCGCCCGGGGCGGCTCTGCCGTCCACGGCGCACCTCAAGGAGCAGTTCGACGCCTCGAACGCGACGGTGCAGAAGGCACTGCAACTGCTCAAGGAAGAACAGTTGGTGGTCGGCAGGGCGGGTGCCGCCGTGACGGTCCGCGAACACCGGCAGCGAACCGTCCGCCCCGCCTCGTACATGGCCGCGGCGGGTCCGGGCGAGCCGTATCGCTGGCTGACCGAGATCGTCAAGGGTGGATCCCGGGCACGCAGCACACTTCTTGAGGTCGCGGAGAGCCGACCGCCCACGGACGTCGCCGAGGCTCTCGGGCTCCCGGAGTCCGGCACCGCGTTCCTGCGGCGGCAACTTCTCCTGATCGACGACGAGCCCGCCGAACTTGTCGCGTCGTACTACCCGTTGGAGATCACCCGTGGCACGGCGATGGAGGCACGCCGGAAGATCCCCGGCGGCACGCCGACACTCCTCGCCGACCTGGGCTACCCGCCACGGCTCAGCGTGGACCGGGTCTCCGCCCGGATTCCCACACAGGAGCAGTACCGGGCCCTGCGACTGCCCGGTGACCTTCCAGTGCTCCGCACCCTGCGCGTCGTCTACAGCGACAACGGTCGGCCCATCGAGGCGACCATCATGGTCAAAGCGGGGCATCTGTACGAGCTGCAGTACGAGTTCACAGCCGAGTGAGCACCGCAGGAGGAGGTGCGGGAGCCATCAGCCCGCAGCCTCCCGGGCCACCCGTTCCAGCCGGGGGCGGAATCATACATCTAGGTAACGTACACGGATGTACGTTAAGCGGTCCGGTGGCTCGGCCGGTGTGATTCACGCCGCAATCGCTCGGGCCGTCGGCATGTGCATGTCCGCGAGGAGAAGGCGTCCGTAGGATTCCCGGGTTCGGCTTTCTCCCCGTCAGGACGGTTTCGAGTGATATCTCCCCGCGCTTACCGAGTGATGCTGCCCGCCCTCAGCGTGGCGGCGGTGCTGGCCCTGGCCGGCTGCGACCCCGAGAGCGCGTCCTCCGGGACCGGACGGCAGGGCGGCGGCTCGGACGGCGGCGGGCAGGCCGTCACCGGATTCGGGGCCGGCCCGCTCGACAACGCCGACGGTACGAAGCCGGGGCTCGCGCCGCTCACGTCCGAGGCGGACCGGGCGGCCGGGCGGAAGGTCATCGAGAAGGTGGCGACGAAGGGGCGGGGGCCGAAGACCGGTTACGCGCGGGACAAGTTCGGCTACGCGTGGAAGGACTCGATCGACGGGATACCGCTCGCGAGGAACGGCTGCGACACCCGTAACGACCTCCTCGCCAGGGACGGCAAGGACGTGAAGTTCCGGTCCGGTTCGGACTGTGTGGTCGTGTCGATGACCCTCAAGGACCCGTACACCGGCTCGACCATCGACTGGCGCAAGCAGCAGGCCACCAAGGTCCAGATCGACCACGTCATGCCGCTCTCGTACGACTGGCAGATGGGCGCCTCGCGCTGGAACGAGGCCAAGCGGCAGCAGATCGCCAACGACCCGCTCAACCTCATCCCGGTGGACGGACCGGCCAACAACGCCAAGCGCGACTCGGGGCCGGCCTCCTGGCTGCCGCCGTACAAGCCGGTCCGCTGCTCGTACGCGGTGCGGTTCGCGCAGGTGTCCCTGAAGTACGAACTGCCGGTCACCGCCGCCGACAAGACGGCGATGCTGGAGCAGTGCGGCGGGTGAGCGCAGGAGTGGGGCGGTGTACGCAGAACCCGCCCTGGGGTGGGGCGGGTTCTGCGGCCTGGAGCGTTCAGGGGTTCAGGGCTTCGGCCTGTTCGCCTTGAACGGTTTGTCGAATTCCGAGAATTCGACTGTCACGGGGGCGGCGTGGTCGGTGTCGTTTCCCGATGCGCCGTGCGGGTGGGGAGGGTTCAGGCGCAGCTTGAGCAGGAAAGGTCTGCCGTCGGTGGCGATGTCCGCCGTCCACTTCCCGTCGGCCGTCCCGCCGGTGACGGCCAGGGCGGGTGTGCCGGAGCCGGGTGCGGTCGTCCGTCCCTTGCGGGCCGTTCCGCTCCTCGGTGCGAGGAGGTCGAGGAAGGTCTCCCGGTCGCAGTAGCGTTCGGCCAGCTTCGCGTGCCGGTCGGCGGTGGTGGGCCTCACCCATTGGCTGGCGAGGCCGGTGAGCTTCCTGGCCTGCGAGGCGGAGACTGAGCGCAGCATCGCGGCGTCCGACCGGGTGTGGACCGTGCCGCCCGTCCGTACCAGTTCCATGGTGCCCGCCGCGCCCATGGAGAGCGTGACCGTGCACTCGCCCCTGATGTCCGTGGCGACGTACGCCTCGACCGGGCCCTCGGGGGAGGTCGTCTCCACCGTCATGCGTACCGACTTGGCGGCGCGGGTCGCCGCGAGGGCCTTGTTGACGACCTCGGGGGCGGTCAGCCGGGCGTAGGGGGCGGTGGCGTCGGGTGCGTCGTCCGGGAGCATTCCGCAGGCCGTCGCGAGGGCGAGGGCGGTCGCGGCGCTCAGGGCGGCTGCCGAGGCGCGGGCGAGAAGGCGCATGGTGGTCGGGCTCCGGTCGGTCGGTCCGAGGGGGACGGTCAGAGCTTCAGGTCCCACTGCGAGGCGTCGTACGTAAAGCCGGGGTTGACCTCGACGGTCAGGTTCTTGGCGTCCGCCGGGGTGTCGAAGGCGAACTGGACCGTGACCTTCTTGCCCGGCAGGACCGTGCCGCTGAAGCCCGTGCCGACCTTGTTGTCGAAGATCTGCTCGGCGTCCACACCGTCCTGGCCGGCCCGCGCCGAGACGCTGACGAGCGCGGCGTCGAACTTCTCCTTGCCCGCGTTCTCGATGACGACGGCGACCCGGTAGGCCTTCTGTCCCTTGGTGTGTCCGGCGGCGTAGGCGTCCGGGGTGTACGAGGCGGCGTCGCCGACCGTGACCGTCAGATCGTCGTCGTACACGGCCGAGTCGCCCGCCTCCAGCGCCTTGCCGGTGTCCTTCTTCTTGTCCGCGCCGCCCTTGGCGGAGTCGCCGCCGGGCTTCGGCTTCGCGGAGGCCGTGGTGTCCGACACCGCCTTGTTGAGGTCGTTCACGGCGTCGTCCACGGCCTTGAAGGTGATCACCGCACCCACCACCGCGAGGATCAGCGAGATCAGGCCGAGCACGGCGCCGAAGGTGGTCATCCCCTTGTTGGTGGCCTCGCCGCGCTTCGCGCGGCCCCGGCCGGCCAGACCCAGGACCAGGGCGATGAGGCCGAGGATGCCCGCCAGCCAGAACAGGAACGGGATCAGGCCGGACACGGCGCCGATGACACCCAGGACGAGGGCGGCGATGCCCAGTCCGTTACGGGCCGGGCGCATGCCCGGCATCTGGGCGGGGGCGTACGGCTGCTGGGGCTGCGGGGACTGCGGCGGCTGTGTGAACTGGGACATGGCTGTGCCCTCCGGCAAAAGCAGGGATGGGTGATGAGCGGATTCGTGCGTCGTGCTCGTGCATCGCTCGCTGTCGTGCGGCGATGGGTCAATAACAGCAGAGCTTGTGAACCGAGTCAACACGATCCACGATGGATGGGTTGATGCACGCTGTGAATCGGTGCCGTGCGAACCGGGTCGGTATGCTCGCCGACAAGCAGTACCGGGACGAGCGCCAGGACCAGGGAGACAGTCAGTGCCGGAGAACTCGACAGAGGTGACCGCGGCCGGGATCGCACGGCTGGCGGGGGTGGGGCGCGCCGCGGTCAGCAACTGGCGCCGCCGCCACGCCGACTTCCCCAAGCCCGTCGGCGGCACCGAGACGAGCCCGTCCTTCGCACTGCCCGAGGTCGAGCAATGGCTTCGCGACCAGGGGAAACTCGCCGAGGTCCCGCTGCGGGAACGGGTCTGGCAGCAGCTCGCAGGGCACCCGGCCGGCGCGGTCCCCGCCCTGGTCCACACGGGCTGCGCCCTGCTGCTCCTGCGGACCTCCCCCAAGGCCTGGCCGGAGATCACCGCCGCGTCGGACGAAGGGATGGCCGGCGTGCTCTCCCTCGCCGTCGACAAGGTGCTCACCACCCGCTTCGGACCGGCGGTGGAAGCCGGACGGGCCGTTCACGCCCCGAGCCCCGCCGAACTGCTCCCGTCCGTTCCGCTGCTCCGCGCCGCCGCCGAACTCGCCGCCGGGACCGGGGTCCAGGAGACCTTCGAGTTCCTGCTCGGCCGTCAGCTGGACGCCAACCCGCGCCAGTACACCCTCACCCCGCCCGGACTCGCCGAACTGATGGCCGCCCTGGTGGAGACGGGGGAGCGGCCCGCCCGCACGGTCCTCGACCCGGCCGCGGGCACCGGCGCCCTGCTGCGTGCCGTCGGCCGGCCGGCCGCCCTGTACGCCCAGGAGACCGACCCCGACCTCGCCGCGCTCACCGCGCTGAGGCTCGCCCTGCACACCGACACCGGCTGCGCCCTGGCGGCACGGACCGCCGACACCCTGCGCGCCGACGCCTTCCCGCAGCTCGCCGCCGACGCGGTGCTCTGCCACCCGCCGTTCAACGAACGCAACTGGGGCCACGACGAGCTCGCCTACGACCCGCGCTGGGAGTACGGCTTCCCGGCCCGTACCGAGTCCGAACTCGCCTGGGTCCAGCACGCCCTGGCCCATCTGCGCGAGGGCGGCACCGCCGTCCTGCTGATGCCCCCGGCCGCCGCCTCGCGCCGCTCCGGCCGCCGGATCCGCGCCGATCTGCTGCGCCGCGGCGCCCTGCGCGCCGTCATCGCGCTCCCGGCCGGCGCCGCACCCCCGTACGGCATCCCGCTCCACCTCTGGGTGCTCCGCAAGCCCGGCAGCGGTCGGCACCCCTCGCCCGAACTGCTGCTCGTCGACACCGCCGAACCCGCCGAATCGCCTGCGGCGGGCCCGGCGGCGACCGCCCCCGCGGGCGGGCGCGACCGGCTCGACTGGCAGGCGGTGCACGGTGCCGTGCTCGACGCCTGGCAGTGCTTCGACGACGCGGGAAGCCCCGGACGGGAGGGCCGGACCGAGCCGGGCCACCCTGCCTCGGCCCGCCCCGGCGTCAGCCGCGCCGTACCCGTCATCGAACTCCTCGACGACGACGTGGACCTGGCCCCCGCCCGCCATCTGCCGCCACCGGCCGCCGCGGGCGGACCCGCCGAGCTGATCCGGGTACGGGAGCGGCTCACCGAGACGCTCGGTCTCACCGACACCCTCACCCCGGTGGCCGTGCTCCCCTTCGAACCGGCCCACTGGCCGCTCACCACCGTCGGCGAACTCGCCCGCGCCGGCGCCCTCCAGCTCCGCACCGGCGGCTCCGGCACCGGCCCGGGGCCCGTCCTCACCGAACACGACGTCCTCGGCTCCACCGCCCCTTCGGGAAGCCTGCCCGTCGACGGGCCCGCAGAGGAGCCGGTCCTCGTCGAACCGGGCGATGTCGTCGTCCCCGTGCTCGGCGGCGGCTCCGTCGCGCGAGTCGTCGACGACGCCACCGCGGGCGCCGCACTGGGCCGCAACCTCCAGCTGCTGCGCCCCGATCCGGCCGCCCTCGACCCCTGGTTCCTGGCCGGCTTCCTGCGCGGCACCGCCAACAACCGCCAGGCCAGCAGCTACGCCTCCACCGCCACCCGGCTGGACGCCCGCCGCCTCCAACTGCCCCGGCTGCCGCTCGCGGAGCAGCAGCGCTACGGGCAACGATTCCGTGCCCTGGCCGAGTTCGAGGACGCCCTGCGGCTGACCGGCCGGCTCGGCGGACAGCTCGTCCAGGGGATGTACGACGGGCTGACGGATGGCACGGTCGCGCCGGAGTGAGCTGAACCACAGCCGATCCGTACAACCCGGGGCCGGTTGTCGGTGTCGCCCTTTACGCTCGGATCTGCGTACACGGAGCGTGTGCGCGGATGTTCACGACCAGGTCTCCAGGAGCAGCCATGTACGCCCCGGGTCATCCGCCGACGCCGCCGCGCCGGGTTCCCAGCCGGGTCTGGATCGTCTCGATGCGCGTGCTCTTCGCCGTGCTCTCGGTGTGCTCGCTCGGGATGCTGCTGTGGAGTCCGTTGCTCCGTCTCGCGATCGTGCGCCGCCGGGCGTCCGACTGGTGGCTGACCGGGGCCGGGTTCGTCTTCGTCTGCGTGCTCCTGCCGATCCTCGGCAGGGACGGCAGCGACGAGCCGACCGGCATCGACAACGTCCTCATCCCGCTGCTGCTGGTGGTGATGCTGGGCTCGGTCGCGTACTACCTGGTCGGGGACGTCCGCCACTACGAACGGCTGACGAAGCAGCACCGGATGGGCGGCTACGCGGCCTCGGTGCCTGGGTACGGATACGGCTACGGATACGGATACGCGCCCACCGTGCCGATGCGGATGCCCGCCCCCGCGCCCACTCCTGCACCCACTCCTGCACCCACTCCTGCACCCACTCCTGCGCCCATGCCCGCGCCCATGCCGGCCCCCGCGCCCGCGCCGCCGGTACAACCGGCACAGCATCCCCAGCCTTCACCCCAGCCCCAGCCGCAACCCTCGCCCCAGCCCCACCGCATCGACCAGGTCCGCGCCGAGCTCGACGAGTTGAGCGACTACCTCCGCAAGGAGGAGGGGCGGTGAGCGGACGAGTCATCGGCGGGCGGTACCAACTGGCGACCATCCTCGGACAGGGCGGCATGGGCCAGGTCTGGACGGCCTACGACCAGCGCCTGGACCGCCGCGTCGCGGTGAAGCTGCTCCGCCCCGACCGGGTCACCGGCCCCATCGGCAGCGAGGCCGCGGGCGAGCTGCGCCGCCGCTTCGTCCGCGAGTGCCGGGTCACCGCCCAGGTCGACCACCCCGGCCTGGTCACCGTCCACGACGCGGGCAGCGACGGCGACGACCTGTTCCTCGTCATGCAGTATGTCGAGGGCGCCGACCTCGCCGACCATCTCGCCGAGCACGACCCGTACCCCTGGCAGTGGTCCGTCGCGGTCGCCGCCCAGCTCTGCGCCGTGCTGTGCGCCGTGCACGCGGTGCCGATCGTCCACCGCGACCTCAAGCCCCGCAACGTGATGGTGCGCCCGGACGGCACCGTCACCGTCCTCGACCTGGGCGTCGCCTCCGTCCTCGACACCGACACCACCCGGCTCACCCACACCGGTTCGCCGATCGGCTCCCCGGCCTACATGGCCCCCGAGCAGGCGATGGGCGGCGCCGTCGGCCCGTACACCGATCTGTACGCCCTCGGCGTGCTCCTCCACGAACTGCTCAGCGGCGACGTGCCGTTCGCCGGGTCCACCGCACTCGGTGTGCTGCACCGCCACCTCTACGAGCCGCCGGTCCCGGTCCGCCGGATCAGGCCCGACATCCCCGAGCCGCTCGAAGCGCTGGTGCTGCGGCTGCTGGCCAAGGACCCGCAGCACCGGCCGTCCGGCGCCCAGGAGGTGTACGAACACCTCGCCCCGCTGCTCCCCTCGCCGGGCACCGGGCTCTCCGTCGGACCGCTCGACCCGACCCGCCCCTTCCTGCGCCCGCACGCCCCGTGGCCCGACCGGGCCGCCGCCCCGCCCCCGCCACCGGCCCCGCCCGCCCCCGCGGCGGCCCGGCCCGATGTGGCCGCCGCCGTCGACGACGTCAAGAAGCTGCTCGGCGAGGGCCGCATCACCCAGGCCGTGGACATCCTCGGCTCGATCCTCCCGGTCGCCGCCGAGCAGCACGGCGAGGACTCCGCCGTGGTCCGCATCCTGCGCAAGCAGTACGCGGCGACGCTGATGGACGACGGCCAGTACCGCCGTGCCCTGCCCGAGCTGCGCCGCCTCGCCGACGACCGCGCGGCGGAGGCCGGCCCGGCCGACGCGCAGACGCTCCAGTTCCGCTACGACGCGGCCCAGTGCCTGGAGCAGCTCGGCGAACCGGCCGCCGCGCTCGCGGAGTACCGCGCGGTCCTCCCGTACTACGAGAACCACCGCGCCACGGGCGGCGACCCGGCCCGCTCCTTCGAGATCCGCAACCGCATCGCGCACCTGCTGCTCGCGCTCGGCGACCACGTGACGGCGCACGTGCAGCTCCAGGCGCTGCTGTACGACGCCGAGCGGGCCTATGGGCCCCACCACCCGCTGCCGGTGGAGCTGCGCCGCCGGCTCGACCGTCAGGTGGAGGTGCGGGGCGGCTGACCACCGGCCGGGGGCAGGCGTCCTGCCCCCGGCCCCTGTCAGGCGTCCACGGGCTCCGGTGTCCCGGCGTGCTGTCGCTGCCGGTCGGGGCCGGGCAGCCCGGCCTCCGCGTCCCGTCGCCGCCGGTACGCGAGCACCGCCCCGCCGAGCACGAGGACGCTGAGCGCGCCCGCACCGGTCAACGCGCCCGCCCGCAGGCCCGGGGGCCGGAACGTGCAGTCGACCGCCGTGCCGCGGGCCGGGGCCGGGGTGGCGACCAGGCCCAGGTAGCTGTCGGCGGGGCGGCCCTGGCAGCTCCAGCCCGCGATCCGGGGCGCGGCGATCACGACCGTTCCGGTGGTGCCGGGCGGCAGTTCGGCCCGGATGCCGTGGTCGGTGACGTGGACCGTGGCCGCGCCGGTGCGCTTCAGTCCGGCGACCGCCGAGGACAGCCGGGCCCGGTCCAGACAGCCGATCGCCCGATGCGGCACGGTCCCGGCGCGCACCGGGGTCAGCGTGACCCGCACGCTCCCGGCCCCGCCGACCGTGCCCAGGTGCTGCATCGCGGCACGCCGGGCCGGCAACTGCCCCTTGAAATCGACCTCCGGGCCGTCGCCGAGCCGTGCCCAGCCGAACATGTCGGGCGACCACAGATATGCCTCGGTGCCCGCCGGGCAGGCGGCGGTCAGCGTGTAGGTGCCGCGTCCGACCCGGTAGTCGTACGCCCCCTTGTCGGCCACCGCGTCGCCGTCCGCCGTCCGCAGCACTGTCGTCGGGACCGTGTAGACCTGCGAGCCGAGCAGCTGCTCCTGGTTCCGGAACGGTGAACGGCCGTACGGCACCGGACCGCCCGGCCGGCGCACCGTCACCAGTGGCGGCGTCTCGGCACGGCTCACCGTCACCGGCCGGTCGTCCGGGAGGTTCGCCCCCTGGTGCGGATCGCGCGGCCCGCGCACCCGCGCGCC
Organism: Streptomyces sp. NPDC058240; assembly: GCF_042882135.1. Lineage (NCBI taxonomy): Bacteria > Bacillati > Actinomycetota > Actinomycetes > Kitasatosporales > Streptomycetaceae > Streptomyces > Streptomyces sp. NPDC058240. The sequence goes on from NZ_JBHVWT010000005.1 coordinate 301,198, forward strand.
GACCGAGAAGACTGCGTCCGTGACCGGGTTGTCGAGGCTCTGCACGGCCCGGCCGTTCGACGTCCACCCGCCGCCGAGCGCCCGCATCGTGCGGGTCAGCACGGCGGGCGTGTGGCTGCTGTAGTACGCGCCGCCCTGCCCGCCCACCAGCAGCGGATCGTTCGCGGTGGTCTGCTCCCGGCCGGGGTCCGTGCGATAGCCCGGCCAGCCGTCGGCGCCCGCGACCACGGCCGCCTGGGTCCGCTGCCGTTCGCCCCACGGCGCGTAGTCGTCGAGCCGGTTCAGCCGCTGCCGGTCGAAGTACGCGGTGGTCGCGGCGGCCTGCCCGGCCTGCGCGCCGATCAGCAGCACGGCGGCCAGCGCCGCGAGCCGCCGGCCCCGCCCGACCAGCACCAGAGCGCAGGCCGCGGCCACCAGACCCACCGCGAACAGCGGATACGTCCACCCGGTGACCAGGTCGCTGAAGCCGGCCCCGGCCGCGAGCAGCACCAGGACCGCGCCCCCGCCGAGCAGCGCCCGCCGCCCCGGCCAGTCGTACGAGACCGAGACCCAGGCGGCGATCACCACCAGCCCGGCCAGCACGAACGTCTGCCGGTACGGACTGCCGTTGGGCGTGGTGAAGGCATGCCAGAGCAGATGCGTGGGGCCCCACTGCAACGACAGTGCGACCCCGGCCACCAGCCCCGTCCACGCCCACCGCTCGCGCCCCGGCACGGACCGCTGGAAGGCCAGCGCACAGGCCAGGAGCAGGGTGCCGGTGCCGAGGAAGAGGGCCGGGGTGAAGAAGCTGTACGTGGCGGGCAGCAGCCGGGCGAGCACATCGGGCCATGCGGCGGGCGCGAACGGACGGTCCCAGCCCGGGTAGGCGTGCTTGGTGCCCAGGTAGACGGGGAGCAGGACGGGCGCCGAGAGCCCGACGCCCACCCCGACCGTGCAGACGGCCCGCACCAGCCCCCGGACCACCGTCCGCCGGTCGTCCCGCTCGGTGAAGAGCCGGACGGCCAGCACCAGGGCGGCACCGAGCGTCGCCATGTACGCCGTGTAGAAGTTGGCCGCCCACATCACCGCGACGAGCAGCGGACCGGCGACCCGGTGCCGTCCCGTACGGGCCCATTCGGCGACCAGGCAGAGCAGCGGCAGGGCGACCAGCCCGTCCAGCCACATCGGGTTGTACGAGGCCTCGGCAACCGACCAGCCGCACAGCGCGTACGAAGCGCCGAGCGCCCCGGCCGCCCACCAGCGCCCGCCGCGCAGCGTCAGCAGGAACAGGGCCATCAGCGCCGCCGCCGACGCCATCTTCAGGACCGTGACCACATAGACCGCGAGATCGATCCGGTCACGCGGGAAGACCCCGACGAGCAGGGCGAACGGGCTGGTCAGATAGGTGCCGAGATCCGGCAGGAAACTCGTCCCGTACCCGGAGGACCAGTTGAGCAGCAGCCCGCCGTCGGCATTCCCGTGCAGCAGGTCCCACAGCCGGGCGTGGAACGGCACGAACTGATTGCCCAGGTCGTTGACGCTGCGTGTGTGCGGCCCGAACGGGAAGACGCGCGCCACGGTGTCACCCGCGCAGACTGCGGCGACGGTGAGCAGCGCGGCGAGCGAGCCCGCGCGCAGGCGGGGGCGGGAAGTCGGCATACGCAGGAATATGCCAGCTTCGAACGCTCAAACCCGGGCCGAAATGGGTCAGTTCACTTGATGGACGCTCATCGGTCACGTGCTGCATCGGGTTCCGACATCTGGCCGCGCTGATGTACATCCGTGCTGATCTCTCTGGTGGTGCCTTGTTTCAACGAGGAAGAGATCCTCGAACGCTTCCATGAACGCGTCACGGACGAAATGGCCGGGCTGGGACATGAATTCCAGCTGGTGTTCGTCGACGACGGCAGCGCGGACCGGACCCTGGTGATCCTCCAGGAGCTGGCCGCCGCCGACCCACGGGTCCGCTATGTCTCCTTCAGCCGGAACTTCGGCAAGGAGGCCGCCATGCTGGCCGGCCTCCAGCACGCCGAGGGCGACGCCGTGGTCATCATGGACGCCGACCTCCAGCACCCGCCCGAGCTCGTGGGCCGGATGCTGGAGGAACACGCGCAGGGCTACGACCAGGTGATCGCCCGCCGCACCCGCAAGGGCGACCGCGTCACCCGCACCCTCAGCGCCCGCGCCTACTACTGGCTGATCAACCGCATGGTGGACGTGGAACTGGTCGACGGTGTCGGGGACTTCCGGCTGCTGTCCCGCCGCACCGTCGACGCCGTACTGGAACTCACCGAATACAACCGGTTCTCCAAGGGCCTTTTCGCCTGGGTGGGATTCCGCACGACGACCTTCAACTACGAGAATGCCGTCCGCGAACAGGGCAGTTCCGCCTGGACCTTCGGAAAGCTGCTCAATTACGGTCTCGACGGGCTGCTGTCCTTCAACAACAAACCGCTGCGCGCCGCGCTCTACCTGGGCATGCTGCTGCTGTCGGTGGCCTTCGCCTATGCGGCGTGGATCGTCGGGGTCGCCCTGGTGCAGGGGGTGGACACCCCCGGCTATGTCACCCTTCTCGTCGTGGTCACCGCACTCGCCGGGGTCCAGATGGTGATGGTCGGGGTGGTCGGCGAGTACGTCGGCCGTATCTACTACGAGGTGAAGCGACGCCCGCACTTCCTGGTGAAGGCCACGAACACCGGGGCGCCGCAGAAGATACGGGAGCCCCAGGAGTTCGTACGCCGATGACGGTCACAGCACAGATGGCCCGATTCGCCCTCGTGGGAGTGGTGAACACCGGCACGTACTACGGCTGCTACCTCGTCCTGCTGACGTGGCTGCCCTATATCGCCGCCCATGCGATCGCCTTCGCGCTGAGCATGATCGGCTCCTTCTTCCTGAACTCCTGGTTCACCTACCGGACCCGGCCCACCTGGCGGAAGTTCCTGCTCTTCCCGCTCACCAACGCCGCCAACTTCGTCATCACGACCGGCGGTGTCTATCTGCTGGTCGATCTCGCCGGGTTCAGCAGCCGGTACGCGCCGCTGGTCGCGGCCGCGGCGGCCATCCCGATCACCTTCGTCGTCTCGCGCACGATCATGCTGCGACCGGACACCCCGGCCCCGTCGGCCGAACGCGTGCCCTGAGAGGCTGTCGGGCGGCCCCGGGCGGTCCCCAACGGGCCCATATCCGCAACTCCTTCCGAATCGTTGGTCGAATCGGTGGCCCCAGCCACGTCCACTGCCTAACATCGATCACCGCAAGGTCTTGTGCACTGATGCACAAAGTCTCCCCGGGAGGTTCCTTTGCACCGCCGCCGTCGCACCGCGCTCACCGTCTCCGCCGCCCTGCTCGCCGGCGCCCCACTCCTGACCGCCTGCGGCAGCGAGGCCCACCCGGGCGCCGCGGCCGTCGTCGGCGGGGACCGGATCGAGGTCTCCACGCTGCAGAGCCAGGTGGCGGCCGTACGCGAGGCCCAGCGCGATTCGAAGGACGCCTCCCAGCTCATCGACAAGTCCGGGCAGCTCAGCCGGGTCAAACTGCAAACCATGATCTTCGACCGGGTGCTGGACCGGGCCGCGCAGGACGCGGGCGTGAGCGTCAACCGCAACGAGATCCAGCAGATGCGCAAGACCGCGGCGGCCCAGTCCGGCGGGGAGGCGCAGCTGCGGACGGCGATGCTCCAGCGGGGCTGGGTCGCACCCGGCCAGATCGACGCCGTCCTGCGCGAGCAGGTCCAGCTGACGAAGCTGGCCCAGGCGCTCGGCGCCGACCTGCAGCAGCCCGCCGGTCAGCAGGCCGTCGGCGAGGCGCTCGGCAAGGCGTCGAAGGCACTGCGCGTCGACGTCAATCCGCGCTACGGCACCTGGGACAGCAAGCAGACCCAGCTCGCCGACCACAAGGCCCCCTGGATCACCCAGGTCACCAAGCCGGCCGGCGCGGACACCGAGGCCGGCGCCTGACCGGCCGCGGAACGGGCGACGCGAACGACCGAGGTAGATTCGAACAGTGAACGCTGAAGACCCCGGCCGTATCGTTCTGCTCACCGCCAGCCACCGTGTCGCGCCCGGACTCCTGTCCTGGCCCGCCTGGCAGGCGCTGCACGCCGCCGACCGGGTGCTCTGCGCCGAGCCGGACCACCCGCAGCTGCCGTATCTGCGCGAGGCGGGCGTCACCGTCGAGCACTCCGTGTCCACCGCGCAGGAACTCGTCGACGCCTGCGCGGGCGGCCGGACCGTCGTCGTCCTCGCGGGCGGCGAGGGCGATCAGCCGCTGACCGACGGTCTGGCCCGGCTCGCCGGTTCGGGCCGGGTGCGGATGCCGGACCTGGAGCTGCTGCCCGGTTCGTACGATCTGCCGGGCGCCCGGCTCCTCGATCTGGTCCAGGTCATGGACCGGATCAGGCTCGAATGCCCGTGGACCTCGCAGAAGACCCACAAGGGCCTCGCCAAGTACGCCATCGAGGAGGCGTACGAACTCGTCGAGGCGATCGAGGACGGCGACCGCGACGAGCTGCGCGAGGAACTCGGCGACGTACTCCTCCAGGTCGTCTTCCACGCCAGGATCGCCGAGGAAGGCCGCCCCGAGGACGGGGCGGAGCCGTTCTCCGTCGACGACGTGGCCGCGACCCTCGTCGAGAAGCTGATCCACCGCCACCCGCACGTCTTCGGCGACGAGAGCGCCGAGACCCCGGAGGACGTGCACGCGCACTGGCTGCGGACCAAGGCCATCGAGAAGCAGCGCGACTCGGTCACCGACGGAGTCCCGCTCGGCCAGCCCGGTCTGGCCCTGGCGGCGAAGCTGGCCGGCCGGGTCCGTACCGCGGGACTCGACGTGCCGCTCCCCACCGGCGACGGCATCGGCTACGAGCTCCTCGCCCTCGCCGTACGCGCCGAGCAGGACGGTATCGACCCCGAGGCCGCACTGAGGGCCGCGGGCCGCGCCTACCGCGACGCCATCAGGACGGCGGAGGGCAACGCCTAGCCCCGGAGGGCGACGGAACGGACCGTGCCGGAGGGTGACGACGGACCGTGCCGGAGGGCGCCGGATGACGTCCGGGGGCAACGGATAACGTCGGGGGGTGAACCACAGCCCCGCCGACCGTCCCGCCGACCGCGCCACCGATCAGCCCGCCTGCCCCGTCGGCGCACCCGAACTCTTCACCTGGGAGTTCGCCACCGACCCGTACCCGGCGTACGCCTGGCTGCGCGAGCACAGCCCCGTGCACCGGACCGCACTGCCCAGCGGTGTCGAGGCCTGGCTCGTGACCCGGTACGCGGACGCGCGGCAGGCGCTCGCCGACTCCCGGCTCTCCAAGAACCCGGCGCACCACGCCGAGCCGGCGCACGCCAAGGGGAAGACCGGCATCCCGGGCGAGCGCAAGGCCGAGCTGATGACGCATCTGCTGAACATCGACCCGCCCGACCACACCCGGCTGCGCCGCCTCGTCTCCAAGGCGTTCACCCCGCGCCGGGTCGCCGAGTTCGCGCCGCGCGTGCAGGAACTGACGGACCGCCTCATCGACCGCTTCATCGAGGAGGGGAAGGCGGACCTCATCCACGACTTCGCCTTCCCGCTCCCCATCTACGCGATCTGCGATCTGCTCGGCGTCCCGCCCGAGGACCAGGACGACTTCCGGGACTGGGCGGGCATGATGATCCGCCACGGCGGCGGTCCGCGCGGCGGGGTGGCCAGATCGGTGAAGAAGATGCGCGGCTATCTCGCCGAACTGATCCACCGCAAGCGGGAGAACCCGGGGGACGACCTGATCTCCGGGCTGATCCGGGCCAGCGACCACGGCGAGCACCTCACCGAGAACGAGGCCGCGGCCATGGCCTTCATCCTGCTCTTCGCCGGATTCGAGACGACGGTCAATCTCATCGGCAACGGGGTCTACGCGCTGCTGCGCAACCCGGGGCAGCGCGAACGGCTCCAGCACTCGCTCGACTCGGGGGAGAGCGGGCTGCTGGAGACCGGGATCGAGGAACTGCTGCGGTACGACGGCCCGGTGGAGCTGGCCACCTGGCGGTTCGCCACCGAAGCGCTGACGCTCGGCGGGCAGGACATCGAGGCCGGGGACCCCGTGCTCGTGGTGCTCGCCGCGGCCGACCGCGACCCGGAGCGCTTCGAGGACCCCGACACGCTCGACCTCGCACGGCGTGACAATCAGCACCTCGGATACGGGCACGGCATCCACTACTGCCTGGGAGCGCCGCTCGCCCGGCTGGAGGGACAGACCGCGCTCGCCACGCTTCTGAACCGCCTTCCGGACCTGCGACTTGCGGTGGAACCTACCGATTTGCGGTGGCGTGGCGGGCTCATCATGCGTGGACTTCGCACGCTCCCCGTGGAGTTCACGCCGGGGCCCGCGACCACCAGAAGTGACACTCCGTCAGTTCTGTGACTTTCGCGTGATCTGCGCTGCATCGACTTGTGACGCGCGTTCGAGTCCCGCTAGGTTCACCGTTCGACTCACCAGTCACATGTCAGTCACACGGAAGGCAACCCCATGGGCTCCGCGAACGGCAGACACCGTCGCCCCCGTCAGGCACCCGCCATCGTCGTCGCCGCGGGCGTGACCGGATCGGCGATCGCCATCCCGCTGCTCGGCGCGTCCGGTGCGCACGCGGCCGACGCCACGACCTGGGACCGGGTGGCCGAGTGCGAGAGCGGCGGCGCGTGGAGTGCGGACTTCGGGAACGGCTACTACGGCGGCCTGCAGTTCTCGCCGGAGACCTGGAAGGCGTACGGCGGTGAGGCGTACGCGGAGCGCGCGGACCTCGCCAGCCGGGCGCAGCAGATAGAGGTGGCCGAGAAGGTCCTGGATGACCGGGGCCCGCGGGCCTGGCCCAGCTGTGCGGTCATCTCCGGCCTCGCGGTGGACGGGACGCCGCCGGGGGTCGACCCGGGCTCCGTTCCCGCCGACGACCCGACCGGGAGCGCGAAGCCGGCTGACGACGCGTCGGCGGACCCGTCCGACGACGCCACGCCGTCCGGGAGCGCCTCGGACGGCTCGGACGCCGTGGACGGTGCGGACGGCTCGGACGGGGCCGACAAGCCGTCAAGGAAGGCCTCGCCGTCCCCGAAGCCCTCGGCTTCGACCACTCCGTCTCCCGGAGCGTCCTCCGGTGCGCCCCGTGACACGTCCGATTCACCCGACTCGTCCAGTGATGCGGGTGGCAAGCACCGCGGCGCGCCGGCCACCGCGGGGAGTCGCGACACGGACGGCGGCGGCCGTGAGTCGGGCCGCCACGCCTCCCGTGGCGGCAACGGCGCGCGCGACACGGCCGAGCCGGCGGCTGACGGCGCGTACACCGTCCGGCCCGGCGACAACCTCTGGTCGATTGCTGATGCACAGAAGGTTCCCGGAGGCTGGCCCGCGCTCTATGAGGCCAATAAGGGTGCCGTCGGCTCCGACCCGGACCTCATCCTCCCTGGCCAGAGCCTCGATCTCGATGTGAAGGCCCAGTGAGAGCAGTCTGATAATCGACTAAAAGCACCTCAAAAATCGGGGTAGTTCAGGGACCTATGTCCGCTTATGCGTAAGTGAGACATGGGTCTCTTTGCGTCAACTGGCGTGTCGCGCCTGGGAGGCCCTTCCGCATCACGTCCCACCTGCGGAAACGACGGTTCTTCAGATGCAAGTACGGGTTGATTGTCCGATGTGTCCATCTTTGAATGTGAGGGTTGCGTATGTTTACGGTCGGAACCGCTCGCACCGCGGGCCCCGTCGACCGTCACGCCGAATCCTGCCGTCGGTCGAAGGGAACAGACGCGTAAAGCGCCGTAGGCAGGAGCGGGGGACCCAGGTAAGCGCCGGGCCCGATCGTCGAAAGACGCATCAGGACCGGCTTGGGGTGAAGTCGCGTGCTAGGACGTGCGACCGGGCAACTCACTTGGCCCGAACCCGACAGCTCACCTCGTAGGCGTCGGTGAGGAGAAGTTCCATGCTGCTTTCCAGCAAGGGCAAGCACCGCCGCCCGTCCAAGGCCGTCCGTATCGCCACGCTCGCCGGTGTCGCCGGTGCCGCCGTCGCCGTGCCCCTGATGGGTGCGACCAGCGCCTCCGCCGCCTCCGTCGCCACCTGGGACGCCGTCGCCCAGTGCGAGTCCGGCGGCAACTGGTCCATCAACACCGGCAACGGCTACTACGGCGGTCTGCAGTTCTCGCAGTCCAGCTGGGCCGCCGCCGGCGGTACGCAGTACGCCGCCCGTGCCGACCTGGCCACCAAGGCCCAGCAGATCGCCACCGCCGAGAAGCTCCTCGACATGCAGGGCCCGGGTGCCTGGTCCTGCGCCGGCGCCGGCAACCTGACCAACGACGGTGTCGACCCGGGCGTCAGCACCGGCTCCTCCTCGAACTCCACCGCGAGCTCCGGCGCCTCCGAGCAGCAGAGCGCCCCGGCCGCCCCGAAGCAGCAGTCGCAGTCGGCCCAGCCGAGGCAGAGCGAGCGCACCGAGGCCCCCGCCGCCTCCCGCTCGGAGCGCTCCGCCGCCCCGCAGGCCGAGTCGAAGAAGACCGTCACCACCCCGACCGGCGAGAAGGTCAAGAAGGGCGACGGCGAGTACAAGGTCGTCTCCGGCGACTCCCTCAGCAAGATCGCGGCCGACCACAAGGTCGAGGGCGGCTGGCAGCAGCTGTTCGAGCTGAACAAGGACATCGTCAAGAACGCCGACCTGATCTACCCGGGTCAGCAGCTGCACCTGACGAAGTAGTCGAGGCTCTCTCCTCCCCGAGCACCCCGGCCCGGCGCGCATTCCCCCGTACGCGCCGGGCCGGGGTTCGGCCGTCTGTGCTCGGGGGAGCGCCGGACCGTTCAAGTGTTGTAGTTACTGGCCAGTAAATTTCTGCCTGTTTGCCCGCCAATGTGCGCCCTCGGGTCCTTTTTCGTCCCAGGGGTCGGGCGGTCGTCGGGCTCAGCGGGCCGGGCCGGTTAGGCTCTTGTCGCAAGGCCAAAGCGACCCTGCACAACCAGCGTCATATCCCAGAAGGAGATGCCTCGTGCCGTCCATCGACGTCGTCGTAGCCCGGGAAATCCTCGACTCCCGCGGAAACCCCACGGTCGAGGTAGAGGTCGGCCTCGACGACGGCAGCACGGGCCGTGCTGCCGTTCCGTCCGGCGCCTCCACCGGTGCGTTCGAGGCCATCGAGCTTCGCGACGGTGACCCCAACCGCTACCAGGGCAAGGGCGTCGAGAAGGCCGTCCTCGCCGTGATCGAGCAGATCGGCCCGGAGCTCGTCGGCTACGACGCCACCGAGCAGCGGCTGATCGACCAGGCGATGTTCGACCTGGACGCCACCGAGAACAAGGGCTCGCTCGGCGCCAACGCCATCCTCGGCGTCTCGCTGGCCGTCGCCCACGCCGCCTCCGAGGCCTCGGACCTGCCGCTGTTCCGCTACCTCGGCGGCCCGAACGCGCACCTGCTGCCCGTTCCGATGATGAACATCCTCAACGGCGGTTCGCACGCCGACTCCAACGTGGACATCCAGGAGTTCATGATCGCGCCGATCGGCGCGGAGTCCTTCTCCGAGGCGCTGCGCTGGGGTGCCGAGGTCTATCACACGCTGAAGAAGGTACTGAAGACCAAGGGTCTTTCGACCGGTCTCGGCGACGAGGGCGGCTTCGCGCCGAACCTGGAGTCCAACCGCGCCGCCCTCGACCTCATCGTCGAGGCCATCAAGGAAGCCGGCTACGCCCCCGGCAAGGACATCGCGCTCGCGCTCGACGTCGCCGCGTCCGAGTTCTACAAGGACGGCAAGTACGAGTTCGAGGGCAAGTCCCGCTCGGCCGCCGAGATGACCGAGTACTACGAGGAGCTCGTCTCCGCGTACCCGCTGGTCTCCATCGAGGACCCGCTGTACGAGGACGACTGGGCCGGCTGGAAGGTCATCACCGACAAGCTCGGCGCCAAGGTGCAGATCGTCGGCGACGACCTCTTCGTCACCAACCCGGAGCGCCTGGCCCGCGGCATCGAGGAGGGCTCCGCCAACGCCCTGCTCGTCAAGGTCAACCAGATCGGCTCGCTGACCGAGACCCTGGACGCCGTCGAGCTGGCCCAGCGCAACGGCTTCAAGTGCATGATGTCGCACCGCTCCGGTGAGACCGAGGACGTCACCATCGCCGACCTCGCGGTCGCCGTGAACTGCGGCCAGATCAAGACCGGCGCCCCGGCCCGCTCGGACCGCGTCGCCAAGTACAACCAGCTGCTGCGCATCGAGGAGATCCTCGACGACGCCGCGGTGTACGCGGGCCGCTCGGCGTTCCCGCGGTTTCGCTCTGCGAACCAGTAGGCACAGCAAGGGCTGATCATCCCTTTCGGCCCGTCAGGGGCCGAAGGCCATGGCGTCCGTCCGTCCCCGCACCCGGTCCCGTACCGTGTGCGGGGACGGACGTGCGTAGTGGGGAGGCGGAGACATGGCCGCGAAGGACCGGGACCGGTTCTCCACCGCGACCCGGCTGCGGCTGCTCGGCGAGCAGACCGCCGCCCGCGTCTACCGTTCCCAGAACCGCCGTCAGGCCCGCCGCTCACGGCTCACCGGCCGGGCGGCCTTCCTCGCGCTCATCGTCTGCTCCCTGGTGGTCGCGCTCGCGTACCCGATGCGGCAGTACGTCTCGCAGCGGGACGAGATCGCCGACCAGGAGCGCCTGGCGCAGGAGGCCAAGGCCCGTACCGAGGAGCTGCGCGACGAGAAGGCGCGCCTCCAGGACGACGCGTACATCAGGCAGCTGGCCCGCACGCACCTGCACTACCTTCTTCCCGGGGAGACCGGTTACACGGTGATCGACCCCGACGCGGTCAAGGAGCGCGAGGGCAGGACGGACAAGTCCGGCCGGCCGTGGCACTCCAACCTCTGGGACGGCGTCGACAGCGCCGACCGCGACTGACTCTCTTCATCCATCTGCAGAACCGCAGTTCGAGCAGCCCGATCAGAACCTAGGCAGGCATGGAAACGCCCCCTCCCCAGACCGAGTCCACCGCGCCCACCGAGGCGGACATCGCCGCGTTCCAGCAGCAGCTGGGCCGCCCGCCGCGCGGTCTGCGCGCGATCGCGCACCGCTGCCCGTGCGGCAACCCGGACGTGGTCGAGACGCAGCCCCGGCTGGAGGACGGTACGCCGTTCCCGACGACGTACTACCTGACGTGCCCGCGTGCCGCGTCCGCGATCGGCACGCTGGAGGCGAACGGGGTCATGAAGGAGATGACCGAGCGCCTCGGTACGGACCCCGAGCTGGCCGCCGCGTACCGGGCCGCTCACGAGGACTACATCGCACGGCGCGACGCCATCGAGGTGCTGGAGGGCTTCCCGAGCGCGGGTGGCATGCCGGACCGGGTGAAGTGCCTGCACGTCCTGGTCGGGCACTCGCTGGCCGCGGGGCCCGGGGTGAACCCGCTGGGCGACGAGGCCATCGCGATGCTGCCGGAGTGGTGGCGCAAGGGGCCGTGCGTCTCGCCGTGCGGCGCGCCGGACGAGGGCTGACCGTTCGTCTCCCGGGGGCTCCGCCCCCGGACCCCCGCTCCTCGATCGCCGGAGGGGCTTGATCCGGGGCTCTGCCCCGACCCCGCTCCTCGTTCGCCGGAGGGGCTTGAGCTGGGAGTACTCCATGACCCGCGTGGCCGCCATCGACTGCGGTACCAACTCCATCCGCCTGCTCGTCGCCGACGCGGACCCGTCCACCGGTGAGCTCGTCGAGCTCGACCGGCGGATGGAGATCGTCCGCCTCGGCCAGGGCGTCGACCGGACCGGGCGGCTCGCCCCCGAGGCCCTGGAGCGGACGTTCGCGGCCTGCCGTCAGTACGCGGCGGTGATCAAGGAGCACGGGGCGCAGCGGATCCGCTTCGTCGCCACCTCCGCCTCCCGCGACGCGGAGAACCGGGACGAGTTCGTCCGCGGGGTGCTGGAGATCCTGGGCGTCGAGCCCGAGGTGATCAGCGGTGACCAGGAGGCGGAGTTCTCCTTCACCGGAGCCACCAAGGAGCTCGCGGGCCGCGATCACCTGGCGAAGCCGTATCTCGTCGTGGACATCGGCGGCGGCTCCACCGAGTTCGTCGTCGGCGACGACCATGTGCGGGCCGCGCGCTCCGTGGACATCGGCTGCGTACGGATGACCGAGCGGCACCTCGTACGCGACGGCGTCGTGACCGACCCGCCGACCGCCGACCGGATCGGCGCGATCCGGGCCGACATCGACGCCGCCCTCGACCTCGCCGAGGAGAGCGTCCCGCTCACCGGGGCCGCCACCCTCGTCGGCCTCGCGGGGACGGTCACCACGATCGCCGCGATCGCCCTGGGGCTCGACGCGTACGACTCCGAGGCGATCCACCACTCCCGGATCTCCTTCGAGCAGGTCCGGGAGATCACCGGACGGCTCCTCGGCTCCACCCACGCCGAGCGGGCCGCGATCGGCGCGATGCATCCGGGACGGGTCGACGTGATCACGTCCGGGGCGCTGATCCTGCTCGCCGTGATGGAGCGGACCGGGGCCCGGGAAGTCGTGGTCAGCGAGCACGACATCCTCGACGGAATCGGCTGGTCGATCGCCTAGAACCCGATGCTCATGCGCGCTTTGGCCTGCACCTTTGAGCCTGTGTGGGCCGCGCGGGCGGTGGTTCGCGAGACACGGCGCGACGAAGTTCGTGAACTTCTTCACAAGGAATTCGGCCCCGCGGAGGGCGGTTCTGGTCCGTATGGGTATCCGGAGCCGCTCGCGGGGCCGTCGTGTCTCCGTGCGAAAGTGTTCCGGACGTGTTGCCGGTAGATGAATCGGAGCGGTGGTTCACCCCGTCCGGAGGGCCAAGGGCCAGCTCACAAGCGGTGAACAACGTTCGCCGTCGCTCCGTGGTTCCCCCGCGGCGCCATGACCTCGGTCACGTGGGCGGCGAAGTGTAGCAGAAGGTTGCTCATAGCTTGTGAAGGGGCTCACGAGCATGCCCTCGGAGGGGGGTGGATACTCGATGGCATGAGCACCACGGAGCGTCCCAGGATCCTCGTAGTAGGCGGTGGGTACGTAGGCCTGTACGCAGCTCGACGCATTCTCAAGAAGATGCGCTACGGCGAGGCGACCGTCACGGTCGTCGACCCGCGCTCGTACATGACGTACCAGCCCTTCCTCCCCGAAGCTGCTGCCGGCAGCATCTCGCCTCGGCATGTCGTCGTCCCGCTGCGACGCGTACTGCCGAAGGCCGAGGTACTCACCGGCCGCGTCACGACCATCGATCAGGACCGCAAGGTCGCCACGGTCGCGCCGCTCGTCGGCGAGGCCTACGAGCTGCCCTTCGACTACCTGGTCATCGCGATGGGCGCGGTCTCCCGCACCTTCCCGATCCCCGGCCTCGCCGAGCAGGGCATCGGCATGAAGGGCATCGAGGAGGCCATCGGCCTGCGCAACCACGTCCTCGAGCAGCTGGACAAGGCCGACTCGACGACCGACGAGGACGTCCGCCGCAAGGCGCTGACGTTCGTCTTCGTGGGCGGCGGCTTCGCCGGTGCGGAGACAATCGGCGAGGTCGAGGACATGGCCCGCGACGCGGCGAAGTACTACACGAACGTGAAGCGCGAGGACATGCGCTTCATCCTCGTCGACGCCGCCGACAAGATCCTTCCCGAGGTCGGCCCGAAGCTGGGCACCTGGGGCCGGGAGCACCTGGAGTCCCGTGGTGTCGAGGTCTTCCTCTCGACCTCCATGGACTCCTGCGTCGACGGTCACGTCGTCCTGAAGAACGGCCTCGAGGTCGACTCCGACACCATCGTGTGGACGGCCGGCGTGAAGCCGAACCCGGCGCTGGCCCGCTTCGGCCTGCCGCTCGGTCCGCGCGGTCACGTGGACACCTCCGAGAAGCTCCAGGTGCAGGGCACCGACTACATCTGGGCCGCGGGCGACAACGCCCAGGTTCCGGACATGGTCGGCCGCAAGGCCGGCAACCCGAACGCCTGGTGCCCGCCCAACGCGCAGCACGCGCTGCGGCAGGCCAAGGTCCTCGGCGACAACGTCATCTCCGGGATGCGCGGCTTCCCGCAGCAGGACTACAGCCACGCCAACAAGGGTGCGGTCGCCGGTCTGGGGCTGCACAAGGGCGTCGCGATGATCGTCATGGGCAAGATGAAGATCAAGCTCAAGGGACGCCTCGCCTGGTACATGCACCGTGGCTACCACGGCATGGCGATGCCGACCTGGAACCGTAAGATCCGGATCTTCGCCGACTGGACCCTTGCGATGTTCCTCAAGCGCGAGGTCGTCTCGCTCGGCGCCATGGAGACGCCGCGCGAGGAGTTCTACGAGGCCGCCAAGCCGGCCCCGGCACCGGCCGCCGCCAAGGCCGAGGGCGAGAAGGCCAAGGCCTCCTAGTCCGACCGCGGGCCCACTCGCCCGCGCAGTACGTGCACAACGCCCGAAGGGGCCGTCCGCCATCCGTGGTGCGGGCGGCCCCTTCGGCGTATCCGGTCCCGCGCGACGGGGCGCGGTGCGGGGCGCCGCGGGTCGGCGCGGCGAACGGATGCATGTGGTGTGCAGCTATTTTGCCCTTCCATTGCGCTGTAGCGGGATGGCGTGCGTTCCGCAGACTGTTGACGGGTACGTACCTCGTCGCGGCGCACGGGTGCCCGGCGTGGTTGCAGGCATGTTCGACCATGTTTGGGCACATTGGGAACACCATCACGGAGGTGTGCGCCATGGCAGACGCCGCGTTGCGGCTGACCGCTCTTGCCGAGGAGTTGCTGGGAGAAAAGCTGCCGGTCCGTATCCGGGCCTGGGACGGCAGCGAATCGGGACCGCCCGGGGCCCCCGTACTTGTGATCCGGAACCGCCGCGCGCTGCGCCGGCTGCTCTGGAAGCCGGGCGAACTGGGCCTGGCCCGCGCCTGGGTGGCGGGCGAGCTCGACATCGAAGGCGATCTCTACGAGGCCCTGGACCTGATGGCCTCACTGATCTGGGAACGCGGGGCCGACGCCAAGGACAGCGTCCACCCGGTCCGTGACCCCGGGGTACGGGCCTTCGCCAAGGGGCTGCTGCAACTGGCCGGTCCCTGGCCCCCGCCGCCCCCGCCGCCCGAGGAGGTGCGCCGCCGCACCGGCACCCTCCACACCAGGCGTCGCGACAAGGAGGCCATCAGCCACCACTACGACGTGGGCAACGACTTCTACGAACTGGTCCTCGGCCCGTCCATGGTCTACTCCTGCGCCTACTGGGAGGACGGCGGAGACCTTGAGGACGCCCAGCGCGACAAGCTCGACCTGGTCTGCCGCAAGCTCGCGTTGAAGGAGGGCGACCGCCTCCTCGACGTCGGCTGCGGCTGGGGCTCCATGGCCATGCACGCCGCCCGCGAGTACGGCGCCCGGGTCACCGGAGTGACCCTCTCCGTCGAACAGGCCGCCTTCGCCAGGAAGCGCATCGCGGAAGCGGGACTGACCGACCGGATCGAGATCCGGGTCCAGGACTACCGGGACGTCAGGGACGGCCCGTACGACGCCATCTCGTCCATCGGCATGGCGGAACACGTCGGCTCGGCCCGCTTCCGCGAGTACGCCGACGACCTGTACGTACTCCTCAAGCCCGGCGGCAGGCTGCTCAACCACCAGATCGCCCGCCGCCCCGAGAAGGACGAGTCCGCGTACCACGTGGACGACTTCATCGACGCCTATGTCTTCCCGGACGGTGAACTGGCCCCGGTGGGCCGGACCGTGGCCACCCTCGAAGAGGCCGGCTTCGAGGCCCGCGACGTCGAGTCGCTCCGCGAGCACTACGCGCTGACCCTGCGCCACTGGGTGGCCAACCTGGAGGAGCACTGGGACCGCGCGGTCCGGATGACCTCGCCGGGACGGGCCAGGGTCTGGCGTCTCTACATGGCCGCCTCCGCCCTCTCCTTCGAGCACAACAAGATCGGCGTCAACCAGATCCTCGTGGTGCGTCCGGCGGCGGGCGGGTCCTCCCGCATGCCGCTGCGGGCCCGCGACTGGACGGCGTCCGCGACCGGCTGACACCGGGACGGACCGAGGGCCGGTACCCGCAGCTCCGTGCTGCGGGTACCGGCCCTCGGGCGCGTCCGGCGCAATGCCGCCCGGTTCGCTACTCGGTCTTGATCGCCGTCAGCATGTTCAGCTTCGCGGCGCTGCGGGCCGGCCAGAGCGCGGCCAGCACACCCACGACCCCTGCCAGCACCAGGAAGACCGCGATCCGGTCCCACGGGATGACCAGCGCGTAGTCCGGGATGTCCGACGACAGGGTCTGCCCGATCGCCCAGCCGAGGAACATGCCGAGCACGACGCCGACCACCGCACCGAAGAGCGAGATGACCACGGCCTCCAGCCGGATCATGCGCTTCACCCTGCGCCGGTCCAGGCCGATCGCCCGCAGCATGCCGATCTCCTGCTGGCGCTCGAAGACCGACATCGCCAGGGTGTTGATGACCCCGAGCACCGCGATGATCAGGGCCATCGCCAGCAGCCCGTACATGATGTTCATCGCGAGGTTGACCGAGCCGCCGAACATGTCACGGATGTCCTGACGGTCCATGATGCTCATCCCCGGGTTGTCACCCAGAGCCTTCACCAGGGCCTGCTCGTTGGCCTCGCTCGCGCCGCCGTCCATCTTCAGCCAGATCTCGCGGATGTCCGACATGCTGGCGTGCGCATCGGCGACGTTCTTCGGGAGCAGAACCGGGGAAATCATCTCGTTCCCCTCGAAGACCGCCCCGACCTTCAGCTCGCCCTTCTTGGCGTCGTCGAACTTCACCTGGAGGGTGTCGCCGGTCTTCCAGCCGTTGGACTTGGCCGTCTTCTCGTCGACGGCGATCTCGCCCTTGTCCAGCGCGTCGATCGAGCCGGAGACGGTCGGCAGCGCGAAGAGCTTCTGCACGTCGCCGGGGGTGACGGCGGACGCGGAGTGGTACTCATCCTTGACCTCGATCGAGGTGGCCTGCTGCGGCGAGACCGCCGAGACCCCGTCGGCCTTCTGCAGGGCGGTGAGCGCCGACTCGTCGAGCGGACCGCCGCTCGCCATCGTCACCATGTAGTCGGCCTTGATGTTGTCCGTGGTCATCCGGTCGACCGCCTGGCCGAGGGTGACGCCGAGGACCGAGATGCCGGTGACCAGGGTGAGGCCGATCGCCAGCGCGGAGGCGGTGGCACCGGTACGGCGCGGGTTGCGGACCGCGTTCTGCGCGGCCAGCTTGCCGGAGACCCCGAACAGCCGCTTCAGCAGCGGGCGGACCAGTGCGATCACCGGCCGCGACAGCAGCGGGATCAGCACGATGACACCGATCAGCGTGAGGAAGGCGCCCACGGCGATGACGGTCCGGCCGGCCGATCCCGACTTGGCCGCGCCCGCCACGATCGCCACCCCGCCCAGCAGGGTGAGCACCGCGCCGATCGAGTTGCGCAGCACCAGGGACTTGACGGTGGCCGTCGCGTGCACGCTGCTCATCGCCGCGACCGGCGGGATCTTGGCGGCCCGGCGGGCGGGCAGCCAGGCGGCCAGCACGGTGATCAGGACACCGACGGCGAACGCGGCGATGACCGCGGTGGGCGAGATGATCAGCGGTCCGGCCGGGATCTTCCCGCCGAACAGGCCCATCGCGGAGCGCAGTCCGGTGGCGAGGCCGAGGCCGAGGGCGAAGCCGACGACCGAGGCGATCACGCCGACGACGGCCGCTTCGAGGAGCACCGAGCGCTTGACCTGGCGGCGGGAGGCGCCGACGGCGCGCATCAGTGCCAGCTCCTTGGTGCGCTGGGCCACCAGCATGGTGAAGGTGTTGGCGATCAGGAAGACACCGACGAACAGGGCGATGCCGGCGAAGGCGAGCAGCATCCCGTTGAGACCGCTCAGACCGTCCTCGATCCGCTTGGCCTGATCGTCCGCGAGCGCCTGGCCGGTCTTGGCCTCGGCGTCCTTGGGCAGCAGCGGCTTCACTCCGGCCAGCAGCTTCTCGGCGGAGACGCCGGGCGCGGCGGACACGTTGACGTCCCTGAACACGCCGGGCTTGAGATAGAGCTTCTGGGCGACCTCGGTGTCGAAGAGGACCAGGCTGCCGCCCGCGTTGACCGCGCCGTCCTCGGTGGTGAAGACACCGGAGAGGGTGTACTCCTTCACCGGCCCGTTCGTGGCGACCCGGACCCGGTCACCGACGTGGTACTCGCCCCGCTTCGCGGTCTCCTTGTCGAGCGCGATCCGGTCGGCCGCGACCGGGCCCGTACCGTCGACGAAGGTGTACGCGGAGTCCTTGCCGTTCTTGCCGGGGGAGTAGTTCCCGCCGGTGTTCGACCAGCCGTTGCCGATCAGCTTGCCGTCGGGGTCGGCGACCCCGGCGAAGCCGGAGACCCGGCCGGTGGCGGTGTCGACGCCGTCCAGGCCCTGGATCTTCTTCAGGGTGGCGGCGGTGATGCCGGCCGTCTTCTCGTCGCGCTGGTCGGCGTAGGTGGTGACGGCCACGGCGACGTCGTCGTAGCTCTTCGCCGACTGGTTACGGAGGGCGTTGCCGAGGGTGTCGGTGAAGACCAGCGTGCCGGAGACGAAGGCCACGCCGAGCATCACGGCGAGGACGGTCATCAGCAGCCTGGCCTTGTGCGCGAGCACATTGCGCAGGGCGGTACGGAACATGTCTGTCAGTCCTGGGATGGGGAGGGGTTCCGGAAAGGGGCGCGGGGAAGGGCGGGCGTCAGCTGGTGCGGCCCTTGGCGTCGAACGCCTTCATCCGGTCGAGGACCCCGTCCGCGGTGGGGTGCAGCATCTGGTCGACGATCCGGCCGTCCGCGAGGAAGATGACCCGGTCCGCGTAGGAGGCGGCCGCCGGGTCGTGGGTCACCATCACCACGGTCTGCCCGAGCTCGCGCACCGAGTTGCGCAGGAAGCCGAGGACCTCGGCGCTGGAGCGGGAGTCCAGGTTTCCGGTCGGCTCGTCACCGAAGATGATCTCCGGCTGCGAGGCCAGGGCGCGGGCCACCGCGACGCGCTGCTGCTGGCCGCCGGAGAGTTCGGTCGGCCGGTGGGTCAGCCGGTCGGAGAGGCCCACCATGTCGATGACCTTGCGCACCCACGCGGCGTCGGGCTTGCGGCCCGCGATGTCCATGGGGAGCGTGATGTTCTCCTGGGCCGTCAGCGTGGGCAGCAGGTTGAACGCCTGGAAGATGAAGCCGATCTTGTCCCGGCGGAGCTGGGTGAGCTGCTTGTCCTTGAGAGAGCCCAGTTCCGTGTCGCCGATCCGTACCGAACCGCTGCTGAAGCTGTCGAGGCCGGCCACGCAGTGCATCAGCGTGGACTTGCCGGAGCCGGACGGGCCCATGATCGCGGTGAACTCGCCCCGCGGGAAGTCCACGGAGACCCGGTCCAGGGCCGTGACCCTGGTCTCGCCCTCTCCGTAGACCTTCGACAGGTCCGTGGCGCGGGCGGCCACCGTGGTGACGCGGGGTGCGGTGGAAGTGGTCACGGGAATCTCCTGTTTCGGGGCTCCGGCCGAGGGCTCGTCCGGGGTTTTGTTCGGAACCCTTCAATCGTCACCGCCGTTCCGCCGCCGGTCGTCAGTCCGCGTGCCCGTTCCGGGGACAGTCTTGAGTCGCACCGGGAAGGCCCTGCGTCCTCCTGCGGTATGACACCGACCCTGAGAGGCTGTCGGGTGACCTCGGACCGGGCGGCCCCACGCCCTGGCACGCACGCTTCCCGCGTTGTCGTCGGTCGACGACGCTCCGCGTCGCCTCCCTCCTCCGCCTTGGAATCGCACGCACCAGACCGCGTCCGCTTTTCCGGTCCGAGGTCACCCGACAGCTTCTGAGGCGTCGGTCCGGGGGCCGCCGCCGGGACCGGTCTTTCGCGGCCCCTGGGCCGGGCCCGGTGGCGCGCCCGCGGCGGCCGTCGGCGCGCGCCCGGTGAATGCGCCGTCCGGGTGCGGCGACTTTACGTCAATCCGGATTACCGGTCGCCGCGCCCGCTACCCCGCCCAGGCATGTGGCGATGCCCTTTCGTGAGTGCTGACGGACCCTCAAGCGGTCAATAAAATAAGACAACATCGCGCCACTGATCCGCTGTTCGGGGGAAGTCCCCGGATAGGGTCATGTGCCAACGCGGAGCCGCGCGCCAGGCCTGGATGGTGGAATGCAGACACGGCGAGCTTAAACCTCGCTGCCCCTCGGGGGCGTACCGGTTCGAGTCCGGTTCCAGGCACCACTACTCACTCGGAGGCCGAGCCGGCGGAACGCCTCGGACCACGACCGATTCCGGGATGGCGGGCCACTCGCAGCACATGCTCCATGACTTCGGCCGCCGCTCCTGTCGTCCGGGCGCGATGACGCCGTACACGCGATGACGCCGTAAAACCGGTCGGTCGGCACGTTACTGGACCGCGGGTCCGGACGGTATGGGGCGCAGCCGGTTTTCTGCGCGGTGCCGCGTGGCCCGGTGGCTGACGGGCGGTTGTCGCTCCGACAGGTATCCGCAAAGATCCTCCCCAAGCAGTAGTCTGATTCTTTTGCCTACCCATTACTCTTGTGGGAAGGCCGCGCAGGGTGGCCATGGAGGAGTGAGATGAGGAGCAGCAACCCGGTCTTCTCGCGACGGGGCTTCAGCCGCGACAACGGATACGCGGGCTTCAATGCGGCGCCGCAGGCCGGGGCCCCCGCAGCGGGTGCCAACCCGTACGCGCAGGGCACCGCCGCCAACCCGTACGCCACCAACCCCTACGCCCAGCCGGACGCCCAGTACGGCGCCCCGCAGGCACCGGCGCGCACCGGCGCGATGACGATCGACGACGTCGTCACGCGGACGGCGATCACGCTGGGCACCGTGGTGCTCGGCGCCGCGCTCGCCTGGGCGCTGCTGCCGGTCGACGAGGCGAACCTCGGCAAGTCGTACGGCATCGCGATCGGCGCCGCCCTGGTGGCGTTCGTCCTGTCGCTCGTCCAGTCCTTCAAGCGCAGGCCGGTGCCGGCGCTGATCGTCTCGTACGCGGCCTTCGAGGGTGTCTTCCTCGGAGTGATCTCGAGCGCGGTCAGCACGTACATCGGACCGGGCGTCGTGATGCAGGCGGTGATGGGCACCATGTGTGTCTTCGCCGGTGTGCTGCTCGCGTACAAGATGCGCTGGATCCGCGTCACCCGCCGCTTCTACGGCTTCGTGATGGCCGCCGCCATGGGCTTCATGCTCCTGATGGTGGTCAACCTGCTGTTCGCCGTCTTCGGCGGCGGTGACGGCCTGGGCTTCCGCAGCGGTGGCCTCGGCATCCTCTTCGGCGTCATCGGGATCGTCCTCGGTGCGTGCTTCCTGGCCCTGGACTTCAAGCAGGT
This sequence comes from Streptomyces sp. NPDC058240, assembly GCF_042882135.1. NCBI lineage: Bacteria > Bacillati > Actinomycetota > Actinomycetes > Kitasatosporales > Streptomycetaceae > Streptomyces > Streptomyces sp. NPDC058240. Next base: position 322,438 of record NZ_JBHVWT010000005.1, read on the forward strand.
CGAGGACGGCATCGCCTACGGCGCCCCCCGCGAGGAGTCCTGGCTGGCGGCCTTCGGCCTCACCATGACCCTGGTGTGGATCTACCTGGAGATGCTGCGTCTGCTCTCCATCCTCAGCGGCGACGACTGATCCGTCCGCACCCGCACGACGGGAACGGCCCGCAGGCACTGCCTGCGGGCCGTTCCCGTTTTCCACGCCCTAGAGCAGCTTGCGGGCGGCCCTTCTGAGGTCGTACTCGTGGATGAGCGCCTTCGCGTGTCCGTAGGCGAGGTCGTGTTCGCTCCGCAGCCAGCTGACCTTCTCCTCGAAGCGGAGAGCGGGTCCTTCCTCCACGGTGCGGAGCCAGTCGGTGATTTCACGACCGGTGCAGCGGGGGATCCGGGCGAGCAGATTGCGATGGGTTTCTTCGGAGAAGACTTGGGACATCGGCGCCTCCGACGCATTGCGCGTTGCTGGTCCTTGCCGACACCGTGCCCGAGCATCGGCCCGTTGGCAACCGTCCTGCCAGGGCGCGTAGGGTCGCCGAGTGCTCGATACGACCCCGCTGATCACCGCCGTGGACCGATTCGCCGACCGCCTGCGCGCCGCCCCGCAGAGCCGCCTTCAGCGCGGCGCCGCCGCCGAAGGACTTGCCGCGGCACGGGAACTGGCGCTGCGCGCCCAGCGGATCGAGGCGCCGGACCGGGAGCCGCACACCATGCCCGACGCCGGGATCTTCTCGATCGGCGACCAACTCGCCGTGGCGGGGCGTGATCTGGCGGTGGCACTGGAAACGGCCCCGTCGGCTGAGCTGGACGAGGCCGTGCAATTCGTGGACGAGGCCGCTGCGCGCGCGTTCGCGTAGCGGCGGGCGGCAGTCCGGGGGATCGCCCCGGGGCGGCGGTCGGCGAGAGCCGCTGTGCCCGTATGCCGCGGTGTCAGAACGAGGCGATGACGCGGTCGGCGAGGATGTAGACGTTCTCCTTGCCGCAGGAGAAGGTCAGGGTGTACGCGCCGGAGACGCCGGAGCCGCCCAGCAGCACCGGGTGCTCGCCGGCGAGCAGCGAGCCGGCCAGACGCTCGGCCGTCTCGCGGTGGCCGGGGGTCATGCAGAGCGTGGTGCCGTCGGCGAAGACATAGACGTCGAGCGTGCCGAGCGGACCGGGGCGCACATCGGCCAGTTCCGTACCGCTGTCGGCGAGCTCTTCGAGACGGTTCACGGTGCGCTCGTGGTCGGTGACGACTGGGGTCTGCACCGGTATGAAGTCGGGGTGCGAGGGGTGCCGGCGGCGGGCGGCGGCCAGCTCGGGGGAGTCCTCGGCGAACTCCGCCGTCCCGGGCAGCTCGGTCATGTCCGCCAGCTCCGTCAGTTCCGCCAGCTCGTCGAGGGCTTCGCCGGCGTCGAGGTCCATCGCGTCGAGGCCCGCGAAGTCGGCCTGGCGGGGCATGAAGAACGGGGCGTCCTCGCCCACCCCGGTCAGGCCGCCCAGCAGGGACGGGGCATCGGAGGCGTCGCGCGCTTCCTGGGTGGCCCAGAAGGCACGGGCCTCGGCGAGCTCGCGCTCGCGTTCCTCGGCCAGTGCTTCGGCGACGGCCGCGCGTATCTCGGCGACAGGGGTGACGGTGCTGCGGCTCTGCGCGGGCACGGTGACGCCGTGCACACGGGCCTCGGCCAGCTCCGTACGAAGGGCCGTGACCTGCTTGCGCAGCCCGTGAGCAGCGTGCAGAGCAGCAGCGCCCACGGCCGTGGCGGCGGCGGTGGTCAGCAACAGGGCAAGAGACATGGCGCTCACTGACATACTCCCGGTTTCAATCGATCCCCCGACTTCCTACATCAGCTTGTCCCCTACCTGCGCCCTGTGTCAGTGCATTACGTCACGAATTGGACAGGTCTTTGGGCCTGGGGTTTAACCCTGATGTGGGTGTGACCTGCGGGAATGCCTCTCCCCCAGGAGATAGGTCACATCCTGGGGGAGATTCGGTCACGGTCGGGGCTCGGAACCGGCCACCGTAGGGGGCGTGGGCCCGCTGACGGCCATGTCAGGTCCGGGCCGTCCGGCTCGGCCCGGCACGGTTCAGCTCAGCTCAGCTCAGCCGCTCGATGACCATCGCCATGCCCTGGCCGCCGCCCACGCACATGGTCTCCAGGCCGAACTGCTTGTCGTGGAACTGCAGGCTGTTGATCAGCGTGCCGGTGATCCGGGCGCCCGTCATACCGAAGGGGTGACCGACGGCAATTGCGCCGCCGTTGACGTTGACCTTCTCCAGCGGCAGGCCGAGGTCGCGGTAGGAGGGGACCACCTGGGCGGCGAACGCCTCGTTGATCTCGGCCAGGTCGATGTCGTCGATGGTGAGCCCGGCCCGCTTCAGCGCCTGCTTGCTGGCCTCCACCGGCCCGTACCCCATGATCTCGGGGGAGAGGCCCGAGACGCCGGTCGAGACGATCCGGGCCAGCGGGGTCAGGCCCAGCTCGCGCGCCTTGGTGTCGGACATGATCACGAGGGCGGCGGCGCCGTCGTTGAGCGGGCAGCAGTTGCCCGCGGTGACCAGGCCGTCGGGGCGGAACACCGGCTTCAGGCCCTGCACGCCCTCCAGCGTGACGCCCGCGCGCGGGCCGTCGTCCTTCGAGACGACCGTGCCGTCCGGGGTGGTGACCGGGGTGATCTCGCGCTCCCAGAAGCCGTTCTTGAGGGCTTCCTCGGCGAGGTTCTGCGAGCGGACGCCGAACTCGTCCATGTCCTGGCGGGTGACGCCCTTGAGGCGGGCCAGGTTCTCCGCGGTCTGCCCCATCGCGGTGTACGCGTCCGGGACCAGGCCGTCCTCGCGCGGGTCGTGCCAGTCGTCGCCGCCCCGCTCGGCGCGGGCCGCGGTGCGGGCCTCGGCGTCGGCGAACAGCGGGTTGTGGGTGTCCGGCCAGCTGTCGGAGTTGCCCTTCGAGAAGCGGGACACCATCTCGACACCGGCCGAGATGAAGACGTCGCCCTCGCCGGCCTTGATGGCGTGCAGCGCCATCCGGCTGGTCTGGAGGGAGGACGAGCAGTAGCGGGTGACCGTACAGCCCGGGAGGTGGTCCATGCCCATCTGCACGGCGATGATGCGGCCCAGGTTGTTGCCCTGCTCGCCGCCGGGGAGGCCGCAGCCGAGCATCAGGTCGTCGATGTCCTTCGGGTCCAGCTCGGGCACCTTCGCCAGCGCGGTCTGGATGATCGTGGCGGTCAGGTCGTCCGCGCGCAGGTCCTTCAGCGAGCCCTTGAAGGCCCGGCCGATGGGGGAACGGGCTGCAGAGACGATCACGGCTTCGGGCATCACGCGGCTCCATGAGGGCTGGAAGGCGGGTTCTGGCAGGTGCTGACTTGGAAGTTACCTGTACGTAGACGCCGGGTCACCGGGCAGCGCATGTGACGCCGACCTCTTTTCTAAGCGACCGCTCAGTCCGACTGCTCGCCGATTGCTTGCCGACTGCTCGGTCGATCAATTGGCCGGGAGATTGCGCGGCTCCCCGTGCGACTCCCCCGTCTCTCCAGTCTCCCCCGTCGCTCCTGTCTCCCCACTCTCCTCGGTCTCTCCGGTTCTCTTCTTGGTTTCCTCGGTCCTTCCCGTCTCCCCGTGCGACTCCGGATGCGGGTGGGGCTCCGTGGCCGCGGGCAGACGCCGCCGCCTGCGGTGCTTGAGGAGTGCCCAGGGCGCCCGCGCCCCCGTGACCTCCGTACCGGCCTCCCTGGCCGCCTGGGAGGCCGCCTTGGCCACCGGCAGCATGTCCTCGCGCCGGGCCCCGTCCAGCCGGTCGGACTCCGGCCACAGCCCCAGCACCGCGCAGAGCGTGGGCAGCACCGCCATCGCCGCCGTGGCGTACCCCTCCGCCGACGGGTGGTAGTTGTCCGGCCCGAACAACTCCCGCGGATTCGCCTCGAACTCCGGCCCGAGCAGATCGCCCAGCGACACCGTGCGCCCGCCCTGTTCCACCGAGCCGATCGTCTGGGCCGCCGCCAGCTGCCGGCTCACCCGCCGGGCCATCCAGCGCAGCGGCTGATAGACCGGCTCGATCGTGCCCAGGTCCGGGCAGGTGCCGACCACGACCTCCGCGCCCGCCGTGCGCAGCCTGCGCACGGCGGTGGTCAGACAGCGCACCGACTGGGTGGCCGGCATCCGGTGCGTCACATCGTTCGCGCCGATCATGATCACGCAGACGTCGGGCGTACGGGAGGTGTCGGCGAGCAGCAGCGAGACCTGCCGCTCCAGATCGTCCGACCGGGCACCCGGCTGCGCCACATTGCGCAGATCCACCGGCCGCTCGGACACCGCGGCGAGCCCCGAGGCGAGCAGCGCCCCCGGGGTCTGCCCGGCCCGGCGCACCCCCTGCCCGGCCGCCGTCGAGTCGCCCAGCAACCCCAGCCGCAACGGGTCCGAGGGGCCGGCGAACGCCACCCCGTACCGACCGTCCGCGCTCGGCGGAACCGGTGCGATTCCGCCGCCCACCTGCCGTTTCGCCAGATGGACCTCCGCCAGCAGTACGCCTGCCGCCGCAGCGCCGAGCAGCCCGATGCTGCCCCCGCCGTAGGCCGCGCCCGCTGCGATCCGCCGTGCCACCCTTGCCCTTGACACAGTCCGGTCCACCTCCTCGTTGCCGTACCGCCGTACATACAGCTAACTGCCCCGCAGCGGCCGTCGTTCAATCGCTTCGCCCAATCTCGTGCCCGTACGCATACCCTTGCCGCACCATCTCGGAGACCCCGGAGTACACGGTGCAATTCCACGATTCGATGATCAGTCTCGTAGGCAATACCCCGCTGGTGAGGCTGCGCAGTGTGACGGCCGGCATCCAGGCGACGGTCCTGGCCAAGGTCGAGTACTTCAACCCCGGCGGTTCGGTCAAGGACCGCATCGCCCTGCGCATGATCGAGGCCGCCGAACAGAGCGGCGAACTGCAGCCCGGCGGCACGATCGTCGAGCCGACCAGTGGCAACACGGGCGTCGGCCTGGCGATCGTCGCCCAGCAGAAGGGGTACAAGTGCATCTTCGTCTGCCCGGACAAGGTGTCCACGGACAAGATCAATGTGCTGCGCGCCTACGGTGCCGAGGTCGTCGTCTGCCCGACGGCCGTTGACCCCGAGCACCCCGACTCGTACTACAACGTCTCCGACCGGCTGGTCCGCGAGACACCGGGGGCCTGGAAGCCCGACCAGTACTCCAACCCCAACAACCCGCGTTCCCACTACGAGACCACCGGTCCCGAGCTGTGGGAGCAGACGGACGGGAAGATCACCCACTTCGTCGCGGGCGTCGGCACCGGCGGCACGATCAGCGGCACCGGCCGCTATCTGAAGGAGGCCAGCGGCGGTTCGGTGAAGGTGATCGGGGCCGACCCGGAGGGCTCGGTCTACTCCGGCGGCTCCGGGCGTCCCTACCTCGTCGAGGGCGTTGGCGAGGACTTCTGGCCGAGCGCCTACGACCGTACGGTCACGGACGAGATCATCGCCGTGTCCGACAAGGACTCCTTCCAGATGACCCGCCGTCTCGCCAAGGAGGAGGGCCTGCTGGTCGGCGGCTCCTGCGGCATGGCGGTGGTCGGCGCCCTGGAGGTCGCCAAGCGCCTGGGCCCGGACGACGTGGTCGTCGTCCTGCTGCCCGACAGTGGTCGCGGCTACCTGAGCAAGATCTTCAACGACGAGTGGATGGCCGACTACGGCTTCCTGGAGGACACCGGCCCGTCCGCGCGCGTCGCCGACGTGCTCGACCACAAGGACGGCCCGATCCCGACGCTCGTCCACATGCACCCCGAGGAGACCGTCGGCGAGGCGATCGACGTCCTGCGCGAGTACGGCGTCTCGCAGATGCCGATCGTGAAGCCGGGCGCGGGCCACCCGGACGTGATGGCCGCCGAGGTCATCGGTTCGGTGGTGGAGCGGGAGCTGCTGAACGCGCTGTTCGCCCAGCACGCCTCGCTCTCCGACCCGCTGGAGAAGCACATGTCGCCGCCGCTGCCGCAGGTCGGCTCCGGCGAACCGGTCGAGGACCTGATGGCGGTGCTCGGCGGTACGAACACGGCGGACGCGGCGATCGTGCTGGTGGAGGGCAAGCCGAAGGGCGTGGTCAGCCGACAGGACCTGCTGGCGTTCCTCGCCAAGGACGCGACGGCCGGCAAGGCGTAGCGCCCCCCCGTGGGTCCGGGCTTCGCGAAAACGGTACGAGCGCGACACGTCCGCGCAGCACCGGCTTAACACGAGTCCGGCAGATTGATGGGTGCCGGCAGGGAGACCCGCCGGCACCCGATACGGCGACACGGACTACGGAGCGGCTCCCGGACCTCCATCGTCGCCAGGACGCGGTGACCGGCCCTGACCCGGACCGTGTCCCTCGCGGGGACCGCCGTCGTCCCGCCCCCTGGGCAACCGGGGGTGCGGCGGTCCCCGCGACACACTCATGTCGGGGGACCTGCGGACCCGGGGGACCCTGCGGACCCGCGGGTCCGTGGAGGCGCGGGTCCGTGGGCGTGCGGACGTGCGGGCGTGCGGGCGTGCGGACGACTCAGCCGGTCGGTGCCGGTGCGGCCGCCCAGCTCGCCAGCAGCGCGACGCGTTCGGCGGTCTCGCTGCCGGGCTCCGGCGTGTAGACCACCAGGCACTGGTCGGGATCGCCGGCCGCGCCGAGCGTCTCGTACGGGAGCACGAGCTCGCCCGCGACCGGGTGGTCGATGCGCTTGACGCCGTACGTCTTCGACTTCACCTGATGGTCCGCCCACAGCCGGCGGAAGTCGTCGCTCTTCAGGGACAGCTCGCCGACCAGTGTGGCCAGTCGCTTGTCGTCGGGGTGCAGGCCCGCGTCCAGGCGCAGGTACGCCACCGTCTCCGCCGCCACCGCGGCCCAGTCCGGGTACAGCTTCCGCGCCGCCGGTTCCAGGAACACCTGGCGCGGCATGTTGCGCTCGGCGACGGGCATCCGGGAGAAGCCGACGACGGCGTCCCCCAGCGCGTTCCAGGCCAGCACGTCCATCCGGCGGCCCAGGACGAACGCCGGGGCCGCGGTGAGCGAGTCCAGCACCAGGCGCAGACCGGGGCGGACCCGCTGGGAGGAGGCCGGAGCGGAGGCGCGCGACTTCGGGCGTGCCACGGTGCGCAGATACGTGTGCTCCGTCTCGTCCAGCCGCAGCACCCGGGCTATCGCGTCGAGCACCGCGTCCGAGACGCTCGGGCCGCGCCCCTGCTCCAGCCGGATGTAGTAGTCGACGCTCACCCCCGCGAGCTGGGCGACCTCCTCGCGCCGGAGTCCGGGTACGCGACGGCGCCCGTACGGCTGCAGCCCCACGTCCTCGGGCTGGATGCGGGCCCGCCGGGAGCGGAGGAAATCACCGAGGTCAGCGTCCATGGCCTCGATCGTAGAAGAAGGGCGGACACCGAGCCTGGTACTGGCAGACCCAGGAACAGCGTCGCCCTGGCTGGGCCCCGGGCGGCCACGCAGAGTGGAGTCGGGCCCGGGGAAACGCTCCGGTCCCGCAACGGCTCAAGGAGCACGGACATGTCGTACAAGACCCTCGCAGGCCGCACCGCCGTCATCACCGGAGCCGCCAGCGGCATGGGCAGCGCGACCGCCCGGCTGCTCGCCGCCCAGGGGGTCAGGGTCGCCCTGCTGGCCCGGCGCGCGGAGCGGCTGGAGGAGCTGGCCGCCGCGATCGGGGCGGCGGGCGGCGAGGCGCTCGTCGTGGTCACCGATGTCACCGACCAGGCGTCCGTCGACGCCGCGGCCGAGCTGGTGCACCGCACCTTCGGTCAGGTGGACCTGGTGGTCAACGCGGCCGGTGTGATGCTGCCGAACCCGGTGGACGAGGGCCGGACCGACGAGTGGCAGCGGATGATCGACACCAATGTGACGGGCGCCCTGCGGATCATCCGGGCCTTCACGGCCGACCTGGTGGCGGTGGCCGCCGAGGGCCGCACCGCGGACCTGGTGAACATCTCGTCCATCGGCGCGCACATCATGTTCCCCAACTACGCGGTGTACGGGGCGACGAAGGCCGCGCTGACGTACCTGTCGACGTCGCTGCGCACCGAGTTCGGGCCGCGCGACGTCCGCGTCACGAACATCGAGCCGGGCCTCACCGACACGGAGCTGGCCGGCCACGTCGACAATGCCGAGCTGAGCGGACAGCTCGATGACATGCTCGGCGCGCTCGGCGGGCTCTCCAGCGACGAGATCGCCGACCTGATCGCCTACGCCACCAGCCGGGCACGCCACATCAACCTGCGCCAGCTGATCGTGCAGCCCACCCGTCAGGCGTAGTGCCGTGCGCTCCCGGGGCCGCTGTGTTCCTGGTGGCCGCTCCGCAGCCCCCGGCCCTCAGTCCTCCCAGTCGGAGTCCGCACGTCCGGGACGGTGCGAGAACCACGGCCGGCTGCGGGCGGCGTGCACGGCGTTGACCGCGACGATCCCGAGCCAGGCGACGACCAGGCCCCCGGTGTGGGCGGTCGAGGCGCCGATCGCCGACAGCGGGACGGCCAGGATCAGCGAGATGATCCCGAAGCCGTAGCGCTCGCCGAAGTTCCCCAGGGGCTGCGGCGGGTGCGCACCCCTGGCGACGCTCACCCGCTGTTCGGCGAGATGGCGCCGGACGCGACGGTCGAGCGTGCTGTCGAGCCGCTGCTCGACCTTCTCCAGAAAAGACTCGACGAGCGCGGGCTCGTACTCCGAACCCAGCTCACTACGGGCATGCAGGGCGGCATCGAGCTCGTTCCGGAGCTCGGGGTCACGGGTTTCCATATCCTTCACGGTACGAATCGCGACCGCCGCGTGCAGTGGGGCTACCCCCCCTCTTCCCCCCGCGCCCCGGCCGCACGGGGACATCGCCCCGGCTGCATATGGACATGCAGACGCCTTGCTGGCTGAATGGATTTGTCGGCGCCGGATCGCGGTGCGCCGGATCTACCGAGGGGACAGCATGAGCGGGAGCAGCCCGGCCGCGCGGTTGCAGCAGCTCTTCGAGGGGCGCCGGCTCACACCCACCCAGCGGCGCATCGCGCACTCGATGGTGCGCAGGGCCGGGGACGTCCCGTTCCTGTCGAGCGTGGAGCTGGCCGAGCTCGCCGGGGTCAGCCAGCCGTCAGTCACCCGCTTCGCCGTGGCGCTCGGCTTCGACGGCTATCCGGCGCTCCGCAAGCATCTGCGGGAGGTCGCCCCCGCCGAGCCCGAGCCGGCGGGCGGGGACGACGCGTACAACGAGTACCAGCAGGCGGTGCTCGGCGAGATCGAGAATCTGCGGCACCTGGCGGAGCTGCTCGCCGACCCCGGGCCGGTCGAGCGGGCGGGCAGGCTGCTGGCGGCCTCACGGCCACTGCCGGTGCTCGGCCTGCGGGCCGCCTCCTCGCAGGCGCGGGGCTTCGGGTACTTCGCGGCCAAGGTCCACCCCGATGTCCGGGTGCTCGACGAGGGCGGCAGCATGCTGCGCGACCGGATCGACGCCGCCCGGCGGGCGGGCGCCTCCGCGCTGATCTGCTTCGCGCTGCCCCGGCACCCGAAGGAGGTCGTGGACGCCCTCGCGTACGCGCAGGAGCAGGGGATGGCCGTGGTGTCGGTGGCGGACTCCGCGTTCGCGCCCGTCGCCAAGTACAGCGATCTGCTGATCCCGGCCGCCGTCGGCACCGGGCTGGCCTTCGACACGGCGTGTGCGCCCATGCTGCTGGGGCGGGTGCTGCTGGAGGCGATGTGCGACGACCTGCCCGACGCGCAGGCGCGGCTGGAGGAGTTCGACGCGAGGGCGGCGGCGCGGGGACTGTTCGTGGAGTGACGGACGGGGACCGTGCGCCGAGGGCAGCGGGGGCCCGGCGGCTCCCGGACTTCGCCGATTCTCAGGCATCGCTCATCTGCGGCCACTAATCTCCGGGCCGGAAAGGCTCACGAGGAGCTGCGGAGAGGGGTACGGACGTGGGGCGCGGAGCGCAGTCGTTGGCGAGGGTGGCCGTGATCGTACGGGCCGGAGCCGCACCGATGTGGTGGCCGGGGCTGCTGGCCACGGCGATCGGCGCGCTGGTGCCGGGGCTCACCGGGCGCCGGATCGGCCTGCTGTCCGGGGCCGCACTGTTCCTGATCACCGCGGCCGTCGTGGCGCTCGTCCGGAGCCGAAGGTACGCGGAGCTGGCCGGGGGCGCCACGCGTGCCGGGCGGTCCGACTTCCTCCAGGACCGCGCCGTGACCGTACGCAACTGGCGTCGAGGGCACCGGTGGTGGCTGTTCGGGGCGTTCCTCGTGGCGGTGGCGAGCGCGTTCCTGCTGCCCGGGGCCGGCGGGATGGTGCTCGCCGGGGTGGGCGCCGGGCTCTGGATCAAGGCCGTCCGGATCGGGCGGCGCGAGCACCGGGACGACGCCCTGTACTGGGTGCGCACCGACTGGGTGGAGCGCGGGCGGCCCGCGGGCAAGCAGGTCAAGGGGTATCGGACGACCGGGCCGATGGCGGGGGACGCCGCGCCCGGAGGGGCGCGGCGCAGGCGCTGAATCCGCCCGTCGGGGCCTCCGGCGGTCAGGTGCGGGGCGGCAGCGGGCCGGACTGCGGGGGCAGCTGCCGGGGAGAGGGGACCGAGGGCGCCGGACAGGCGGCGCGGCGCGCTGCGGCGTCGATCAGCTCGCCGATGAGGGCACTCGCCCGGCGGCCCTCGAAATGGAGCGCGTCGATGTCGATGGGGTCCTCGGCGAGCAGGGTGAGAACGGCCGAGGAGCCTGCGGGGTACGAGGCGATGCAGCCGGACTCGCCCCGTACGAGAAGTTCACCGAAGCCGCCCCGCCCGGTCGCCTCCGCCATCCGGACCGCGACGCAGAGCGCGGTCGCGGTCAGCGCGGCGACACCCTCGGGCTCCACCCCCGGGGTGTCATGGGCCAGGACGTATCCGTCGGTACCGGCGACCAGGGCACCGGACAGGAGCGGGACCGCGGCCCGTAATCGTTGGAGTTCGGCAAGGATTTCCTGCGCCTCGGCCGCGGGCTCCATCGGCTGCTTCGTCCCGGCGCGCAGTCTGAGTGCTCGGATCACAGGGGCCTCCCATAGGTCTCTGAGCCGGCGCGGCGGAGCGGTCGCGGGCACGCGGTCGCCCCTCCCGGCTCGGTGTGCGGTGTGACCACGAGGCTACGCAACGTGCCTGCTCCCGGAGGGGGTTGGAAACTTTCCACGGGCACATGCCGGAGGCGTACGGGAGTGCGCGGAGGGCGCGCGACGGGGGCGTCGGGGCGGCCTGTGCGCGGGGTGGGCGCGGGTGTTGCTCCCTTGCGACGGTGCGGGACTGTTGACTACGAGTATTCAGACCATCAGGATGTGAATAGAAGACTTACAGTCGCGAGGAGGCACCGCCATGTCAGGACCCCGCCCCGTACGGGCACCGCGCGGTACGGAACTGAGCGCCCTGGGGTGGCAGCAGGAGGCCGCCCTGCGCATGCTGCAGAACAACCTCGACCCCGAGGTCGCCGAGCACCCCGACAAGCTCGTCGTCTACGGCGGCACCGGCAAGGCGGCCCGTGACTGGCGCTCCTTCGACGCGATGGTGCGCACGCTGCGGACGCTCAAGCAGGACGAGACGATGCTCGTCCAGTCCGGCCGTCCGGTCGGCGTCATGCAGACGCACGAGTGGGCGCCGCGCGTCCTGATCGCCAACTCCAACCTGGTCGGCGACTGGGCGAACTGGGAGGAGTTCCGCCGCCTGGAGGCGCTGGGGCTCACCATGTACGGCCAGATGACCGCCGGATCGTGGATCTACATCGGCACGCAGGGCATCCTGCAGGGCACGTACGAGACGTTCGCCGCCGTCGCGGCGAAGAAGTTCAACGGGACGCTGGCCGGCACGATCACCCTGACCGCCGGGCTCGGCGGCATGGGCGGCGCCCAGCCGCTCGCCGTGACGATGAACGACGGCGTCGCGATCTGTATCGACTGCGACCCGCGCGCCATCGAGCGCCGGATCGAGCACCGCTACCTGGACGTGCGCGCCGACTCCCTGGAACACGCGCTCCAGCTGGCCACCGAGGCGCGGGACGCCCGCAGGCCGCTCTCCATCGGTCTGCTGGGCAACGCGGCGGAGCTGCTGCCGCGGATGCTCGCCGAGGGCGCCCCGATCGACATCGTCACCGACCAGACCAGTGCGCACGACCCGCTGGCGTACCTCCCGCTCGGGGTGGACTTCGACGGCATGGCCTCGTACGCCACCGAGAAGCCCGCCGACTTCACGCAGCGCGCACGGGAGTCGATGGCCAAGCACGTCGAGGCGATGGTCGGCTTCATGGACGCCGGGGCCGAGGTGTTCGACTACGGCAACTCCATCCGCGGCGAGGCCCAGCTCGCGGGCTACGACCGGGCCTTCGACTTCCCGGGCTTCGTGCCCGCCTACATCCGGCCGCTCTTCTGCGAGGGCAAGGGCCCGTTCCGCTGGGCCGCGCTCTCCGGCGAGGCGTCGGACATCCACAAGACCGACAAGGCGATGCTCGAACTCTTCCCCGAGAACGAGTCGCTGCACCGCTGGATCAAGATGGCCGGCGAACGCGTCCACTTCCAGGGGCTGCCCGCCCGGATCTGCTGGCTCGGTTACGGCGAGCGCGACCGGGCCGGTGAGCGGTTCAACGACATGGTGGCGAGCGGTGAGCTGGCCGCGCCGCTGGCCATCGGACGCGACCACCTCGACTGCGGCTCCGTGGCCTCCCCGTACCGGGAGACCGAGGCCATGCTCGACGGGTCCGACGCGATCGCCGACTGGCCGCTGCTGAACGCCATGGTCAACGTGGCCTCCGGGGCCTCCTGGGTCTCCATCCACCACGGCGGCGGCGTCGGCATGGGGCGCTCCATCCACGCCGGGCAGGTCACCGTCGCCGACGGCACGAAGCTGGCGGGCGAGAAGATCCGCCGGGTGCTCACCAACGACCCGGGCATGGGCGTCATCCGGCACGTCGACGCCGGGTACGACATCGCGGAGTCGGTTGCTGCGGACAAGGGCGTGCGGGTGCCGATGGCAGAGGGCGAACAGTGAGCCTTCCGTCCGGGAGCGGGACCGCGAACGGGGCCGAGGGCAAGGCCGGAGGCGGCTCGTCGTCGTTCCAGGCCATGTGGCGGGAGCTCCTGCCGGTCGGCCGGCATCAGGACAGCGGGGGCTACCGCCGCTACGCCTGGACCGGGGCCGACGCCGACTGCCGTGCCTGGTTCCGGGCGCAGGCCGAGGCGCGCGGGCTCACCTACGAGGTCGACCGCAACGGCAACCAGTGGGCCTGGCTCGGCGACCCCCTGGCCGGGGACGCCGTCGTCGCCGGATCGCATCTCGACTCCGTTCCGGACGGCGGTGCCTTCGACGGGCCGCTCGGTGTGGTCTCCTCCTTCGCCGCGCTCGACGAACTCCGCAGCAGGGGGGCGACGTTCACCCGGCCGCTGGCCATCAGCAACTTCGGCGACGAGGAGGGGGCCCGCTTCGGGCTCGCCTGTGTGGGCTCCCGGCTCGCCGCCGGACAGCTGACCGCCGAGGCGGCGCACCGGCTCCGCGACGGCGACGGCATCACGCTGCCGCAGGCCATGGAGGCGGCCGGGTACGACCCCGACGCCATCGGCCCGGACCCCGAACGGCTCGCCCGCATCGGCGCGTTCGTCGAGCTCCATGTCGAGCAGGGGCGCGCCCTCGACCTCACCGGCGACCCGGTCGGCATCGCCTCCGCGATCTGGCCGCACGGACGCTGGAGGTTCGACTTCCGGGGCGAGGCCAACCACGCGGGCACCACCCGTCTCGCCGACCGGCGCGACCCGATGCTCACGTACGCCGAGACCGTGCTGGCCGCCCGCCGCGAGGCGGAACTCGCCGGCGCCCTCGCCACCTTCGGCAAGATCGCCGTCGAGCCGAACGGGGTCAACGCCATCCCCTCCCTCGTCCGCGGCTGGCTCGACTCCCGCGCCGCCGACCAGGCGTCCCTCGACGCCGTGGTCGGCGGTGTCGAACGGGCCGCCAGGGAGCACGCCGAGCGGGCCGGGATCGACCTCGATGTCGTACGGGAGTCCTTCACTCCCGTCGTCGAGTTCGAGCACGCCCTGCGCGACGAGCTCGGCAAGATCCTCGCGGGCCGGGACGGCCAGGACGGCCGGGACGGCGGTGGCGCCGACCGGGCGGTACCCGTCCTGGGCACCGGCGCCGGACACGACGCGGGTATTTTGTCCGCTTCGGTCCCTACCGCCATGCTGTTCGTACGGAACCCCACCGGGATCTCGCACTCTCCGGCCGAGCACGCGGGCGAGGACGACTGCGTGGCCGGGGTGATCGCACTCGCCGACGTACTGGAAGGTCTCGCGTGCAGCTGACAACGCAACCGACGGGCAGGCCCGCCACCGTGACGTACTGGTTGTCCCACGCCTGGCTCGGCACCCATGTCGAGCCGGGCGTCGCCCTGGACGTCTCCGACGGGCTGATCGCGGGCGTCCGCACCGGCGTCGCCACCCCGCCGCCGGGCGCCACCGTGCTGCGCGGGCTCACCGTTCCCGGGCTCGCCAACACCCATTCGCACGCCTTCCACCGTGCCCTGCGCTCCACCGTCCAGGTCGGCTCCGGCACCTTCTGGACCTGGCGCGAGACCATGTACCAGGTCGCCTCCCGGCTCACCCCCGATTCGTACTACGACCTCGCCCGTGCCGTGTACGCCGAGATGGCGCTGGCGGGCATCACCGGGGTCGGCGAATTCCACTATCTGCACCACGCGCCGGGCGGCACCCCGTACGACAACCCGAACGCGATGGGCGAGGCCCTGATCGCGGCGGCGGGCGAGGCCGGTATCCGGATCACGCTGCTGGACACCGCCTACCTCTCCGCCGGATTCGGCAAGCGCCCCACCCAGTACCAGCAGCCCGACCGGCACCAGCTGCGCTTCTCCGACACCACCGCGGACGCCTGGGCCGAACGCGCCTCCCTCCTCAAGGGCGGCGACCACGCCCTGATCGGCGCGGCCGTCCACTCCGTGCGCGCCGTGCCCGCCGCACAGCTCGCCACCGTGGCCGCCTGGGCCGAGGAGCGGCAGGCCCCGCTCCATGTCCACCTCTCCGAGCAGACCGCGGAGAACGACGCCTGCCTCGCCGCCCACGGCTGCACACCCACCCGGCTCCTCGCCGACCACGGGGTCCTCGGCCCGCGCACCACCGGTGTCCACAACACCCACCTCACCGCCGAGGACATCGCGCTCCTCGGCTCCTCGGCGACCGGCACCTGCATGTGCCCCACCACGGAACGCGACCTCGCCGACGGAATCGGCCCCGCCGTCGCCCTCCAGCGCGCCGGCTCGCCGCTCTCCCTCGGCAGCGACAGCCACGCCGTGATCGACCTCTTCGAAGAGGCCCGCGCGATGGAGCTCGACGAGCGCCTGCGCACCCGGGCGCGCGGTCACTGGACGGCGGCCGCCCTGCTGCGCGCCGCGACCGTCGACGGACACGCGGCGCTCGGTCGGCCCGAGGCGGGCGTCATCGAGCCCGGTGCGCCCGCCGATCTGGCGACCGTCGCCCTGGATTCCGTCAGAACAGCGGGACCGGTGCCCAGACTTGCCGCCGAAGCGGTCGTATTCGCCGCCTCCGCGGCCGATGTGCGGCACACGGTCGTGGCAGGCCGGCACATCGTCCGCGACGGGCGGCACGCACTCGTCGAGGACGTACCCGCAGCACTCGCCTCGGCCATCGCCGCCCTGCACGGCTGAGAGGCTGTCGGGTGACCTCGGACCGGAAAAGCGGACGCGGTCTGGTGCGTGCGATTCCAAGGCGGAGGAGGGAGGCGACGCGGAGCGTCGTCGACCGACGACAACGCGGGAAGCGTGCGTGCCAGGGCGTGGCCGCCCGGTCCGAGGTCACCCGACAGCCCCTGAGACCGGACCCCCGCAAGGAGAGCAGCCCCCCGATGACGACGACCGCCATCACCAACATCGCCAGCCTGGTCACCAACGACCCCTCCCTGCGCGCGGATTCCCCCCTGGGTTCCATCCAGGACGCGGCCGTCGTCATCGAGGGCGACCGGGTCGTCTGGACCGGTGAATCAAGCAAAGCACCCGCCACTGACAACGCCGTCGACGCGGGCGGCCGGGCGATGATCCCCGGCTTCGTCGACTCCCACTCCCACCTGGTGTTCGCGGGCGACCGCACCGAGGAGTTCAACGCCCGGATGTCCGGCCGCGCCTACAGCGCGGGCGGCATCAGGACCACGGTCGCTGCCACCCGCGCCGCCACCGACGAAGAGCTCGCCGCCAACGTCGCCCGCTACCTCGCCGAGGCGCTGCGCCAGGGCACCACCACCTTCGAGACCAAGTCCGGCTACGGCCTCACCGTCGAGGACGAGGCCCGCGCCCTGCGCATCGCCGCCCAACACACCGAGGAGGTCACCTACCTCGGCGCCCACATCGTCTCCCCGGACTACGCCGACGACCCGGCCGGCTACGTCGACCTGGTCACCGGAGCGATGCTCGACGCCTGTGCCCCGTACGCCCGTTGGATCGACGTCTTCTGCGAGAAGGGCGCCTTCGACGGCGACCAGGCCCGCGCGATCCTGACCGCGGGCATGGCGAAGGGCCTGCACCCCCGCGTCCACGCCAACCAGCTGGGACACGGCCCCGGCGTCCAGCTCGCCGTCGAACTCGACGCCGCGTCCGCCGACCACTGCACCCACCTCACCGACGCCGACGTCGATGCCCTGGCCCAGGGCAGCACCGTCGCCACCCTGCTCCCCGGAGCCGAGTTCTCCACCCGCGCCACCTGGCCCGACGCCCGCCGCATCCTCGACGCGGGCGCCACCGTCGCGCTCTCGACCGACTGCAACCCGGGCTCGTCGTTCACGTCCTCCATGCCCTTCTGCATCGCCCTCGCCGTACGCGACATGGGCATGACGCCCGACGAGGCCCTCTGGTCCGCCACCGCGGGCGGTGCCGCGGCCCTGCGCCGTACCGACATCGGCCGCATCGCCCCCGGCGCCCGTGCCGACCTGGTGCTCCTCGACGCGCCCAGCCATGTCCACCTCGCCTACCGGCCGGGCGTTCCGCTGGTCCACGCGGTCTGGCGGCACGGCGAACGCACCGTCTGAGCCTCACCCGGCACCCGTGACACGGTGTCAAACGTGCGGAAGGACCCGCCCCTTTGCCGGGGCAGGTCCTTCCGCACGTTTTCGCGGTGCGCCTCTCGGATGCTGAACGAGCGGGCGGCGCGTGCCCGTTCACTCCTCCAGGGTCAGGCCCTTGCGCAGCTTGACCAGCGTGCGGGAGAGCAGCCGCGACACATGCATCTGGGAGATGCCCAGCTCCTCACCGATCTCCGACTGCGTCATGTTGGCGACGAACCGGAGGGAGAGGATCGTGCGGTCGCGGCGCGGCAACGAGGCGATCAGCGGCTTCAGGGACTCGACGTACTCGATGCCTTCGAGCCCGTGGTCCTCGTAGCCGATACGGTCCGCCAGCGCGCTTTCGTGCTCGTCCTCCTCGGGCTTGGCGTCCAGCGAGCTCGCGGTGTACGCGTTGCTCGCGGCCATGCCCTCGACGACCTCGTCGTGGGTGATGCCGAGGCGGTCGGCGAGCTCGCCCACAGTGGGCGATCGGTCCAGTTGCTGGGCGAGCTCGTCGCCCGCCTTGGCCAGGTCGAGCCGCAGCTCCTGCAGCCGGCGCGGGACGCGCACGGACCAGCTGGTGTCGCGGAAGAAGCGCTTTATCTCGCCGACGATGGTCGGCATCGCGAACGTGGGGAACTCCACGCCACGACTGAGCTCGAAACGGTCGATCGCCTTGATCAGGCCGATGGTGCCGACCTGGACGATGTCCTCCATCGGCTCGCTGCGGGAGCGGAACCGGGAGGCGGCGAACCTGACCAGGGCCAGGTTCAGTTCGACGAGCGTATTGCGGACGTACGAGTACTCGTGGGTGCCCTCTTCGAGGGATTCGAGCCGTTCGAAGAGCGTCTTCGACAACGCCCTGGCGTCCAGCGGGCCCACCTCGTCGAAAGGCGGGATCTCGGGAAGTCCTTCGAGACCGCCGCTCATGCCGTGGTCGTCGGCGCCGATGCGGTCGAAGCCACCGATGCGGCCGGTGCCGCTCGCGTCGCCCGTGTCGCTGATGGTGCTGGTGTCACTGATGGTGACGGTGGTGCTGGTGCTGGTGCTGGTGCTGGTGCTGGTGCTGGTGCTGCTGCGGGTGCCGTTCTCGGCGCTCGCAGCAGGGGAGTCTGAGTGGGTCAGTCCCTGAGGACATGCTGACGTCGCGTTGTGGGGACGCGGTCCGTCGAGCCGGGGTGACATGGTCTCCTCCATCGTTCTCGGCATATGGCTGCCGATGCCCATACGTGTTCCTGCGGTGAAGCGGCGCCTCCGAAGCCGGTCGTGTTTTGGGTGTCCCCTTACCCTTACCCGGTCCGGACGGGCAGTTACAAGCGCCAATTGACGCTATATGTCCGGTTTGTTGAGGTCTTCGGGTATCGCGTGGCGCACAGACCGCGTACTGTTTCAAGAACGTCAGAGGCAGCACATACGCATCTGCGCACGCAGAGACGCAGGCAGTGACGAACGGCGAAGAGGGACGGGCATGGACCGCGGGACGGTCGGCAGTGCGAACCGGGGTCGACTTCAGGTCGAGGTCCGGACCGAAGGGTGCAGCGAGGTCGTGACGCCGGTGGGTGAGCTGGATCACCACACGGCGGATCTGTTGCGGGAGCCCCTGGAGCACGCGGTCGAGCAAGGGCGAGTACGCCTGGTGGTCGACTGCTCGGGACTCGAATTCTGTGATTCCACCGGGCTCAATGTGTTGCTCGGTGCCCGCCTGAAGGCGGAAGCGGCCGGGGGAGGGGTCCATTTGGCCGGAATGCTGCCGGTGGTGGCGAGGGTCTTCGAGATCACCGGGGCCGAGGCGGTCTTCACCGTCCACGACTCCCTCGAAGCGGCCCTGGACACCTGACCGCGGCGCGTATCGCGACCCCGGGCGCCTCATGTGTTGCCGGTGTCACGCGATCCGCGTAGGCGAAGTGGGTGTTGTCACGATTCGGCCGGGCAGAAGACATCCGGCGGAGCCGTGGGCGCCCCGCACACTCTGTATCTGTAACTGTTCGATGGCGACATGGTGAATCGGTGAGGTGAAGCGCTGATGAGCACCACCCGGCAGCATCCGCCGGGCGACCTCGGCCGTGAGCCGCAGGGCGCAGGCGTGGACGCGGACGCGGGCGCCGGCGCGGCCTCCCCCGAGCCGGCCGAGCGACAGTGGCGCACCCTGTCGCTGCGGGGGGTCAGCGGCATCGTGCCGACCGCCCGCGACTTCGCCCGCCAGGCGCTTCATGAATGGGGCTGGCTCCCCGCGTCGAGCGCCGATGGCCGGGCCGCCGCCGAGGACGTCCTGCTGGTCGTCTCCGAGCTGGTCACCAACGCCTGTCTGCATGCCGACGGCCCCGAGGAGATGCGCATCGCCTGCACGGCGAAGGTGCTGCGGGTGGAGGTCGTCGACTCGGGCGCGGGACAGCCCGCGCCGCGCACCCCGCACCGGGCCGGACGGCCCGGCGGGCACGGCATGTTCATCGTGCAGCGGCTCTGCCTGGACTGGGGTGTCCTGCGGGTGCCCGGCCGGTCCGGGAAAACCGTCTGGGCGGAGCTGGCCGCGCCCGCGTAGGCCGCAGGCCGTACTTCCGGGGTGCACCGCCCCGCCGTTCGCACCACCGAAGAGCGCGCCGGATCGGCGCGCTCTTTGTCTTCCCTCCACAAGGCGCCGGGCGTACCTTGAGCGCCCGATCTGATGTGTCGTCAGTAACTTGCGTCGGTCAGCACCGGCGTGCGGCGACTTCCGGCATGAGGGGAACTCAGGTGTCCTACCAGAAGCGAACAGCTCTCGCGCTGGCGTCCGCGCTGGCGGGCACGGTGGTGCTGATGGCCGCGCCCGCCGCCCACGCCACGGTCGTGGACGTCGACTACAAGTGCAAGACCCCGATCGGCGACAAGAGCGCCGTGTCTCCCATCGACATCAAGAGCGTCAAGAGCGGCGGTGGCTACCGGCTCACGATGTCCTTCCAGAAGGGCGTCTCCTCCAGCCCCGTCGAACTGGGCAAGGGGGCGATGAACCCCAGCGCGGTCATCAAGGTGGGTGGTGCCGACCCGGGCCAGGTCCAGGTCTCCGGCCCACCGAACTCCGCCGCGATACCCGCCAACACCCCCATCAAGATCAGTGACCTGTCGGGTACGTACACCCCGAAGAAGAGCGGCAAGGTCGACTTCACCGCAGGGGTGCTCACCATCAAGGCACTCGGTACGACCACGACCTGCACCCCCTCCAACAACCCGGGACCGTCGCTGCAGCTCGATGTGACGGCCGCGGGCAACGCGCAGAGCACCCCGGACGGCGGCGGGCAGCTGCCGAAGACCGGCCCGCTCGACTCGGCCGTGGCACTCGGCACGCTGGGCGGCACGGTGCTGCTGACCGGTGCGGCCGGGGTGCTCTGGCTGACCAGGCGCGGGCAGGGGGCCGCGGTCCGATAGGGCGGTTCTGCCGGACCCAGCCGCCGCCGTCACGCACCAGGGAGCCGCCCATGCCGTCGCCGACCGGTCACGCCGCCCGACTCGCCGTTGCCGTACTGCTGTGTGCCCTCGCCATGACACCGGTGGCCGGCGCCGCGACGCCGCCTCCGTCGCATCCGGGCGCCGCTTCGTGGACGGCGCGGCCCGCGGTGAGCGGTTCCGGCACGGGCGGCAGACCGTACTTCTATCTGGAGGGCCCGCCCGGCACCGTTCTGCAGGACCGGCTCTCCGTCACCAACCCCGGCCCGTCCCCGGTCACCGTGCGGCTGAGCGGCGCCGACGCGGACCACGCGAAGAGCGGCGGCTCCGGCGTACGCGCCGGGGGCGAGGGCGCGACCGGGGCCGGGCGCTGGCTGCGGACCGCCGTCACCGAGGTGACCGTCCCGGCCCGCACCCGGGCCGATGTGCCGTTCACCGTCACGGTGCCGGCCGGTGCGACGCCCGGCGACCACCCCGGCGCGATCGTCGTGCGCGGCGGCGACCGCTCGGTGGGCGTACCGGTCCGGCTGCGGGTCGGCGGGCCGACGCTGGCCGCGCTCACCGTCGAGGACGTCAGCGTGTCCGGGCGGGCCATCCACTACACGCTGGTCAACCGCGGCAACGCGGTCCTCGCCCCGCGGATCGCCGTCCGCGCCGACGGGGTGTTCGGGACGCTGCTGCGGCGCGAGGCCCGCACCCTGCGGGTGCGGGTGCGGCCCGGACAGCGCGTCAGGCTCACCGAGCCGTGGCGGGACGTCCCCGCGCTCGACTCGGCGACCGTACGACTGCGCGTCACGGCGGCGGGCGGCGCGCACGGCGAGGCGACGGCCCGTGCGGTCTTCGTCCCGTGGGCGCCGCTGAGCGTCGGCGCGCTGCTGGTCCTGGCCGCCGCCGGGGCGGGGACGTACGCGTACCGGCGCAGGTGGTCGCGCGACCGGCAGCCGGACGACGAACAACGGCCGGGACGGTCACCGGGCGACGAGGAGCGGCCCGGACGGCCATCGGGCGACCAGCAGCACTCCGGGAGCAGGCACTTGGCGAAGACGGGAGCGGAATCGTGACTGGACAGGCCGGACCGGCAGCACTCCGCAGCGGCCACCAGCGGTGGGCCGTCGCGCTGTTCGTCGCGCTGCTCGTGGCCCTGCTGCCCGCCCTGCCGATGCTCCCCGCGACCGGAGCCGAGGCGGCGGTCACGCGGGCCGCGGAGGCGAAGCCCGTGGTCACCCTCTCCAAGCAGCAGGCGGGCAAGGGCGGTGAGATCACCGTGAAGGGCAGCGGCTGGCGCCCGAAGGCACTGCTGATGATGCTGATCTGCGGACGGTCCGCGCCGGACCGCGGCGTGATCGGCGGCACCAACTCCTGCGCCAACGCCGAGGGCCGGGCCGTCACGACCGATGCCAAGGGCGCCTTCCGTAAGAAGATGCCGGTCGCCGAACCGCCCGTGCCCTGCCCCTGCGTGGTGCATGTCGCCACCGTCACCGGGGAACAGGCCGCCGCCGACGCCGGGTTCGTCGTCGCGGGCCACCCGATCGCCCCGCTGCCCAAGGAGTCCGGGGGCGGCAGGCTCGCGGTGCTCGCCACCACGAGGCTGGAGGGCGACAGCGGGATCCTCACCTGGTTCGGCGCCCCGCCCGCCCGGCAACTGGTCTTCACCGTGGGCAACCTGGGCTCCGCGCCCGTCAAGGACCCGGTCTTCGAGATCGGTACCGCACACGGCGTCTTCGCCCCGCAGTGGGAGGAGCGGCAGTGGCGCGGGACCATCGGGTCCGGCCGCAAGGCGCAGATCGAGCTGCCGGTCGAACTGACGGCGGGCGCCCACGGCGACTACCAGGTCTCGCTCAGGTACGGCGGCAAGGTGCTGGCCGAACAGCCGTGGGGGGTCGGCCGCCCCTGGGGCGTCACGCTCTTCTGGATCCTGCTGTGCCTCGTCGTACCGGCCGCCGTGTTCCGGATCGGCATGGCGATCGTCGACAAGGTACGGCCCCGCTCCTCGCGCGCCCCGGGCCCCGCCGGACGCCACCGCCCGCCGGGACCGGCCGATGCCACCGCGAAGTCCGCGAAGTCCGCGAAGATCCCGAGGCGCCGCCGCGCACCGGGGCGCGCCGCGGACCCCGCGACCGCGCCCACCGACGACCCGTCCACCACCACGGCCGCACTGCCGTGGTTCACACCCGATTCCGCACCGTCAGAGAACAGACCGACGACGAAGGGACATTCGTGAGTACGCAACGCAGGACCGTCGCGGCGGGAGTCGCGATGATGCTCGGCGGCGCGGGCATGCTGCTGGCCGCGAGTCCGGCCCAGGCCGCCGACGTCTCGTACAGGACGGAGTGCATTCCGCCGCCCATCTCCGGGCTGCCGGCCGTGCAGGGCACCACCGAGGTGCAGCTGACCGCGCCCGCCGAGGCCAAGGTCGGGGACACCGTCGAGGTGGTCTGGAAGACGGTCGAGGCCGCTTCCAAGAACCCCGACGTGCTCGACCTGGACAAGGACACGGTCAAGCCGACCGGCACCCTCAAGGTGGGCGGCGCAGCCACGGGCACCGTGCAGATGGAAGGGCCGCGGCAGAACCCGCCGATCCCCAAGAACAGCGCCATGGTGCTGCCCGACATGAAGGGCACGCTGAAGCTGGAGAAGGCCGGTGAGATCACGCTGACGCCGGACGCGTACAACATCAACGTCTCCAAGCCGATCTCCACGGACACCAAATGCAGTCCGAAGGAGACCGTGCAGCCGGGCGCGACCATCAAGGTCACGGACGGCGGCGGATCCACCGCCGCGGGCGGTACGACGAGCGGCACCACGAGCGGCTCGACGACCGGTTCCACGACCGCGGGCGGTACGACCTCCGGATCCACGACCGCGGGCGGCACCACCACGGGCTCCACCACCGCGGGCGGTACGACGGCGGGCGGCACCACCTCGGGCTCCGGCGGCGGCAGCGGACAGACCGACTTCCCCGGCAAGGAGGTCGCGGTCCACTTCACCTGTACGTCCCCGGGACCGCCCGACATCGCCTCCAAGGTGACGATCAACGCCAAGAAGAGCGGCGGGAGCTACGCCCTCACGGTCAAGACGGCCAAGGGCGTGATGGACAGCCCGGCCGCACTGCCGGCCGGTGCGCTCAAGCCGTCCATGGACATCACCATGGGCGGCGCCGACAAGGGCTCGGTGAAGGTCACCGGACCCGCCAACGCCGAACCGCTGGAGCAGGGCAAGCCGGTCGATCTCTCCGACATGACCGGCACCTACAAGCCCGGCGCGTCCGGCAAGTCCACGCTCAGCCCCGGCACCCTGACGATCGACGTCACCCTGGGCGCCTCGAAGATCAACATCCCGTGCAAGGTCAAGGGCTCGGTGACCCCGTCGCTGGAGCTCGACACCACCGCCCAGCAGGGCGGCGCCTCCGGCTCCGCCACCACGGGCTCCACGGGCGCCTCCGGCTCGACGGCCGGCGGCACGGCCTCCGGCGGCGGACTGGCCGCCACCGGGGCCGAGGACAACGGCACCCTGCGCGCCCTGGGCCTGGTCGCGGGCACGGCGATCCTGCTCGGCGGCGCCGTGTTCACCTTCACCCCGTGGCGCAGGCTGCGCGGCACCAGGTGAGCCGGCTCCCGTAACAACGGCACAAGGGCCTCCGCACCGTCGACCGGTGCGGAGGCCCTTGTGTACGGGCGGTACGCGTTCAGCTGTGCGGGCGATACGCGTTCAGCGCGTCAGCGCACGTCGCCCATGAGCTGGGTGACCTTCTTCCGGTACATCCAGATCGCGAACGCCGCGACGATCGCGAGCGCCGCCTCCAGACCCACCATGCCGGTCTTGTTCAGGTCGACCCCCGCCAGCGACAGCAGGCTGGTGGTGCAGTCGCCCGCGGTGACCGCGAGGAACCAGACACCCATCATCTGGCTGCCGTACTTCGCGGGCGCCATCTTCGTGGTGACCGACAGGCCGACCGGGGAGAGGCAGAGCTCACCGACGGTCTGCAGGAAGTAGATCGACACCAGCCACATCGGGCTGACCTTGTCGCCGTCCGTCGTCATGGTCAGCGGCAGCATGAAGACGAGGAAGGAGACACCGACCAGGAAGAGGCCCGAGCCGAACTTGACGACCGTGCTCGGCTCCTTGCCGCGCCGGTTCAGTGCCAGCCATATCCAGGCGACGACCGGGGCCAGCGCCATGATGAAGACCGGGTTGACCGACTGGTACCAGGAGGTCGGGAAGTCCACACCGAACAGGCTGTTGGTGGTGGAGGACTCACCGAAGAGTGACAGCGTGGAGCCGCCCTGGTCGTAGATCATCCAGAACACGGCCGCGGCGACGAAGAACCAGATGTAGCCGGACATCTTCGACTGCTCGGTCTTCGAAAGGTCCCGGTCCCGCTTGATCCGCACCAGCACCGCGACCGGGATGAGCAGACCGGCGACGGTGATCGGGACGAGCGCCCAGTTCAGCGTGTAGACGTCGGTGGCGACGAGCACGCCGTAGAAGACGACGGCCACTATCAGCCACAGCAGGCCCTTGCGCAGGGTCGTCCGGCGCTCCTCGGCCGACAGCGGCTTCGGGACGACGCTGCTGCGTGCGCTGAGGTGGCGCGTACCGATCAGGAACTGGGCCAGACCCAGCGCCATGCCGACCGCGGCGATGGTGAAGCCGAGGTGCCAGTTCACCTTCTCGCCGATCGTGCCGATGATCAGCGGCGCGGCGAAGGCACCGAGGTTGATGCCCATGTAGAAGACGGTGAAGCCACCGTCGCGACGCGCGTCGTCCGGACCGTTGTAGAGGTGGCCGACCATCGTCGAGATGTTGGCCTTCAGCAGACCGGATCCGAGCGCGACCAGCGCCAGACCTGCGAAGAAGGTGCCGGAGCCCGGCAGCGCGAGCGTCAGGTGGCCCAGCATGATGATCACGGCCGAGATGGTGACCGTCTTGCGCGGCCCCCAGACCCGGTCGCCGAACCAGCCGCCGGGCATGGCCAGCAGATACACCATCGCCATGTAGATGGAGTAGATCGCGGTGGCCGTGGCCGCGTTCATGTGCAGGCCGGAATTGGAGACCAGGTAGAGCGGAAGCAGGGCCCGCATGCCGTAGAAGCTGAAGCGCTCCCACATCTCGGTCATGAAGAGAGTGGCCAGGCCGCGGGGGTGGCCGAAGAAGGTCTTCGCGGATCCAGGTGTACTGGCCGGGTCCTTCGTCAGGCTGGACGCCATGGTCGATCCTTGTGTGCTCGGGACGCTACGCCTTGTGAGCGTGGTGCGCCCGGTGGGGGGAGGCCGGCACCGGCACGGGCACGCCCCACCCCTCACGCCTGAGAGGGGATTCGTCCCGGCCGCCGGACTCGCGAAGGAGTCGGCTGAAGGGGACGGGGACCGACCGCATCGGGATCCACGCCCGGTGCGCATCCTCGCGCTCCGGGCCCGGCCACAGGTCATTCACTGAGTCCGCGACTGGCGGGTACCAGTCGGCCAACAAAAGAGACCCTTGGCACTAAAAGCTGCCCAAGGGTCCTTGAGTAGTGCAACAGGCGTCGAGCAACCATACGACACGACAGTGCCGGATATGAACGGACTTGAGAGATGGATCACAGGTTTCAATGGAACCGCGCTCCCATATTCAAAGGCAACTCCCCGTTTATTTCGCAGACCCGCAGGGCTTCTGGATCACCTCACGGCATCCCCTCCGCGCGGACTACCATCACTGCATGACCCGTGTACTGCTCGCCGAGGACGACGCATCCATCTCGGAGCCACTGGCCCGCGCCCTGCGTCGGGAGGGTTACGAGGTCGAGGTCCGTGAAGACGGTCCGACCGCACTCGACGCCGGCCTCCAGGGCGGAATCGACCTGGTCGTGCTCGACCTGGGACTGCCCGGGATGGACGGCCTCGAAGTGGCCCGCAGGCTCCGTGCCGAGGGTCACACCGTGCCGATCCTGGTGCTGACCGCCCGCGCGGACGAGGTGGACACCGTCGTCGGCCTCGACGCGGGCGCCGACGACTACGTCACCAAGCCCTTCCGCCTCGCCGAACTGCTCGCCCGCGTCCGGGCCCTGCTGCGCCGCGGCGCCACCGAGCCCGCGCCGCAGCCCGCGACGCACGGCGTCCGGATCGACGTCGAGTCGCACCGCGCCTGGATGGGCGAGGAGGAACTCCAGCTCACGGCCAAGGAGTTCGACCTGCTGCGGGTCCTGGTCCGCGACGCCGGCCGGGTCGTCACCCGGGACCAGCTGATGCGCGAGGTCTGGGACACCACCTGGTGGTCGTCGACGAAGACCCTCGACATGCACATCTCGTGGCTCCGCAAGAAGCTCGGCGACGACGCCGCCAACCCCCGCTACATCGCGACCGTACGGGGCGTCGGCTTCCGCTTCGAGAAGAGCTGACGTGCGGAAGCACTCATGCGCCGCAGACTGATCAACTCCACGCTCGCCGTGGTGCTCGTGGTGATCGCCGTCTTCGGCGTCTCCCTCGTCATCGTCGAGACCCGCACGATCAGCAACAGCGCCCAGGAGAGCGTCGACTCCGAGGCGCTGCGGCTGATCAACGTCGTCGAGAGCCGGCTGATGGAGGACGAGCGGATCACCTCCGTGCTGCTCTCCCAGCAGATCGCCAGCAAGCGCTACGCGCTGATCAAGATCCCCGGCCGTGCGCCCCTCGAAATCGGCAAGCGCCCCACCGGCAGCGTGATCAGAAGCACGGCCGAGGGGGAGCGGGGCGAGCGGGTCACCGTCGAGGAATCCAGCTCCGCGGTCACCCGCGAGGTCGGCCGCACCCTGATGATCATCGGCGCGGTGGCGCTGCTGGCCATCGTCTCCGCCGTGCTCCTGGCCGTACGCCAGGCCAACAAGCTGACCTCACCGCTGACCGACCTGGCCGAGACCGCCGAACGCCTGGGCTCCGGCGATCCGCGACCGCGCCACAAGCGGTACGGGGTGCCGGAGCTGGACCGGGTCGCCGACGTCCTGGACGCCTCCGCGGAGCGGATCGCCCGGATGCTGACCGCGGAACGCCGGCTGGCCGCCGACGCCTCCCACCAGCTCCGTACGCCGCTCACCGCGCTCTCCATGCGGATCGAGGAGATCTCGGTCACCGACGACCCGGATACGGTGAAGGAGGAGGCGAACATCGCCCTCACCCAGGTCGAGCGGCTCACCGACGTGGTGGAGCGGCTGCTGACCAACGCCCGCGATCCGCGTACCGGCTCCGCCGTCGTCTTCGACCTCGACGAGGTCGTCAAGCAGCAGATCGAGGAGTGGCGTCCCGCCTACCGGAGCGCGGGCCGTGCCATCGTCCGCTCCGGGAAGCAGGGGCTGCGGGCCGTCGGCACGCCGGGCGCGGTCGCCCAGGTGCTGGCCGCGCTGATCGAGAACTCACTGATGCACGGCGGCGGTACGGTCGCGCTGCGCACCCGGGTCACCGGAAACCAGGCGGTCATCGAGGTCACGGACGAGGGCCCGGGGGTTCCCCCCGACCTGGGCGCCCGGATCTTCGAGCGGACGATCAGCGGCCGCAACTCCACCGGCATCGGCCTCGCGGTGGCCAGGGACCTCGCGGAGGCGGACGGCGGCCGCCTCGAACTGCTCCAGCAGCAGCCCGCGGTCTTCGCCCTGTTCCTCAGCCGAGTGGCCCTGAAACGGCAGGAACCGGAACGCCCGGTGCGGTGAGCGGCGGGCGCGGTCCGTCACCGACCGTCATCGCCGTACCGAATCCGCCTCGACCCGCGGCACCTGCTCCGTCCGCCCCTGCTTCAGGAAGCCCTCGGTGCCACCGGGCACGGCCTTCTCGGCGGGCATCGCGGCCTTCTCGACGGGCAGCGCCTTGAACACCCACGTCCGGTAGGACCAGAAGCGGAACAGCGTCGCGATGCCGATCCCGAGGATCTTGAAGACATTGCTCTGGAGCGGGCTGTTCCATCCGAAGCCGTACGTCGCCGTGTACAGCACACCGGTCTCGATGACCGCGCCCACCGCGCTGAACAGCAGGAACAACGTCAGCTCGCGGGTCCGTCCGCTCTTGTCGCGGTCCCGGTACGTCCAGTAGCGGAAGCCGATGTAGTTGCCGAGGATGGCGACGACGGTGGCCAGCAGACCGGCCCGTACCGTCGGGATGTCCGTGTAGCGCCAGAGCAGGTTGGACACCGCCATGTTGACCACCAGGCCGACCGCGCCGACCACGCCGAACTTGGCGACTTCCCGGGCCAGCAGCTCCAGCCGCGCCCGCAGTGCGCCCCGTTCGCTCATGGTGATCGCTCAGCCCGTCTGTCGGTTACGTCAACCCGGTCATGCTAACCAGCCCGTCCCCGCGTCGCCCGTGGATGCCGTGAGTGGTGTGGCGATGCTGTGACACGACCGCCCGGCGGGGCGGCCGGAGGGCGTCGTCGGGAGCTCCCCGGGGCGGCGGATACCCTGGAGGAGTGACGTTCCCGGTAGTCGGCATGGTCGGCGGCGGTCAGCTCGCCCGTATGACCCACGAGGCGGGCATCCCCCTCGGCATCAAGTTCAAGCTCCTCAGCGACACCCCCCAGGACTCGGCGGCCCAGGTGGTGAGCGAAGTCGTCGTCGGCGACTATCGCGACCTGGACACGCTGCGTGCCTTCGCGCGCGGCTGTGACGTGATCACCTTCGATCACGAGCACGTACCGACCGAGCACCTGCGGGCCCTGGAGGCGGACGGCATCCCCGTGCGCCCGGGACCCGACGCGCTGGTGCACGCCCAGGACAAGGGGGTGATGCGCGCGAAGCTCACCGAGATCGGCGCGCCCTGCCCCCGCCACCGCATCGTGAAGGACCCGGCCGATGCCGCCGCCTTCGCCGAGGAGGCCGGGGGCTTCCCCGTCATCCTCAAGACGGTCCGCGGCGGCTACGACGGCAAGGGCGTCTGGGTGGTCCGCTCCGAGGCGGACGCGGCCGAGCCCTTCCGGGCCGGCGTCGCGGTCCTGGCCGAGGAGAAGGTCGACTTCGTACGGGAGCTGGCGGCCAACATCGTCCGCTCGCCGCACGGCCAGGCCGTCGCCTACCCGGTCGTCGAGTCGATCCAGGTCGACGGGGTCTGCGACACGGTGATCGCCCCGGCCCCCGAGCTGGACGAGCGACTCGCCGGCGAGGCCCAGCAGCTCGCGCTCAAGATCGCCTCCGAGCTCGGTGTCGTCGGCCACCTCGCGGTCGAACTCTTCGAGACCCGTGACGGGCGCATCCTGGTCAACGAGCTGGCCATGCGCCCGCACAACTCCGGCCACTGGACGCAGGACGGCGCGATCACCTCGCAGTTCGCCAACCACGTCCGCGCCGTGCTCGACCTGCCGCTCGGCGACCCGCGCCCGCGCGCCACCTGGACGGTCATGTCCAACGTCCTCGGCGGCGACTTCCCGGACATGTACCAGGCGTATCTGCACTGCATGGCCCGTGACCCGCAGCTCAAGATCCACATGTACGGCAAGGACGTGAAGCCCGGCCGCAAGGTCGGACACGTCAACACCTACGGCGACGACCTGGCGGACGTGCGGGAGCGCGCCCGGCACGCGGCCGACTACCTGCGAGGAACGATCACCGAATGACCTCCCCCGCCACCGCCGCACCGCTCATCGGCATCGTCATGGGCTCGGACTCCGACTGGCCCGTCATGGAAGCGGCGGCCAAGGCCCTCGACGAGTTCGAGATCCCGTACGAGATCGATGTCGTCTCCGCCCACCGCATGCCGCGCGAGATGATCGCGTACGGCGAGCAGGCGGCGGACCGCGGCCTCAAGGCGATCATCGCGGGCGCGGGCGGCGCCGCCCATCTGCCCGGCATGCTCGCCTCCGTCACCCCGCTGCCCGTCATCGGCGTGCCGGTCCCGCTGAAGTACCTGGACGGCATGGACAGCCTGCTCTCCATCGTGCAGATGCCCGCCGGTGTGCCGGTCGCGACCGTCTCGGTCGGCGGCGCGCGCAACGCGGGCCTGCTCGCCGCCCGCATCCTCGCCGCCCACGACGGCGAGCTGCTGGCCCGGATGCGGGAGTTCCAGCAGGAGCTGAACGACCAGGCGACGGAGAAGGGCAAGCGGCTCCGCAGCAAGGTCCAGGGCGCCGACTCCTTCGGCTTCGGGAAGTAGGCGGCCGTGCAGCAGCTGGAGCGGGCGAGGGAACTCCTCGCCGAGTACCCCGTCGTCGACGGACACAACGACCTGCCGTGGGCGCTGCGCGAACAGGTCGGTTACGACCTCGACGCCCGCGACATCGCCACCGACCAGTCCGGCCATCTGCACACCGACATCCCGCGGCTGCGCGCGGGCGGCGTCGGCGCCCAGTTCTGGTCCGTCTACGTACGGACCGACATGGCGGGCGACGAAGCCGTCAGCGCCACCCTGGAACAGATCGACGTGGTCGCGGAGCTGATCGGCCGCTACCCCGCCGACCTGCGGCGCGCACTGACCGCCGACGACATGGAGGCGGCCCGCGCCGAGGGCCGCATCGCCTCCCTGATGGGCGCCGAGGGCGGCCACTCCATCAACAACTCGCTGGGCACCCTGCGCGCCCTGCACACCCTGGGCGTCCGCTACATGACGCTCACGCACAACGACAACATCGCCTGGGCGGACTCGGCGACCGACGAACCCGGCGTCGGCGGCCTCTCGCCGTTCGGCCACGAGGTCGTACGGGAGATGAACCGCACCGGCATGCTGGTCGACCTCTCCCACGTGGCGGCCACCACGATGCGCGACGCGCTCGACACCTCCACGGCGCCGGTGGTCTTCTCGCACTCCTCGTCGCGCGCGATCTGCGACCACCCGCGCAACATCCCCGACGACGTCCTCGGCCGGCTCCCGGCCAACGGCGGCATCGCCATGGCGACCTTCGTGCCGAAGTTCGTCCTGCCGGAGGCCGTCGCCTGGACCCTGGCCGCGGACGAGAACATGCGCGCGCACGGCCTGCACCACCTCGACACCACCGCGCAGGCCATGGAGATCCACGCCGCCTTCGAAGCGGCCAACCCGCGCCCGATGGCCACCGTGGCGACCATCGCCGACCACCTCGACCACATGCGCGAGGTCGCCGGCATCGACCACATCGGCATCGGCGGCGACTACGACGGCACGGCCTTCCTCCCGGAGGGCCTCCAGGACGTCGCCGGCTACCCGAACCTGATCGCGGAGCTGCTCGGCCGCGGCTGGTCCACCGCCGACCTCGCCAAGCTCACCTGGCAGAACGCCGTACGGGTGCTGCGTGACGCCGAGGACGTCGCGCGCGAGCTGCGCACCCGCCGCGGCCCGTCGCACGCCACGATCGAGCAGCTGGACGGCCGGACCGGCTGAGCCGGTCCCGTCACGTCGGGTGTGGGGGAGCCCTCCGGGGCGCCCCCACACGTCGTCTACTGACAGGCGCAGAGACAGAACGGGTGCCCGGCGGGATCCGCGTACACCCGAAAACTCCGCTCCTGGTTCTCGGCGTCCAGCACGGTGGCGCCCAGCGCGAGCGCTTCCTTCTCCGCCGCGTCCCGATCCTCCACGGTCAGATCCGCCACGGTCAGATCCAGATGGACCTGCTGCGATGAGTCCGCACTCGGCCACCGCGGCGGCACGAGACCGGGCGCGGCCTGGAACGCGAGGAGCGTGCCCGCGACCCCGGTCAGCTCCGCCCAGCCCTCCCCGTCGTGCACGATCTCCCCGCCGAGCAGCCCCGCGTAGAAACCGGCGAGCGCGGCCGGGTCGGGACAGCCCTTAGGGTCCTTCGTTCGGATCAGGCCGTCGGACGGCCCATCGCCCGGTACGTCCAGCCGGCCCCGCGCCACAGCTCGCTGTCGAGCGCGTTGCGGCCGTCCAGGATGATCCGGCGGGACGCGACCTCGCCGAGCGTCGCCGGGTCCAGCTCGCGGAATTCGCGCCACTCCGTCAGATGCAGCACCACATCGGCGCCGCGCACCGCGTCCAGTGCCGTGTCCGCGTAACCGAGGGTCGGGAAGAGCCGCCGGGCGTTGTCCATGCCCTTCGGGTCGAAGACCGTGACCTGGCCGCCCTGCAGATGGATCTGCCCCGCCACGTTCAGCGCCGGCGAGTCCCGTACGTCGTCCGAGTCCGGCTTGAACGTCGCGCCCAGCACCGCCACCCGCTTGCCGAGGAAGGAATCGCCGCCCACGGCCTCCCGGGCCAGCTCCACCATGTGGCCGCGGCGCCGCATGTTGATCGAGTCGACCTCGCGGAGGAAGGTCAGCGCCTGGTCCGCGCCCAGCTCACCGGCGCGTGCCATGAAGGCCCGGATGTCCTTCGGCAGACAGCCGCCGCCGAAGCCGATCCCGGCCCGCAGGAACTTCGAGCCGATCCGCTCGTCGTGCCCGATCGCCTCGGCCAGCTTCTTCACATCGCCGTCGGCGGCCTCGCAGACCTCCGCCATGGCGTTGATGAACGAGATCTTCGTGGCCAGGAACGAATTGGCTGCGGTCTTCACCAGCTCCGCGGTCGGGAAGTCCGTCACCACGAACGGCGACCCCTCGGCGACCGGCACCGCGTACACCTCGCGCAGCAGCTTCTCGGCCCGTTCGCTCGTCACACCGACGACGATCCGGTCCGGGTGCAGGGTGTCGTTCACGGCGAAGCCCTCGCGCAGGAACTCCGGGTTCCAGGCCAGTTCCGCGTCGGCACCCACCGGCGCCAGCTCCGCCAGCCGCGCCGCGAGCCGGGCCGCCGAGCCCACCGGGACGGTCGACTTCCCGACGACCAGGGCGGGCCGGGTCAGGTGGGGCGCCAGCGACTCGAACGCGGCGTCCACGTAACTCATGTCGCAGGCGTACTCACCATGCTTCTGCGGAGTGTTCACGCAGACGAAGTGCACATCGCCGAAGGCCGCCACCTCCTCCCAGGAGGTGGTGAACCGCAGCCGTCCGGTGGACCCCGCGATGCCCTCGACGTGCTTGCCCAGCAGCTCCTCCAGTCCCGGCTCGTACATCGGGACCTTGCCGGCACCGAGCATCTCGACCTTCTCGGGCACGACATCGAGGCCGAGTACCTCGAAGCCCAGTTCCGCCATGGCCGCGGCGTGGGTGGCGCCGAGGTAGCCGGTGCCGATCACAGTGATCCTGAGGGCCATGAAGTGCTCCTGTGAGATGCGGACAGACGTGCGGTGAACGAGCATAGTCGTGCCCCCGAAGACCAGGTTTTCCGCCCGTCCGCACAGCTTGCCCACCCCTTCCCCGACCCCTTCCCGATCCCTTTCCTCCCTTTCGCCCACCCCTGTCGTGAAGCTCACGCGGGCATTGCGTAGGCCATCTCGGGAGTCGCGCTCTAAAATTGGGTTACTTAACGGTAGTTAGCGTCTTGGGGAGTGAGCGTCTTGGCGGGTTCGACCGATTTCGACCTGTACCGTCCGGCCGAGGAGCACGAGATGCTCCGGGAGACGGTGCGTGCGCTCGCCGAGGCGAAGATCGCCCCGCACGCGGCGGCGGTCGACGAGGAGGCGCGCTTCCCGCAGGAGGCGCTGGACGCCCTGACCGCGGCGGACCTGCACGCGGTGCACGTACCCGAGGAGTACGGCGGCGCGGGCGCCGACGCCCTCGCCACGGTCATCGTGATCGAGGAGGTGGCCCGTGTCTGCGCCTCCTCCTCCCTCATCCCGGCCGTGAACAAGCTCGGCTCCCTCCCGGTGATCCTCTCCGGCTCCGAGGACCTGAAGAAGAAGTACCTGGGCCCGCTCGCCAAGGGCGACGGCATGTTCTCGTACTGCCTCTCCGAGCCCGACGCGGGCTCCGACGCGGCCGGCATGAAGACCAAGGCCGTGCGCGACGGCGACTTCTGGGTCCTCAACGGCGTGAAGCGCTGGATCACCAACGCGGGCGTCTCCGAGTACTACACGGTCATGGCCGTCACCGACCCGACCAAGCGCTCCAAGGGCATCTCGGCCTTCGTCGTCGAGAAGTCGGACGAGGGCGTCTCCTTCGGCGCCCCGGAGAAGAAGCTCGGCATCAAGGGCTCCCCGACCCGCGAGGTCTACTTCGACAACGTCCGCATCCCCGCCGACCGCATGATCGGCGAGGAGGGCACCGGCTTCGCCACCGCGATGAAGACCCTGGACCACACCCGCATCACCATCGCGGCCCAGGCCCTCGGCATCGCCCAGGGCGCCCTCGACTACGCCAAGGGCTACGTCCAGGAGCGCAAGCAGTTCGGCAAGCCGATCGCCGACTTCCAGGGCATTCAGTTCATGCTCGCCGACATGGCCATGAAGCTGGAGGCGGCCCGCCAGCTCACCTACTCGGCCGCCGCCAAGTCCGAGCGCCTCGACGGTGACCTCACCTTCTTCGGTGCCGCGGCCAAGTGCTTCGCCTCCGACGTCGCGATGGAGATCACGACCGACGCGGTCCAGCTGCTCGGCGGCTACGGCTACACGCGGGACTACCCGGTGGAGCGGATGATGCGCGACGCGAAGATCACCCAGATTTACGAAGGCACGAATCAAGTCCAGCGGATCGTGATGGCCAGGAACCTGCCTTAGCAAGGTTTTGCAGGTCAGGAGCCGTTTCGGCGGCCCGGGGAGACGGTTACGGGTTCCAGCCCGTTGGGGCCCGTTCTGGCCCGTTCCTGGGCGTCATGCTGGGAGAATCCTGGGTGGGTACCGGGCTGAAAACGGCCACTGACCTGCATAAATAGCGCAGCCCCCGGCGTGATGCCGGGGGCTGTTGTCGTACGCGGATCAGGCGACCTCTGACGCCTCCGTGGGTCGTCGGCGCCTGGTGTCAACATCGGTTCCGGCCGATGATCTCGTTGACCACAGCCCAGTCCATCATCCCGGAGAAGAACGAGAACCGCTGACGCCGAGTGCGGGCCGAGAGCTTCCGATCCTGCTCCATCCACAAGAGCCGCTGCTCCACGTCAGCGACCTTCAAACGAGTGCTCGGAGACGGTCACGGAAGAGATGCTGCCGGCCGCCTTCACCCTGGTTCGCCGTTCCGTCCAGGACGCCGTCCGGATCACCAAGGGGGCTACCTCTCCGAAGGCGAAGCGTCAGCCGCTCAGCCTTGAGGACAAGGTGCGGGCCCGGATCGAAATGCACGGCGGACGCGCTACGTCCTCTCAGGTGCTCCCATACGTGGGGGCGACGGCCGCCGAGATCAAGGAACTGCCCGCAATCGTGGTGACCGCGGAACGGGCTGGGAGGACCGGTCGACCGGCCACAGTTTGACATGAGGGCGCTGCGGGCTACTGCTTTGGCTTCCTTGCCGGATGCCACTCGCAGCGCCCGCAGCGCGGCCCCAAGCTGTGCTCTGTTCACGCCCCGTACTTGGCCCACCATTCGGTGAACGGTTCAGCGTGCGCGAGTGCCGCGTCACGGTACCGCGTGAATTCCGCCGTTCGTTCCGGTGGCAGCACTTTCGATCCCAGGTACTTCCCGGTTCCGTCGTAGTTCATCACAGCCACGGACTCGGAGTCGAAGAACCAGAAGTCCGGAACGTTCTCCAGTGGGTTGGGTTTTTCGGTGACGTCGAGGACGAAGAACTCCTCACCCCCGGTCATGTTCTTCCGGTAGCCCCACCCGAGTTCGAACCTAAGATAATCCGTGAGCGGGCGGGACAGAATGTGCACCCGGAAAACCCGCTTTCCTTTCTCGGTGTGGGAGCGGAGCTCTTGGACCCAGCCCGCGTTGTAGTCGTCCGGCTGCGGCTCCCCGGCGAGGAACGCGTGATAGGCGTCGACGTTCCCGGACTTGCTGTAGTCGTCGAGGGTTTCCAGGCGGAACGCCTCACGCTCGAACGTGTCGAAGAGGTCCCCGAGAGTCCTAGATGAGGTTGTCACGGATGGCCTTCTGGATCAGTTCCATCGGGATCTCGACCAGGGTTTCGTGAGCGGGAATCTGAAGCCCGTGATCGGTCGGTGTCTCACCCTGCACCAGGAAGGTGCCGCGATCCGTCGCGTAAATCGTCGGGCAGTCCTTGATGTCGCACGTGCTGACCAGCTTGGTGACCTTCATGGTCCTGGTTCCCCTCTCGCGTGCTGCTGCCAGTGCCCCGCGTGTGGCTCGATGCTCCCGAGGGTGAGGTGCGCGGGTCAAGCGATCACGGTTGACGGAACAGGAAACCGCGTAACCTGCCCCAGGCCTGCTCGTCTGTTGCGCGGCCGGTGCTGGTGCCTCCAACGCGGCCCCTACCTGGGCAGACCGTTGACGATCACGGGGAAATGCTGGGGAGGTCCTCTCTAGAAGGGGTGTTCGTGCAGGTCAGCGCCGTATGACCTGTAAAGCACGCAGATTTATGAAGGCACGAACCAGGTCCAGCGCATCGTGATGGCACGGAACCTGCCGTAGCGGTCATTGCTTCACACGTCCGGCCCCGATGCGCGCATCGGGGCCGGACGTGTGTATGTGGCGGGGAGACCGGGGCTGGATCACTCCCCGGTGAAGACTTCTTCGATGGTGGCGGCGGTGGCGGCGCGGTTCAGCCACTGGCGCAGGAGCTGGGGATCGTCGCAGCTGGTGATCTTCTCGCGGATCTCGTCGGCGAGAGCGATGCCACGTGCTTCGAGGACCAGCAGGATGTCCTCGGCGCGGCCTTGCGCGCGGCCTTGCGCCCGGCCTTCGTCCCGGATTTCTTCCGACATGAAGGACTTGTAGAAAGACGTGTCCACGGCCACCAGGTTCCTCCACTGTTGTGCGGCCGGGCGGTTGCCCAGGCCCTGTGCGGTGAGTTCGACGATGGGGTCGGCGATTGCTTCCGGTGTGTCCCGCAGCGCGGCGGACAGCGTTTTCAGTATGGCACCGACGTCCGGATTGTCGGCGTGTGTGATGGCGGCCAGGGTGGCGAGCGCGAGGTCTTTGCGGGCTTCGGTCACATCGGTGATGACCGGCATGTTGTGCGGACCCGCGACGAGGGGGTTCAGGGCGAGTGTCTGCCATTGACGGACGCCGATGGAAATGGGGCGTGCGGCCCATTCGGCGGTGGCGTGGTCCTGGCAGACGACCAGCAGCAGGATGGGCAGCCCATATCTGTTGTGGAGATAGCTGACGTAGTACGGCCAGCTGACGGTCTTGCGCGGGTCCTTCTTGCCCTGGGCTTCGATGGCGAGGAGGAAGGGCCCGTCGTGCTCCGTTTCGATGCGCAGGAGGGTGTCCACCCGGCGTTCGACGGGACGGGCTTCGGTGAGGTCCGTGGGCAGCGCGGTGGCCGAGGTGGGTGGTGGGATGTCGACTCCGAGCACCTCGGAGACGCGGGAGAAGAGACCGGGGTACTCCTGGAAGATGCGGTGCATTGCCTCGTGGGGCGAGCTGACCATGCAGATCCGTTCGGGTTGTGGGTGATGTTCCAGTCAGGCGGCTGTGTGGAGGGCTGACCGGCAGTCGCGGCAGTGTCCGGGGTTGCGGGAGCGGAAGGCGCGGTCGCAGCGGTCGCAGTTCTGGAGCGGGATGACGATGACGCCGGGGCGTGCGCGTGCGACGTCCTGGGCTCCCGGTAGCGGTGGTGGCAGGAGTGCCGTGATCCGGTGGCGCAGGAGTTTGGCGGGGTGTTTCAGGGGGTTTGGGAGGTCGGTGGTGAGGGCGTGGCGGATGGTGTCGGGGTGGGCGTCGCGTTCGAGCCAGGTGGCGACGCCGGGGGCGAGGGTGTGGATGTCGTGCTCGGAGAGGATGAGTTGAGGTGCGTGGCGGCGCAGGTCGGCGAGGAGTGTGGTGGCCACGCGCTGGAGCTCCGGCGTGAGCTGCTGCGGCTGGGGGAGCGGCGGTGGCGGCGTTGTGCGCGCGGTGGGGGCCGGTACGAGGACGGGGGCGGGCTGTGGCTGCGGCATGGGTGCCGGGGGTGGTGCGGGGGCCGGAGCGGGGCGCGGTTCGGGAGCGGTTTTGCGCTGCGGTGGCGGTGGTGTGGGCTGCGGGGTCGGTTTGCTGGGGACCGTCCGTGGCTGCGGCGCTGCGGTGGTGGATGCGTCGGTGCCGGGCTGGTTGTACGAGATGGTGCGGGTGATGATGCGGCCGTCCGCGAGGCGTACGCGGCTGCGGTGGAGGTAGCCGTGGGCTTCCAGCTCGCGCAGGGCGGCGGCGATGCGGGTCTCGCTCTCGGGGAAGCGTTCGGCGAGGCGCTTGATGCCGATCCTGGCTCCGGCGGGCAGCGACTGGATGTGGGCGGCCAGCCCGATCGCCGCGAGGGAGAGCCCGCGGTGCTGGGCGAGGTGGTTGCCGATGACGGTGAAGCCTGCGGCATGCCGGAAGTTGATGTGGATGACACCGGATGACGGCGTGGCGTCTCCGGGTACGGGGGACGGGGCGCACGGGGGCGCGGTAATCTGCGGGGTATCCATCGGGAAGCTTCTTCTTCCTCGGTGGTCAGGCCCCCGGTTGAGACTGTGAATCTCGGTCGGGGGCCGTCGCATGTCTGGAGTTGTCGCGGCGAGCATATGCCAGGCAACCTGTATGAAATCCAGCCCAGTTGCCCCATGTCACCCGAGTGAGTGACGGGAGCGGGGCGGGGTCGGGTTTGGGTGGGGAGGGTAATTTCCCCAAGTTCTTTAAAGCTTTATGCGTCGTGGAACGCGGGGACGTGGCTCACCGGGTCGTGGGTTTCCGCGACCCGGTGGAGCGGTCGCGGTACGAGGTCGAGTTCGGCTCAGACGGTCTTGTGCGGGACGGGGCCGACGACGGTGCCCCAGCGGTCGGCGAGTGCCTCGACGATCAGCAGGCCGCGCCCGCCCTCCGCGAGCCGGTCGGGCGTGGACGCGACGGGTAGTTGCTCGTCCCGGGTGTCGGTCACCTCGATCCGCAGGACCTCGTCGCGGTGGGCGGTGAGGCCGAGTCGGAAGTCCCGGCCGGGTACGCGGCCGTGGACGGCGGCGTTGGCGGCCAGCTCGGCGACGATGTGCGCGGCCGGTTCGCAGGCGATTCCCCATTCGCCCAGTTGTGCCGTGGCCAGGAGACGGGCGAGCCTGGCGCCTCGGCGGGTGGGGGAGAGCAGCACGGTGAACTGCCGGACGGGAGCGAAATGTTCGGTTCGGGTGATTTCTTGGGTCACGTCACTCAGCGTGGCCGCGCGTCCGTACCGTGAACAGCAACGAGCCCCTTACGTACGGCGATTGTCCCGTGCTTGTCCAGTGCTGTCCCGGCTGTCCGGGGTGACGTGTCGGAGAGATCAGGGGTTGAGCCAAGAACGGCAAAACGCATCGGAAGTGAGGCACGGATGAGCGTGGATGAGACCGGTACGGAGCGCGGCGACGCCGGGGCGGACGAGCCGGGCTGGGACGTCGATCCCGATGACGAGTCGGGGGCGGCCGTGGTCGCGGCGGTGGGCCGCCAGATCAAGGCGTGGCGGGAGGCGGCGGGGCTGCGGGCCGGCGAGTTCGGGGCCGCGATCGGGTACGGGGAGGACCAGATCTACAAGGTGGAGGGCGGCCGTCGAATCCCCCGGCCGGAGCTCCTGGACAGGGCGGACGAGGTGCTCGGGGCGGGCGGAAAGCTCGCGGCGATGAAGCAGGACGTGGCGGAGGTCCGGTACCCGAAGAAGGTACGGGACCTGGCGAAGCTGGAGGGGCGAGCCGTCGAGTTGTCGGCGTACGGAGATCACAACTTGCACGGGCTGCTTCAGACGGCGGAGTACGCGCGGGCGCTGTTCGAGATGCGGCTGCCACCGTACGACCCGGACGAGATTGAACAGGCCGTTGCGGGGCGCGTGGCCAGGCAGGCGATCTTTGAGCGAGTCCCGGCCCCCGCGCTCAGCTTTGTGTAGGAGGAAACGACGCTGAGGCGCCCGCTCGGGGGCACAATGGTTCTGCGTCGGCAGCTCGAACACCTCCTGTCGATCGGGCAGTTGCGGAATGTCGCCATTCAGGTCATGCCAACGGCCCGGGAGGAGCACGCTGGAATGCAGGGGGAGACGCAGGTGCTGAAGTTCAAGGACGGTACGGCCATGGGGCGTTCGGAAGGGGCGTTCAATGGTCGGGCTGTATCCGACCCGAAGCAGCTCCGAATCCTTGAGCTGCGGTGTGGCATGATCCGGGCCCAGGCTCTCACCCCGCGTGAGTCGTTGGCCTTCATCGAGCAACTTCTGGGAGAAACATGATCAGCGAGCTCTCCGCCAGGGGCGGCCATGAGCTGGAGTGGCGCAATTGCAGCTACAGCAGCAACAGCAGTGAGGCTGACTGCGTCGAGGTCGCCGCCGCCCCCGGCACGGTTCACGTCCGGGACTCCAAGAACGCCCAGGGCCCACGCCTCGCCTTCGGCCCCAACGCCTGGGCGGGCTTCGTCTCCTACGCGGCCGAGCACTGATCCCGCTCGGCCGCCGGCCCTGACGGGACGACTCCCGTCAGTCCTCCTCGTCCTCCCCGTCGAAGCGGTCGAAGGCCGCCTCGGTGCGGGCACGGAACAACGCGGACTGGCGATCGTCACGGAGGATGATCTCGTCGTGCGCGTACCAGCGTGAGCCCGGCTGCTGGCTGATCGGGTATTCCGGGAACGGCAGGCGCTGGAAGGTGGCGGCGATGTCCTCGGGCAGGCCGGTGTCGTCGTCGGGGGTTACCCACCCCATCAGGTCGTCATCGGCGAACAGAGCCTCGGAAAGGACGATTTCGACGAACGCGACGCTGACCCGGCCCAGCCACGCGGCCCAGTCGTCGGCGGTGGGCCGGACGAGGTCGACGCGGGCCACGACCGGCGGGTCGTCCTGGCCGAGGTCCGTGACGCGTATGCCCCAGTAGGCGCAGGACTGGTTCTCGACGCGGAAGACCAGTACGCCGCGGTCCTCGTCCAGGTAGAGGTCCTGCGGGGCGAGCAGTGCGTCTTGATTGTCGGTCAGGTCCTTGCGCCGCCCGAGCAGTTGGTAGGCCTCGCGCAGCGCGGCGGGCAGAGGCAGGCCGAGCCGGGCCTGGGCCGCGTCGAGTTCGGCGGGGGCATAGCCGTCGGTCCCGGTGAGGGGGCTTTGGCTCCAGTCGCGGGCGAAGGCGCGGATGAAACGCCATGCCGCCTGGCCGTCGGGCTGCTCGCCGACGGCCGCGGCGAGTGCGTCGAGGTCGAGCATGAGGTTCGGGGGCTGTGGCTCCTGGGTCATGCGTGCGACTGTAGGCGCCGCCACTGACAAGGTTCCGCGCCCTCCTTCCTGTATTCCCCGTACCTTCCGTCCACGGTCTCGGCACACTGGGTGCATGAGCGATCACCATCAGGCACCGCCGGATCACCTCGTCATCAATGTGCAGCGCCGGGACGACCCGGTGTCCCTGGTCGCCGAGGCGGACGCGTTCGCCTCGTCCCGGACGTACGGGAAGATCGTGGTCCGGGGGCCGCTCTTCGGCATCGCCGAGCAGCGACGCGGCGAGCGACCGCGGTGGCGGCTACTGACCGACATGGACACCGGCTTTCCGCAGGATGCCCGCGACGAGTTGAACTCCCATCTCTGGTTCAAGGCCAAGGACAGCACGGACGACCCCCGCGAGCGGCGCATCCTGCTGGACGCGGTGGCCCGGCTGGAGACCGAGCCGCTGAATGAACTGACCGTCGGCGATACGCGCTACCGCGTCGTGCGCGCCGACGAGTTCGCCCGGACCGGCGAAGGGCGCCTGGAGCCGCCCAGGCCCACGGACGTCGACTCGGAGGGCTGGGACACCCAGCCGCGCACGCCCTCGACCACCAAGGGCTTCGTCATCGACCACGCGGCGGCGGTAGGGCTGACGGAGGGCCTGGACCGGATGGGCCTGGTGCCGCTCTCGTACACCTCGGAGCGCTTCCCGCCCGATGTACTGGCGGATTCGCAACGGGCGTTGCGGACCCATCCGGGCCTGGTGCTGCTGCCGGTCGTCTTCCGGGTGATGGAGCGCAAGGAGAAGTCCTGGTCGATGGCGTCGAGTCAGCACCCCACCCCGCAGGACGCGCGGCGCTCGCTGGCCCACTATCTGAAGACGTTCCTGCCGATGACCGGGGAGCTCGACGAACAGGAGGCCGCCGTGTACGCGCGGGCGGTGGATGCGTTCACCCGGCGCGTGCGGCCCAACGAGCTGAAGGTACGGGGACGTCGCTTCGAGATCGCCCGGATCGAACGGATGATGCGCATCGGTCCCGCCGGCCCGGAGGGTCCGCGGCGCTCGGACGTCGACGACCAGGAACCCACGAAGATCCGTCCCACGATGGACGAGTGGGGCAACATCGACTACAGCGCATAGCGGTGGGCCGGAACCCGGCACGGCCGGAACCACAAGGGCCCGGACGGCGAACCGTCCGGGCCCTGCTGCCGGTCGTCGTCAGTTTTCGGTGACGGTGACCTTCTCGTCGTTGTTGAGCTGCTCCACCAGCTGCTTGACCTTGGCCTTGTCCCAGACAAGGTTGCCGCCGGTGGATCCCGAGATCGGCATGTTCATCGACTTGCCGTCGCCGCCCGTGACGTCCTTCATGGCGAAGAACATCTGGCCCAGGGACCAGAGCGACATGTCCTTGTCCACGATCAGGGTGTCCAGGCCGGCCCCCATCGTCGGGTACAGCTTGAACGGGTTGAGGATGGTGGAGGGCGTCGCCGTCTGGCTCGCCAGCGCCGCGAGGAACTTCTGCTGGTTCTTCGTCCGGTCCAGGTCGCTGCTGAAGGCGTGCCGGGTCCGGACGAAGGCCAGCGACTGCTCGCCGTTCAGCGTCTGCTTGCCCGCCTGGAAGTCGGCACCGGACCACTTGTCCTTGAAGGCCTTGGGGATGTCCAGCTCCACCCCGCCGATCGCGTCCACGATCTGGGCGAAGCCGCCGAAGCCGATCTCGACGTAGTGGTCGATGTGCAGGCCGGTGTTGAACTCGACGGTACGGACGAGGAGTTCGGGACCGTCCGTGGCGTACGCGGCGTTCAGCTTGGTGAAGCGGCCGCGGCCCGGGTAGAGCTTGCCGGAGTCGGAGCCCTTGAACGAGGGGATTTCGACGTTCGAGTCGCGCGGCAGGGAGATCAGCGTCGGCCCGTTGGATCCGTCGTGCAGGATCATCATCGAGTCGGTCCGCTTGCCTTCCGCGGAGCCCGTGTGGAGCTTCTTCTTGTCCTCGGCCGTCATGCCCTCGCGGCTGTCGGAGCCGACGATCAGGTAGTTGGTGCCGTCACCGCTCTTCGGCCGCTCGATGACCTTGGAGAGGTCCACCTCGCGCTTGAGCTTGGAGTCGGCCCAGAAGTACGTGCCGATGGAGACCGTGAGCACCACGACCACCAGGGACAGCGAGCCTATCTTGATCCGGCGGCGCCAGTCGGGCGCCGGGCGCCCCTGGGTGTAGCCGCCGCCCTGGCCGCCGCCGTTGCCCTGGCCGCCGGCGTTGCCGCCGTAGACCTGGCCCGTGTTGTAACCGCTGTCGTACCCTGCGCTGTCGCCATGGCCGCCGGGGTACTGCTGCGACTGCCCCTGGCGCTGCCGGGGCGGGGCGGGGCGCTGCTGAGGCGGGGCGGGAGGGCGCTGGACGTGCCGCATCGCGCGGGCGCCCTCGGGTCGCTCGCTGGAGCTGCCCTGCCCATAGCGGTTGCCGCCGCGGTTGTCGTCGGACCATCCCTCGGGCCAATCGTTCATGCGGTCCAGTGTGCAGGCCAGGTGTGCTGGTATTACAGGGGGTGCGGGAAATCGCATCAGGGCTGTTGCGAAGCTGATGCATTGCGGCCGGGAGGAAGCCCCCGCATAAGGTGGACGGTATGACAGATCAGGCCCCGCGCCCGGAGGGCGACATTCCGGGCAAGCCGGCCGCCGCTTCCCGGACCACCCTCAGCCACATCATGACCGGCAGCGACACCAATCTGCTGGGTACGGTGCATGGTGGCGTGATCATGAAACTGGTCGACGACGCGGCGGGCGCCGTGGCCGGTCGGCACTCCGGCGGTCCCGCCGTGACGGCCTCGATGGACGAGATGGTCTTCCTGGAGCCGGTCCGGGTCGGTGACCTCGTGCACGTCCGCGCCCAGGTGAACTGGACCGGCCGCTCCTCGATGGAGGTCGGCGTCCGGGTCATGGCCGAGCGCTGGAACGAATCCACCCCCGCCCAGCAGGTCGGCAGCGCCTACCTGGTGTTCGCCGCGGTCGACGCGGACGGCAAGCCGCGCCCCGTGCCGCAGGTGATCCCGGAGACGGAGCGCGACAAGCGGCGCTACCAGGAGGCGCAGATCCGGCGCACCCACCGCCTCGCCCGCCGCCGCGCGATCAGGGAACTGCGCGAGAAGCGCGCGGCGGAGGGCATCGAGGACTGAGAGCGCCCGGGGCCGGTGTCCCCGGGGGCGCGGTCAGGGGCAGGCCACCTGGTCGCCCGTGACCGTTTCGAACTCGCCGTTGTTCCTTTCGTCGGCCTGTACCTGCCGCACCTTCTCGAAGTCCGCGC
This sequence comes from Streptomyces sp. NPDC058240, assembly GCF_042882135.1. Lineage (NCBI taxonomy): Bacteria > Bacillati > Actinomycetota > Actinomycetes > Kitasatosporales > Streptomycetaceae > Streptomyces > Streptomyces sp. NPDC058240. Next base: position 367,126 of record NZ_JBHVWT010000005.1, read on the forward strand.
CCGCCGTCACCCGCAGCGTGGCACCCTGTCCCTGCACCGCCCGCAGCTCGGCCCCGGGCAGCGCGAGGGCCAGCGACTTCGCGGACTGGTCCCAGCGCGGGTCGTAGGTGACCAGGGTGTGCTTGAGGCCGCGCGGCTCCCCGTTGAGCGGGGCGCGGGTGGTGTCGAAGCCGGTGGCGCGCAGCGCGTGGTCGACCGTCTTGCCGAGCCCGTCCCTGGCAGTCCCGTTGTAGACCTGGACCCGGATCTCCCGGGGGGCGACGTCGACCTTCACCGCCTTCGGCTGCTCGGGCCGCGCGGGGGCGAGCGGTTTGTCCTCGCGCAGCGCCCGGAAGAGCTTCTTCGACTTCGCCTCGTCCCATTTCACCGTCGAGCCGATGCCCTTGACCGGGTAGGAGACATTCCCCATCGGTACGGAGGTGAACTCGGAGGAGGCCGGGGAGAAACCGCGCATCGCCTGGCCGAGCTCCAGCATCTGCTCCGTACCGAACCCCTTGTCGGCCCGGACCGAGCCGAGCATCGTCGAGGCGACGTCCTGGAACTTCACCGGGTTCAGCAGCACACCGCTGCTGGTCGTCTGCTCGATCAGCGAGGCGAGGAACTTCTGCTGGCGCTGCATCCGGCCCAGGTCGGCGGCCCCGTCGATATGCCGGGAGCGTACGTACTGGAGGGCCTGCCCGCCGTTCAGCTCATGGGTGCCCGCGGCGAGATCGAGACCCGTGTACGAGTCCTTCATCGGCTGGGTCGTGCAGATCTTCACCCCGCCCAGGGTGTCCACCGTCTTCATGAAGCTGGTGAAGTCGACCTCCAGATAGTGGTCGATCTTGATGCCCGTCATGTGCTCGACGGTCCGCACGGTCAGGCTCGGCCCGCCCTCGGCATAGGCCGCGTTCAGCTTCACGGGGTGCGCGGAGCGCTGCTCACCGGTGTTCCGGTCGGTGTGCTCGGGGATCTCGGCGTAGCTGTCGCGGGGCAGCGAGACGATGCTCGCGCGCTTCTTGTCCGCCGACAGATGCACCAGCATGACCGTGTCGGTGCAGTGGCAGGGCGCACCGCCCAGCCGGTACTTCTCCTTCTCCTCCGCGGTGATCCGGTCGCGGCCGTCGGTGCCCACGAGCAGCAGATTCATGCCGTTGCCCGCGCGTGGCCGGTTCTTCATGTCCTTGAACGGATCGATCCGGTCGATCCCGGTCTCCAGATTGGTCACCACCGCATGACCGATCCCGCCGGCCCCCAGCACCAGCACGGAGAGACCGGTCACCATCCGCATGCCCCAGCGGGGCCGCTCGTCCTGTTTTCTGGACCTGCGCTGCGGCGGAACCGCGCGGGAGCGCGACGAACTGGGGGAGCGGTGCGGTGTGGGCACGGGGGGACCTCCGCGGTGCGAGGGGAACCGTTCGCACAGTAGGCCCATATGATCTACGGCCCGGTGCGCAACTCGGCGGGGCGCGCCGGTGTCCCCCATTCGCGGTAACGTGGCGGCCGAATCATGCCGCCTGGTGGGGTGCGAACCCCCGGCGCTCCCGAGGACCACCCGAGGACCACCATGTCTGCCGCGCAGCACCCCGCCGTCTCCGTGATCATGCCGGTGCTCAATGAGGAACGTCACCTCAGGAACTCCGTCCGGCACATCCTGGAGCAGGAGTACGCAGGTGAGATGGAGGTGGTCATCGCGCTGGGCCCCTCCACGGACCGGACGGACGAGATCGCCGCGGAACTGGTGCGCGAGGACCCCCGGGTCCACACCGTCCCGAACCCGACCGGCCGCACCCCGGCCGCCCTCAACGCCGCGATCAAGGCCTCCCGCCACCCGATAGTGGTGCGGGTCGACGGCCACGGCATGCTCTCGCCGAACTACATCGCGACCGCCGTCCGCCTCCTGGAGGAGACCGGTGCGCAGAACGTGGGCGGCATCATGCACGCCGAGGGCGAGAACGCCTGGGAGGACGCCGTCGCCGCAGCCATGACGTCGAAGATCGGCGTCGGCAACGCGGCCTTCCACACCGGCGGCCAGGCAGGCCCTGCGGAGACCGTCTACCTCGGCGTCTTCCGCCGCGAGGCGCTGGAGAAGGCCGACGGCTACAACGTGGAGTTCATCCGCGCCCAGGACTGGGAGCTGAACTTCCGCATCCGCGAGGCCGGCGGCCTGATCTGGTTCTCGCCCGAGCTGAAGGTGCAGTACCGGCCGCGCCCCTCCGTGCGGGCGCTGGCCAAGCAGTACAAGGACTACGGCCGCTGGCGGCACGTCGTCGCCCGCTACCACTCCGGCTCGATCAACCTGCGCTACCTGGCCCCGCCCACCGCCGTCTGCGCGATCGCGGCGGGCATCGTGGTCGGCGCGGCCGTCACCCCGTGGGCGTTCGTCGTCCCCGCCGGGTACGTCGCGGCGATCGTCGCCGGGTCCGTACCGGCGGGCAAGGGCCTGTCGCTGAAGGCGCGGGCACAGATCCCGGTGGCCCTCGCGACCATGCACATGTCGTGGGGATACGGCTTCCTGACCAGCCCGCGCTCGCTCGCGAAGAAGGTCATCGCCAGCCGCCGCCCGGCCGTGACCGTCTGAGCACCGAAACCACGCGGGGCCCCTCCGATGTACCGGAGAGGCCCCGCGGTGCGTCGCACCCGGCTACCAGCCGAAGCCCGGCTGGATGTCCATGCAGGCCGTCTCGTCGTCGCCGTTGAGCGCCCGTGCACTGTCCGGGGTCTTCTCCTCGGCGGAGGGCGCGTGGTAGTCGCCGTCCTCGCGCCAGTCGGCCCCCACGGTCAGCGTGATGCCCGAGACGTCGGTCGACTTCTTCACCGCCGACAGCGGGATGCCGAGCGCCTTGGCGACCGACTGGGCGTTGCCCTCCATGTCCACGGTGGGGAAGAGGATCCCGGTCCGCTTCTCCGCCTCGGTGTTCTGCGCGTCGATCGAGGCCTGGGTGAAGCCCTTGCCGGTCAGCAGCTCCTTGACCGTCGAGGCGCGGCCCTTGACCGGGTAGTCGGTGTCGGTACGCGTTCCGTTGCGGACGGTCACCGGGATCTCGGCCGGGGATGCCGTGGGCTTCTTGGCGGCGGCCGGTGCCTTGCGCTTGGACGCCTTGCCGTCGAGCGGGACGTCGTCGCGGACCATCTGGAAGAGCTGGTCGGCGTCGCCGGGCTTGGGGAGCACCCGCTCCTTGAGCGTGCCCGTCCCGTAGACGTTCGGCATCGTCGTCATGGTGATGCGCTTGGTGGGTACCTTCTTGAGCTCCTCCGCGAGGTCGTAGAGCTTCTTGACCGTCTCGATGGACTTGTCGACGGTGAGCGCGTCGGTCGCCGCCTCGGCGAGGTCGGTCAGCTTGCCCGGGTCGGTGAGCTTGGTGCCCTTGCGCAGCTCACGGACCATCGAGTTCATGTACATGTGCTGGGCGTGGGTGCGGCCGAGGTCGGTGCCGTCCTCGAAGCCGTAGCGGGTGCGCAGCCACTGGAGGGCCTGCTTGCCCTTGATCTTCGTGGTGCCCTTCTCCAACTTCAGCCCGGAGCCCTTGCCCTCGCTGTTGCGCGAGTAGACATTGCTCTTCACGCAGACCGGGACGCCGCCGATCGCGTCGGCCATCGAGACCACACCGGAGAAGTCGATCATCATGAAGTGGTCGATGGTGATGCCGGTGAGCTCGTACCAGGTGGCCACGGAACATCCGGGGCCGCCGCGGCCGAGCGTCTCGTTGGTCATCGCCAGACCGGTGGTCGCGGGGTAGACGTGCTTCGTCTTCGGGTCGGTGCACTTCGGGATCTTCAGCATCGTGTCGCGCGGCATGCTGATCACCGACATGTTGCTGCGGTCGGCGGAGACGTGCAGCAGCATCTGTACGTCGGCCAGGGGCGGCGACCCGAAGGTGTTCTTCGCCCCGCCGAGCTTCTGGTTCTCCTTGGAGTCCCGCGCGTCCGAGCCTATGAGCAGGATGTTCAACGGCGTCTGACCGGCGGCGTTGGCCTTGTGGTCGGCCATCTTCTTGTCGCCGAGGGTCAGATCGGCCTTCTTGAGATTGCTGTTGAGGTGCTCGTAGTAGAGGTATCCGGCCCCCGCGCCGCCGATTATGAGCAGCGCGAGAACCGACGCGCTCCAGCGCAGCACCCGGCGTTTGCCCTTCTTGCCGCGCCGCTTCGAGCCACCGCGCCGGTGACCGCTCTCCCCGGAAGCGGCCCGCTGCTCCCCGGTGCCGGAGTCCGTGCTGCTCTCCGACCCCTCCTCGTACAGCCCGTCGTCCCAGCCGAGTTGGCCGGCGTGCCGGACGCGTGGCCGCGTCCCCTCCCCAGGCGTACCGCTCCGTGCCACCAGACCCCCTGCTGCTCAGACTCGTGGTTCCGCGCAGTGACCCGGTGTCACTTGGCGCACTCTGCCTTGTCGGCGTTTGCTTGCTGAATGTCGGCCGGCACCTTTGCCGGTCCGACGATGGGCGTGCCCGCGCCCTTGAAGTCGTCCCCCAGGGTCAGCACCATCGCCTGGAGCCCTTCGGCGTCCGTGGTGCCCTGCTTCATGGCCGAGCCGGGCAGGCCCATCATGGCCGCCAGCGCGCGGGCCTGGTCCGCCTGGTTCGGCGCGTACTCCAGCGTCGTCTTCGCGGCCTTCGCCGGGGCGTTGGCCTTGTTGGTGGACTTGAGTACGCCCTGGTCGTTCTGCAGCCAGGCGACCGTAGCCTGCGCGGCGCCGGGCACCTTGCCGCCGTTGTACACATCGACGCGGACATCGCCCGCGGCGGCCTTGGAGCCCTTGAGGAGCGCGTCCTGCTTGCTCTTCGCGGCCTTCTTCTTCGACTTCACCTCGGTCAGCGAGGTGTCGTCGCGCATCATGGCGAACAGCGGGTCGGACTTGGGCGGGTTCAGTACGACGGTGACCGGTGTCTTCTCGGCCGGGTTGTCGAGCACCGGCACCGTGGTGAAGGTGATGTTCTTCGTGTTGACCTTGCCGAGCTCCTGGGCCAGCGAGGTCAGCTTCTTCACCGAGCCGATGCCGGAGTCCACGGTGAGCGCCTTGGTCGCGGCGTCCGCCAGCTTGTACAGCTTGGGCAGGCTGGTCAGGGTGTCGTCGGACTGCATCTGCCGGATCATCGAGGCGATGAACTGCTGCTGGACCTTGATCCGGTCCAGGTCGCCATGGTTGCCGAAGCTGTGCCGGGTCCGTACGAACGCCAGGGCGTCCTCGCCCTGGATGCGGTGCTCACCGGCCGGCAGGTCCAGGTGCGAGTCCGGGTCCTTGACCGGCTTGGCCAGGCAGATCTCGACCCCGCCGACCGCCGTGGACAGCTCCTTTACCGCGTTGAAGTCGACCATCATGAAGTGGTCGACCTTCAGGCCGGTGATCTCCTTGACCGTCTCCATGGTGCAGCCGGGGTTACGGCCCTCCTGGCCGAGGCTCTGGTTGAAGCGGACGTTCGGCGTACCCGGGATGACCTTCTCCGAGCCGTCCGGCTGCTTGGTCCTGCAGTCCGGGATGTCGGTGATCAGGTCGCGGGGGATGCTGAGCGCCGTCGCGTTGGTGCGGTCCTCGGAGACGTGGAAGAGGATGTTGGTGTCGGCGTGGCCCACGCTGCCCTTGTCGCCGTAGCCCTCGTTGCCCTTGCCGGTGCGCTTGTCGGTACCGATGATCAGGATGTTGATCGGGGCGTCGTTGTCGAAGACGTTCTTGTTGCCGGCCCCGCCCACGTCGACCGTGTTCAGGTTGCCGTTGAAATGCTGGTACAGCGCGTACCCACCCACCGACAGGCCGACCAGGACGAAGGCCATCGTGCCGCCCGTCCACAGCAGCGCCTTCTTGCGGCGGGCCTTGGGGGCCTTGCGGCTGCGGCGGCCCGCCGGGCCGCCCGGACCGGAACTCTCCTGGCCGCGCGGGCCGTTGGCCGAACGGCGGCTGCGCTGCCCCGGCACCTCACGGTTCGAACCGGACCCCTGGCCGTCGCGGGCCGGATTCCGGCGCTCGCCCCTGTCGTCACGGGAGGCGCCTCTGCGCCCGCCGCCACCCTCCCGGACCGGTCCTCTGCTCTTGGGGACACGTGCGCCGGAAGTACGGGAAGGGCCGTCCGAATCCCCTCCGGAATTATTCAGTCGCAGTTCGTAATCGCCGGTGTGCGGGTTGAGTACCCACTGGTCTGCGGGGTCGATTCCGTCCGCCCGCCCACGGCTTTGCGCATCCACGGTTGCTTGAGTCCTCCGTCGGTGCCACGCGAGGCGCCTCCCCCGATCAGGCGCTCGATCTTTCGCTCCAGAAGTGCGCGGCCTGGTGGCCGGCAGCACCGGATCGCGTCACACTATCGGCCCTGTTCCACGTCGAGCGACGTGCGTGACAAATTCCACGGTCCTTACAACTGGTCATACTGCTCATTACACGCCGATCACCGGCTTCTGCTTGGGAATTGCTTTACTGCTTGCACAGGTCCGCCGCCGCGTTGTTGCCCGAATAAGTGGGTGTGGGGCTGGGGCCCGAAGCATCCGGGGTATCGGTCGCGGCATTGTTTTTCCCGTTGTTCTTCTCGTTGTCACGCTTGAGCCGGTCCGCCGGGACCACGGCGACCGGATCGTCGTCGCGCAGCCGCTTGAAGAGCCGGCCCGCATCGGGCTGTACGAGTTCGTCCCGGTTCCGGTTGGCGGCGTACGGCTGCCGGGGCACGGTCAGGAACTGCACTTTGTCGGTCGGTACGTTGCGCATGCCGCGCACCAGCTCGTACAGGTCCTTGAGGCTGTCCAGCCCCGGATCGGTGGTCAGCGCCTTGGTGGCCGCATCCAGCACCGGGTAGAGGCGGGTCGGGTTGAGCAGCACGCCGTCGCTCTGGACCTTGTTCACCAGCGCGCCCAGGAACTGCTGCTGGCGGTCCATCCGTTCGGTGTCGCTGCCGTTGCCGATTGACTTGCGGGCCCGTACGTACCCCAGCGCCTGCTCGCCGTTGAGTGTCTGGCGCCCGGCGGGGAGCTTCAGATGGGCGTCGGCGTCGTCGACCGGCTTCTTGAGGCAGACCTCGACCCCGTCCACGGCGTTGACCATGTCCTTGAAGCCGTTGAAGTCGACGACCATGTGGTGGTCGATCCGGATGCCGGTCATCTTCTCGACCGTACGGATCGTGCAGGCGGTGCCACCGAACTCGAAGGCCCAGTTGAACTGGGCGAATTGCTTCTTCGTGGCCGTGCCGTCCGCCTTGTGGCAGACCGGGATCTGCACCATCAGATCGCGCGGCAGGGACATCGCGGTGGCGCTCTTCCGGTCCGCGGCGAGGTGGAGCAGGATCGTGGTGTCCGAGCGCTGGCTGCCGCCGTCGTCACGGCCGTACTTGCGGTTGTCGCCGGCCCGGCTGTCCGAGCCGATGAGCAGGATGTTCTCCGCGTCGTGCACCACGGAGGCGGGCCGCTCCCGCTCGTACGTCTTGAGTTCGGCGGCCGCGGAAGTGTCGGTCCTGATGTTGCCGTCGAGCTTCCGGTACAGCCACCAGCCGACGCCCGCCGCGACCAGGACGACGAACGAGGCGCCGAGCGCGGTCCAGCGCAGCCAGTGGTGCCGGTGCCCGGCTCCGGTTACCGGGGTGGCGCCCGATCTGTTCCCGGACTGCGACTTGTCCCCACCCGCCGCCGGGTCGTCCGGCGGGCCGGCGCTTTCGCTCACGTCTGCGTCCATCCTTCACGTTCGGCGGCGCGTCGGGCCGCCGGTCGCAGGAGTAGACGGCTGAACCTCACGCTTGGTTGTGTCCTTGGTGGTCCGTAACGCCGATCATGTACCGGAGTTGAGGCGCAGCCCCCGAGGACTCGACGCGATGTGGGCCGGAAGAGTGGTCCTCAGCGTGCCTGTCATACCGCGCTGTTGGTGACCCGCTCGCTCTGCACACGCTTCGCCAGCCCTTCCTCGCCCAGTCGGTCCAGGTGCCGGCACAGGACCACGGACCCCCCGGCGGCCAGCGGCGCGAACAGCCCCGCACTCAGCCCCTCCCAGGTGTCGTACGTACGTCCTGTGAGCAGCCGCGATCCGGCGGTCAGGCCGAGCCCGTCGGCATCCTCGCGGGCCCGCGCCACCAGCTGCGCCGATGTCAGCTCGACGCCGTCCACCGCCAGCGCGGGGGCGTCCGGGTCCACGGGGGCGAACGGCGCGAACCGGTCGCCCTGGCTCGGCACCTCGACCGCGTAGTCCGCGAAACCCTCGGGCGCCTGCGGGAACCTGCCGCCCAGCGGGCGCAGCGCCAGGGCGACCCGCTCGCCGCGGCAGGCGCGCGCGGCCTCCAGGGTGTCCGGGCCGCTGACGACGAGGTCGGCCCCGGCCGGGTCGCCCTGCACATCGGCGATCACGCCGACCGAGGAACAGGCGAGCAGCCAGGCCGCGGACTGCCAGTGCGCGGGCAGCAGAAGGGCGAGCCGGTCGCCCGGTCCGGCGGCTAGGTCGCCCTGCAGGAGGTTGGCGGTCTTGGCCACCCAATTGGCGAAGGTGGCCACCGACAGTTCGACGCGTTCTCCGGTGGCGTCGTCGTAGAAAGTGACCAAGGGGCGGGCCGGGTCCGCGGCGAGTGCGGAACGCAGCAGGTCGGCAGGGGTGCGGTCGGTGGCGTTCATCCGCGCAAGGGTACGCGGCGGCGACCGGCCCGGCGGGGAGGAAGGGTGCCGGATACACCGGTTGGGCAGACGGGCCGTCAATTGCACGGAAACATCCCGGTGGCCGGAGTTGCCGGAGTATGCCCAGGATTATTCGTATGCGTGCCTTCCTTGCATCCTCGATCGGTGTCACCTGCGCGGCCGTTCTCGTACTGCCGCTGGCCGTGCCCGCGGGCGCCGCCCCCGACACCCGCACCGTCCCCGCCGAGTCGGCCGGACCCGCCGAGCCCGTCGATGCGCCGGGCTCGACGCAGTCCCTGCCGATGCGGACCCTGCCGGCACGGTCCGACCGGGTCACCGGCGAACCCACCCGGGCCGCGGCGGCCCCCGAACAGGGGCTGCCCGAACGCGAGGTCCGCTCCTTCTCCCTGGTCGGCGTCGTCTGGGACGACGTGAACGCCGAACTCCACGGCACCGTCCAGGTCCGCACCCGCGCCACCGGTACCGGTGACTGGTCGGACTGGCAGGACCTGGAGACCCACAACGCCGAGCACGGCGCCGACCCCGGCACCGCCGAGCGCGAATCCGGCTCCGTCCGGGGCTCCACCGCCCCGCTCTGGGTCGGCGACTCGGACGGCGTCGCGGTCCGCGTACGCCCCGAGGCCCCGGACCCGCAGGACCGCACCGCCTCCCCCGTACCGCTGCCGATCGGGCTGCGCCTCGAACTCGTCGACCCGGGCAAGGACCCGCAGCAGCTCCCCGCGACGGACGCCGAGGCCGAAACCGAGGCCGCGAGCGGTCCCGGAACCGGAACCACGGCGGGCGCCCCGTCCGCAGCAGGCGCCCAGGCCGCCGCGGACGGGGGCACCACACCCCTCTCCCCGAGCGTGCTCCTCGCCCTGGGCAAGGCGGCGTCCGAGGCGCAGGGCGAGGCGGAGGCGGGCCTCGCACCCGGCGCCCAGCCGTACATCGGTCCCCGTCCGCGCATCATCACCCGCAAGGGCTGGGGCGCCGACGAGAAGCTCAGGGAACGCACATTCGTCTACACCAGCACGGTCAAGGCCGCCTTCATCCACCACAGCGCCACGGGCAACAACTACACGTGCTCCCAGGCGTCCTCGGTCCTGCGCGGCATCTACCGCTACCACGTCAAGAGCAGCGGTTGGCGCGACATCGGCTACAACTTCGCCGTCGACAAGTGCGGAAACATCTACGAAGGACGTGCGGGAGGCGTGACGCGGGCCGTCCTCGGAGCGCACACGCTCGGCTTCAACACCAACACCATGGGCATCGCGGTGCTCGGGACCTTCACCAGGTCGAACCCGCCCGCCGCCGCGGTGAACGCCGTCGCGAAGCTCACCGCCTGGAAGCTCGGTCTGTTCGGCGCCGACCCGCGCGGCAAGACCACGCTCGTCTCGGGCGGCGGGAACAAGTACAAGAAGGGCAAGAAGGCCAGACTCAACGTCATCTCCGGCCACCGGGACGGCTTCGCAACCGAATGCCCCGGAGCGCGTCTCTACAAGAAGCTCGGCTCGGCCCGGACCAGCTCCGCCAAGCTCCAGGGCCGCCCTTAAACGGAACGAAAGGCTGCTGCGGACCGCTGCGGGCCGCTGACCGGGGACGACCGAACCGGTCTGCATACACTGGCCAGCCGAAACCAGGCCAGGCCCCACCAGGAAGCAGAGTCGGTGCTGTGACAGAGGCAAAAGAAGCGATCCTCCTGGTCGGCGGAAAGGGAACCCGGCTGCGCCCGCTCACGGTGCACACGCCCAAGCCCATGGTTCCGGCAGCGGGCGTTCCGTTCCTCACGCACCAGCTGGCGCGCGCCCGGGCAGCCGGGGTCGAGCACATCGTGCTCGCGACGTCGTACCTGGCGGAGGTCTTCGAACCGTACTTCGGCGACGGCTCGTCGCTCGGCCTCCACATCGAGTACGTCACCGAACGCGAACCGCTCGGCACCGGCGGAGCGATACGCAATGTCGCGTCCCGGCTGACCGCGGGCCCGGACGACCCGGTGCTCGTCTTCAACGGCGACATCCTCACCGGCCTGGACATCCGGTCGCTGGTCGCCTCGCACACGAGCTCCGGAGCGGATGTCTCCCTCCACCTCACCCGGGTCGAGGACCCGCGCGCCTTCGGCCTCGTACCCACGGACGGCAGCGGCCGGGTCACCGCGTTCCTGGAGAAGCCCGAGACACCCGAGGAGATCGTCACCGACCAGATCAACGCCGGGGCCTACATCTTCCGCCGCTCGGTCATCGACACCATCCCGGCCGGCCGCCCCGTCTCCGTCGAGCGCGAGACCTTCCCCGGACTGCTCGCCTCCGGAGCGCACCTCCAGGGCATGGTCGACTCCACGTACTGGCTGGACCTCGGCACCCCGCAGGCCTTCGTACGCGGCTCCGCCGATCTGGTCCTGGGCCGCGCCCCGTCCCCGGCCGTCCCCGGCCGATGCGGCGACGGGCTCGTGCTGCCGACGGCCTCCGTCGCCGCCGATGCCAAGATCAGCGGCGGTACGGTGGTCGGAGAGGGCGCCCTGATCGCCGAGGGAGCCCGGATCGACGGCTCCGCGATACTGGCCGGCGCGGTCGTCGGACCAAGAGCCGTGATCAAGGACTCGCTGGTCGGAGCCGGTGCCCGGATCGGCAGCCGTACGGTGCTCACCGGCGCGGTCGTCGGGGACGGGGCCCGGGTCGGCGCCGACAACGAACTGCGCGACGGCATCCGCGTCTGGTGCGGGGCGGTCCTCCCGGACGCGGCAGTGCGCTTCTCCTCCGACGCATAGCGAGAAGTGGTCCCGCGAACGGCGCGGACCGACGAACAGCCGGACACCGGCCGCAGCGCATACCCTCGACAGGCACCCCGACGACCGAGGACCTCACCGTGGCAGGACGATTCGCACCCCGCAGCGCACCCCGCGCGGCCGTCCCGCACCAGGCGGCGGCTCCGGTGGCGGACGCGCTGACCCGTGAGTGGACCCCGCCCGGCCCGCTCGACCTGCGCCTGGTCGTCGGGCCACTGCGCCGCGGCCCCGCCGACCCCACGTTCCGGATGACCGGGGACGGCACGGCCTGGCGGGCCAGCCGCACACCCGCGGGCCCCGGCACCCTCCGCCTCACCGCCCGGGGCGGCCGGGTCGACGCGGCGGCCTGGGGCCCCGGCGCACCGTGGCTGCTGGACCGGCTCCCGACGCTGCTCGGCGCGACGGACGACCCGGACGCCTTCCGCCCGCGCCACCGTCTGCTCGCCCTGACCCGGCACCACCGCCCCGGCCTGCGTCTGCTGCGCACCGGTCTGGTCATGGAGTCCCTGATCCCGTCGATCCTGGAACAGAAGGTCACCACGGACGAGGCCTACCGTGCCTGGCGCCTCCTGGTCCGGAAGCACGGCACCCCGGCGCCCGGCCCCACGGACCACGCCGCGTTCACCGCGCTGGGTCTCCACGTCATGCCGGACGCCCGCACCTGGTCCCTGATCCCGTCCTGGGAATGGCACCGCGCGGGCGTCGACGCCAAACGCTCGGGCACGATCCTGCGCGCGGTACGCGTGGCCCGCCGCATGGAGGAGGCGGCGGCCATGGAGCTCCCCGAGGCCATGGCCCGCCTGGAACTGATCCCCGGCATCGGCCCCTGGACCTCCGCCGAGACGCTCCAGCGCTCGAACGGCGCCGCGGACGCGGTCACCGTCGGCGACCTCCACCTCCCCGGCATCGTCGGCCACGCCCTGGCGGGCAACCGGGACGCCGACGACGAGGAGATGCTGACCCTCCTGGCCCCGTACGAGGGCCAGCGCCACCGGGCCACCCGCCTCATCCTGCTGTCGGGCCACACCCCGGCCCGCCGCGCCCCGCGCATGACCCGGGGCGACATCGCCCGCCTGTAGAGCCGCTCGCCCCGGCCCGGCTCCCGGAGCACCCCCGGCGCCCCGCCTCAGCGCACCTCGACGAGCCCCTCCGCGTCCCGCCCCGGCCGCGCCGCGGGCTCGGCCGCCGCGCGCCCCACCGCCACCGCCCCCAGCGGATCCCACGTCCCCGGCAGGTCCAGCACCTCGCGCACCACGGAGCGGCAGAACATCGTCGACGACACCCACGCCGAGCCCAGCCGCTCGCCCGCCAGCGCCACCAGGAAGTTCTGGATGCCGGCCCCCGCGGCGACCACGAACATCTCGCGCTCCGCCGTGTCCCGCCGCTCGTCCCCGTACGTGTGGGAGCCGTCCATCACCAGACACGGCACCACCAGATACGGCGCCCGGCGCAGCACATCGCCCCGCCGCACCCGCTTGGCGATCGACTCCTCGCTCCTGCCGTCACGTCGCAGATCCGCGATCCACGCCTCCCGCATCGCGTCGAGCAGCCGGGTCCGCGACCCCTCGGACTCCAGCAGGACGAACCGCCACGGCGTCGTGTGATGCGGCGCGGGCGCCGTCACCGCCGCGGCCACGGCCCGCCGCACCGCACCCGGGTCCACCGGATCGTCGGTGAACTCGCGCACCGTACGCCGCAGGGTCACCGCCTCCCGTACCGCCTCCGACGTGCCGAGCCGGAACATGTCGTCGGCCGCGACCCGCACCATGGCCCGAGCGCCGCCCGCGGTGTCCGCCGGGTCCACCACATGACCGAGCCCCCGCACGACCGCGACGGGCAGCCCGTCCGCCTTGCCCTTGACCAGATCACCGGCCGAGGCCAGTTCGTCGGCGGTGGCGACCACGGTGGCGCTCAGCGCATTGCCGTACGCGTCCGTGCCGCCGCGCAGATCGTCCAGCACCCGGACCCCGGCCGCCCCGATCGCCACATCGGTCAGTCCGTTGCGCCACGGGCGCCCGAAGGTGTCCGTGACGACGACCCCGACCTCGACGCCGAGCGTGTCCCGCAGCCCGTCGCGGATCGCCCGCGCCGAGGCGTCCGGGTCCTCGGGCAGCAGCAGCACCGTTCCGGCGGGGGTGTTCGAGGCGTCGACCCCGGCCGCGGCCATGACCAGGCCCTGCCGGTTCTCGACGATCCGCAGCGTGCCGCGCCGCGCCACCACCCGGACCGTCTCGGCGTCGATCGCCGCCTCCCGGTCGGTCGCCTCGACGATCCGGCCCTCCGCCTTGGAGACGATCTTCGAGGTGACCAGCAGGACATCACCGTCGACCAGACCCGGCCCGGTCGCGGCGATCAGCTTCGCCAGGTCGTCCCCGGCCCGCACCTCGGGCATCCCGGGCAGCGCCCAGACCCGGTACGAGGGCGCCGCACCGGAGGCCGCGTCGGCGCTCACGCCCGTACCTCCTCGGCCAGCACCAGCGCCTGCCGGGCCATCTCGGCCGTCGCGTCGACATCGGTCATCATCAGCGGCACGGAACGGCAGCGGATGCCCGCGGCCTCCACCTCGTCGACCGCCCCGGCGTCCACCGTGTCGACGAGCCAGCCGTCGAGCAGCCCGGAACCGTAGTGCGTGGCCACGGCCGACGCCGTCGACTCGACGCCCACCGCGGCGAGCACCTTGTCCGCCATGCCGCGCACGGGCGCGTCCCCGACGATGGGGGAGAGGCCGACGACCGGCACCCCGGCCTCGGCGATGGCCTCCCGGATCCCGGGCACGGCAAGAATCGTCCCCACCGACACGACGGGGTTGGACGGCGGGAAGAGGATCACGTCGGCCTCGGCGATGGCCTCCAGCACTCCCGGAGCCGGCTTCGCCTGCTCGGCGCCGACCGGCACGATCGCCTGCGCCTCGACGGAGGCGCGCAGCTTCACCCAGTACTCCTGGAAGTGGATTGCTCTGCGCTCGCCGTCCATGTCGACCGCGACATGCGTCTCTACCCGGTCGTCGGACATCGGCAGCAGCCGGACCCCCGGCTTCCAGCGCGCGCAGAGCGCCTCGGTGACGGCGCTCAGCGGATAGCCCGCGCCCAGCATCTGCGTGCGGACGATGTGCGTCGCGAAATCACGGTCGCCGAGCCCGAACCACTCCGGCCCCACGCCGTACGCCGCGAGCTCCTCCTTGACGTGGAAGCTCTCGTCCGTACGCCCCCAGCCCTGCTCCTCGTTGATGCCACCGCCGAGGGTGTACATCACGGTGTCGAGGTCGGGGCAGACCTTCAGCCCGAACAGATGGATGTCGTCACCGGTGTTGCCGATCACCGTGATGTCCGCGTCGGGCGCGGCCTGCTTGAGGCCACGCAGAAAACGAGCACCACCGATACCGCCGGCCAGAACCACAATGCGCATACAGACAGTCTGTCAGGCGCAGCCTGATCCTTGCGGGGGCGGTGGTGGGCGACGGGTGGGCTGTCAGGCGCAGCCTGATCCTTGCGGGGGCGGTGGCGGGCTGTCAGGCGGGTACGACATCCACGGCCGCCGGGGCGCATTGCGCCGCGTGCATCGGCATCTCGGTCAGACCCGGGTAGTAGATGTGCAGACTGACGGCCGGTTCGAGGGAGTCGTTGACCACTTCGTGCGCATAGCCGGGCGCGAAGACCCGCTGCGCACCAGCGTCCAGCGCGCGGGTGGTGCGCTCGGTGCGCTCGGTCAACCGGCCGTCCAGGACGGTCAGTACACCGGAGGACCGGCCGTGGTCGTGGAGCCCGCTGCCCTGGCCGGGCACCCAGCTGAGCAGCCAGACCTCGTAGCCGAGTCCGACGCGCAGCCGGTGGTACCAGCGGGTGGTGGTGTCGTACCGGACGAGCGGTGCCCACTGGGCACGGTCGGCGGCGATGCCGCGGGCGAGTCCGACGAACTCGGCCACGGTGGAGGGGTGCTCGCGGGCCGGCTGGAGGAGGTGCTGGACCTCAAGGATGTCGCCGGCGATCTGAAGGTCGCTGTCGCTGTTCATGGGTGAGGTGGTTCCTCGGCATGGGGGGTGCGTGTGCGGGGTGTCGCGGAGCCCGGAGAACCTCGGCCGCGCGGAGAACCGCGGATGAAGAAGTCCTGCGGAAGCGGAAGTGCTGCGGAGAGACTCTGCGAGAGGAGCTGGATCAGAGCCGGTGCCCTGGGGGCATCAACAGCTGTGACAGCTGGAACAGCAACAGCGGGCCTGGACAGCGGTGCGGAACCCACGGACGTGGGTGGCGTACATCGCGACGGTCGCTGGCATGCATTTAAGGAGACCGGCTGGATCCGCTGCTGTCAACCCGATGCCCGATTTGGGGGTAATGTTTCACCTCATCCGGTTACTGGAGGTGGGGATTGGTTTGTGTAGTCGCCGCGACGGAGATGTGGCGCATCAACCGTGCCCCCAAACCTCGTTGGGCTCCCGTGACCCGACTGTGATCCTGGTCGCTTCAGTGATCGAATCGAAACATCGGGGTGGCTCCGGTCGTCTCACTCGGTGAGAAGCGGGGGTGCGGTGAGGCCCATGGCATATGTCAGGTTTTTGGTGATTTGCGCACTTTTCGCATACGCTTGGTTCCGCAGAGTGAATACCTGGGCCAATAGCAGATCTTCGCTTGACTGGCCCGGAGCTACACACTTGTAATTTCACTCGTGTCGTTCGGCCGCAATCAGTAACGGCTGCATCACGCGGACGCAAGAGACAGACGAGGGGCGCACATGACCGAGCTGTTCCAGCAACTGCTGGTCGAGGACGCGGACGAGGAACTCGGCTGGCAGGAGCGCGCACTGTGCGCCCAGACCGATCCCGAGTCCTTCTTCCCCGAGAAGGGCGGATCCACCCGCGAGGCCAAGAAGGTCTGTCTCGCCTGTGAAGTCCGGTCCGAATGCCTTGAATATGCCCTTTCCAATGACGAACGCTTCGGAATCTGGGGCGGTCTCTCGGAACGTGAACGGCGCCGCCTGAAGAAGGCCGCCGTCTGACCGCGGAGCCCCGCGGCGACGAAAACGCCTCATCGCCGGAACACCCTGGCAACCGCACACCCCGACACCGGACATCCCGAACCGCGACCGACCATGGCCCGCCGCCTGCGCCCTGCCCGCAGACGACGGGCCATCGCCGTATCCGCCGCGGCTCCACCACCGTCCGGCCGCGGCCCCGTTCGAGCGCTCGGCGCCACCGCGGTTATCCGTACCGTTAGTGTGGGGCCCCGTCCGAGACGCGCCAACGCCCCGACAGGGCGCGCGTGTACACCGATGCAGCCCCCGGGGTGACGCCCCCCGGACCCGGCCGGAGGGCCCGTACCTCGATGTCCGTGCACAGCCAATCGGCGGCGCCGTACGCGGCCGCCGCCGCCCCAGAGTTCCCCCGGCATGTCGTCACCGCCGTGCTCGTCTCCCACGACGGCGCACGCTGGCTGCCCGACGCGCTCGCCGGGCTGCTCGGGCAGGAACGCCCCGTACAGAACGTCGTCGCCGCCGACACCGGAAGCGCCGACGACTCCGCGCGGCTGGTCACCGAGGCGCTCGGCGCCGAACGGGTCCTGCACCTCGCGCGCCGTACGAGCTTCGGCACCGCTGTCGACGAGGCCACCCGCACGGCCGGCGCCCTCACCCCCGAGGACCTGCCGTACCTGAAGCGCCCCAGCAGCTGGGACCCCGTCAGCCGGAGCTGGCGCGACGACGCCTACGACCTGCCCGAACTGCCGCACGGCGAACCGGTGCAGTGGCTCTGGCTGCTCCACGACGACTGTGCACCCGAGCCCGACGCGCTCGCCGAACTGCTGCGCGTCGTCGACGCCGACCCGCACGCCGCGATCGTCGGCCCCAAGCTGCGCGGCTGGTACGACCGCAAGCAGCTGCTGGAGGTCGGTGTCTCCATCGCCAACAGCGGACGCCGCTGGACCGGACTCGACCGCCGCGAGCAGGACCAGGGCCAGCACGACCAGATCCGTACCGTGCTCTCCGTCTCCACCGCCGGCATGCTGATCCGCCGTGACATCTGGGAGGAGCTCGGCGGGTTCGACCGCAGGCTCCCCCTGATGCGTGACGACGTCGACCTGTGCTGGCGCGCGCACGTCGCGGGACACCGGGTGCTCGTCGCCCCCGACGCCGTCCTCAGGCACGCCGAGGCCTCCGCCCGCGAGCGCCGCCCGATCGACTGCGCGGGGCGCTCCGTCGCCTCCCCGCACCGCGTCGACAAGGCCGGCGCCGTCTACACGATGCTGGTCAACGCCCGCGCCAAGGTACTGCCCTGGGTGATGCTCCGGCTCGTCCTGGGGACCCTGCTGCGCACCCTCGCGTATCTCGTCGGCAAGGTGCCCGGCCAGGCCCTCGACGAGGTAGCCGGGCTCTTCGGCACCCTGCTGCGCCCCGGGCGGATCCTCTCGGCCCGGCGCAGCCGCGGCAAGGGAGCCGTCGACCAGGCCGAGTTGCGCGGCCTCTTCCCGCCGCCCGGTGCCACTGTCCGCGCCACCGTCGATCAGGTCGCCGGGAACTTCGGCAGTGGCTCCGACGCCGACGCGGGCGGCTCCCGGCACGGCGCCGTGGAGTCCGGTCCCGGTGGCGACGACGCGGACTTCCTGGAGATCGAGCAGTTCGCGCGGCTCAAGCGGATCGGGCGCAAGCCGGGCCCGGTGCTCTTCGCCGTCCTGCTCCTCGTCTCGCTCGTCGCCTGCCGCGGCCTGCTCGGCGGCGGAGCGCTGACCGGCGGCGCACTGCTGCCCGCCCCCGCCGACGTCTCCGACCTGTGGAGCAAGTACGCGGACGGCTGGCACACGGTCGGCACCGGCGGCACGCAGACCGCGCCGCCCTACCTCGCCGTGCTCGCGGCCCTGTCCGCGCTCTTCCTCGGCTCGACCGGCTTCGCGCTCACCCTGCTGCTGGTCTGCTCGGTACCGCTCGCCGGACTCACCGCGTACTTCGCCTCCCGGCCGCTGCTCGAATCGAGGCTGCTGCGGGCCTGGGCGAGCATCGCGTACGCCTTCCTGCCCGCCGCGACCGGCGCCCTGGCGACCGGCCGTCTCGGCACCGCGGTGCTGGCCGTGCTGCTCCCGCTGATCGCCCGTACCGCCGTCTCCGCGTACGGCATGCGAGCCACCGGTGACGCCCGCGGCAGCTGGCGCGCCACTTGGGCGTACGCCCTGCTCCTCAGCTTCGTGATGGCGTTCACGCCGATCGTCTGGCCGCTCGCCGCGGTCCTCGGCATCGGTGTGCTCGCCCTGCGCCGCGACGACATCGCCGCGTACGGACTCCGCTTCCTCGCCGCGATCGGCACCCCGCTGCTCGTTCTCGCGCCCTGGTCGCTCTCGCTCCTCACCAGCCCGTCCGGCTTCCTGAAGGAGGCGGGCCTGGACATCGGTACGGGCACGGCCTCCGCGCTCGACCTGCTCGGCATCAGCCCCGGCGGCCCCAAGGCGGCGGGCAGTGTGCTGCTGCTCGGCATCGTGCTCGCCGCACTGGCCGCGCTGCTGCGCGGGGAGCGGCAGTTCGCGGTACGCACCGCGTGGGCGGTCGCGCTCGTGGCGCTGGTCTTCGCCGCGCTGGCCAACGGCTCGGGCTGGGCCGGTCCCGCAACCCTGGTCTACGGCATCGCGCTGATCGCCGCCGCGCTGGTCGGCGCGGACGGTGCCCGGGTACGCGTCGCCGAGCTCAGCTTCGGCTGGCGGCAGCCGGTCGCCGTGCTGATCGCCCTCGCCGCGGCGCTCGCCCCGGCGCTGGCCGCCGCGGGCTGGATGATCAGTGGCGCGGCGGGCCCGCTGGAGCGCCGCGACCCGGTGCAGGTGCCCGCGTTCGTGGCGGAGGAGAGCACCACCCGGGACCAGCCGCGCACCCTGGTCCTCGGCGGCACCTCGCCCGCAGCCGTCTCGTACATTTTGGTACGCGGCTCCGGCGCGCGGCTCGGTGACGCCGAACTGGTCGAGGCGGGCGGTAGCAACAGCCACCTCGACAAGGTCGTCGCCAACCTGGTCGCGGGCTCCGGAGCCGACCAGGGCAGCCAGCTCAGCGGCTTCGCGATCCGTTACGTACTGGTCCGCGACGGCGCTCCGAAGGAGATGAGCCGGGTACTCGACTCGACCCCGGGGCTCAGCCGGCTGAGCCAGCTGGACGGCAGCGCGCTGTGGCGGGTCGACCGCCAGGTCGCCCGAGTCATGATCGTCCCGTCCGGCGCCGACGGGGAACCGCTGCCCGTCGGCTCCCTCCCCGTCGAGGCACACACCAAGGTCCCCGCGGGCGGCTCCGGCCGCGTGCTGCGGATCGCGGACGCCGCCGACCCCGGCTGGCAGGCCACGCTCGACGGCCGGACGCTGACCCCGAAGACCGTCGACGGCTGGGCCCAGGGCTTCGAGCTCCCCGCCGAGGGCGGCACGCTGGACCTCACGTACGACACCCCGCTCACCCACACCGCCTGGATCTGGGCCCAGTCCGCGCTGGCCGTCGTCCTGCTGGTCCTCGCCCTGCCCGGCCGCCGCCGGGAGATCGACGACGACCTTCCCGAGGAGACCGTGCCGGTCCCCGCAGAGCCGGTCGCCGGCGAGGGACGCCGGGCCCGCAGGCTGCGCGCGGCCGCCCAGGCGGAGGCGGAGGCCGAGCCGGCCGGGAACGGTCCGGCCGAGGAGGCACCGGACGCGGCGGGCCAGTACATCCCGGCCCAGCAGTCGGGGGAGCACACCCCCGCCGAGCAGACCGCCGAGCCGCAACCGCACAGGAGCGACGACCAGGACGCCTTCGCCCAGCAGACCGACGACCAGGACGCCTTCGCCCCGCAGGCCGACACCGGCCAGTACGCGGCCGTGCCGCAGCAGCAGTACGGCGAATGGGACGCGCAGCAGTACCAGGACGCCGGCTACCAGCAGTACCAGGGCGAGCAGTACCAGACCGGCCAGTACCAGGACGGCCAGTACGACCCGCAGCAGAACGGCCAGTACGGCACGCAGCAGGACCACCTCGCCGCCGATCCGTACCAGCAGAACACCTACGACCCGTACGGCTACGCCGCGCAGCAGCAGTACGACCCGCAGGCCCAGGCCCAGACCCCGTACGACCCGCAGGCCCAGGCCCAGGCCCCGTACGACCCCCAGGCCCAGGCCCAGGCCCCGTACGACCCCCAGGCCCACTACGGGCAGCAGGGCGGACAGCAGGGCGCACCGCAGGGCCAGTACGACCCGCAGAACCCCGACGAGAACCCCGCCCCGGGCCAGAACCCGTGGCCGACCGGCAACGCATCGCGAGGCGAGTCCGAGTGAAGTCCACCAGCCTGTCCCTCATCGCGGGCACCGTCGCCCTCGCCGCCGTCACCGGATTCGCCGCGCTCACCGCGCCCGGCGACGGGGACGCGGCACCGGCGAAGGCCGCCGCACGGCTGCCGGTGGAACGGTCCAGCCTGCTCTGTCCGGCCCCCGGCCTCTCGGACCTCGCGGAGACGACCTACACCTCCTTCACCCCGGCGGGCGGCAGTGGCGGCGAGGCCGGCGCGGCCGAACTGCACAACTCCACCGCCACCGCGGCCGACGGCGGGAAGAAGGGCGGGAAGGACGAGAAGGGCAAGAAGAAGGCGGATTCCGGAAAGCCGGTCATCTCGCTCAAGGAGCCCGGCAAACCGGCCACCGCCGAGGTGTCCGGCGCCGACGCCCCCGCGCTGGTCGGCACCGCCACCGGCCGCCTGGCCCCCGGCTGGACCACCCAGCAGACCACCATGGTGGAGGCGGGCGGCGCCCGCGGCCTGCTCGGCGTCAGCTGCACCGGGCCCGGCACGAACTTCTGGTTCCCGGCCGCGAGCACCGCGAAGACCCGCGAGGACTACGTCCACCTGACCAACCCGGACGACACCGCGGCCGTCGCCGACATCGAGCTGTACGGTCCGGACGGCTCCCTGAAGTCCGATGTCGGCGAGGGCATCACGGTGCCCGCCCGCTCCAGCGTGCCGGTCCTGATCTCCACGCTGACGAGCAAGGCCGCCGAGGACGTGACCGTGCACGTCACCACCCGTACCGGACGTGTCGGCGCGGTCGTCAGGACCGCGGACGAGGGGACCGGCAGCGACTGGCTGGCCGCCTCCACCGACCCGACGGGCACCCTGGTGCTCCCCGGCATCCCCGCGGACGCCACCTCGGTCCGTCTCGTGGTCTTCGCACCGGGCGACGGCGACGCCGATCTGAAGGTGAAACTGCTCGGCAGGACCGGCGCGATCTCCCCGGTCGGGCACGAGGCCATCCACGTCAAGTCGCGGATGACCACGGGTGTCGACCTGAAGGACATCACCAAGGGCGAGGCCGGCTCCCTGCTGCTGACCCCCACCGAGGGCGGGAAGGACACCCCGGTGGTCGCCGCACTGCGCGTGGTCCGCGGCACCGGCGACAAGCAGGAGGTCGGCTACATCCCGGCGACCGGACCGGCGGGCGCGCGGGCGAGCGTGGCCGACAACCGGGACAAGGGCTCGGTCCTCTCGCTCACCGCGCCGGGGGCCACCGCCACCGTCAAGGTCACCGCGTCGGCGGGCAGCGGGGGCGGCGAACAGGCCGTCAAGAAGTACACGGTCAAGGGCGGTACGACGCTGGCGGTCACCCCGCCCGTACCGTCCGGCCTCAAGGGCGGCTACGCCCTGATGGTGGAGACGGAGTCGGGCGGCCCGGTCCACGCCGCACGCACGCTCACCCTTACGCAGGACGGCGTCCAGATGTTCACCGTTCAGACCCTGCCGGACGACCTCGGAACGGTCGAGGTCCCCGCGGCCGAGCAGGACCTCTCGGTCCTCGACGACTGAGCGGGCGGTACGGGCGGGGGCCGGGACACCGGGCTCCCGTCCCCCGTCCGTACGGCCGGCGCTACTCCTGCCCGTACCGCGGATCCACGGAGTCCGGCGCGAGCCCGAGCAGCTCCGCGACCTGCTCCACCACGACCTCGTGCACCAGCAGGGCGCGCTCGTCGCGGTTCTTGGTGCGGATCTCGACGGGCCGCCGGTAGACCACGATCTGCGCGGGCCGGCCCTTCTCCGCGGAGACCGCCCGCCCCAGCGGCACGGTCTCTTCCTGTGTCCCCGGCACGTCGAGCACCATGAAGTCGACGTCGGCCAGCTGCGGCCAGCGCCGTTCCAGCCGTTCCACCGAGTCCTGCACGAGATCGCGGAAGTTCTCCGCCCTGCTGGCCGAGAGCGGCACCTGGGGCGGGGCGACGGGCCCCCGCATGCCGCGGCCATGGCGGTCACGACGACGTGGGCGCGGCTCGGGCGGGTGGGGAGGTACGGGACTGTCCATCACTGACGCAGGGTAACTCTCCACGGGTCGGGCGGACCTCCGCTCCCCGACCGGGCATCGGCGTTTTCCGGGACAGGGCAACGGCATGTCCAATCCTGAACAATCCGGCCAATCGGGAGCCCGTTTCAGACCCTGCTCCTGACCGTTGATCTCCAGCTGTATGACAGCTTTTGTACCGAGTGGTGACCGGAATCGTTGCCGGTAGGACCGGTACTTTTCCGTTCCCTCGCAGGTCGGATGGGCTGTCCGGAAGGCGCTTGCGCCCGAGTTCACAGGGCGACACGGCGGGGTGACCTGAGGGAGAGTCGTCGCAGCCCGCTCAAGAGTGCGGTACCGTCCAACATCGTGAGCCCTGTACGTCGCTGTTCGCGCACTGCGTGCGGCCGCCCTGCCGTCGCGACACTGACGTACGTCTATGCCGACTCGACTGCGGTCCTCGGCCCGCTCGCCACCTATGCCGAGCCCCACTGCTACGATCTCTGCGCCGAGCACAGTGAGCGGCTGACGGCGCCACGAGGCTGGGAGGTCGTCCGGCTCTCCGACCCCTCCGCTCCCACCCGCCCCAGCGGTGACGATCTCGAAGCGCTCGCCAATGCCGTACGGGAAGCGGCGAGGCCGCAGGACCGTGGCACCGGCGGGAGGGGCGGCGGTCCGCACGCCGCCGATCCGATGGAGGTCGCGCGCCGCGGCCATCTGAGGGTGCTGCGTTCACCGGACTCCTGAGCCGGTCCCCTTCGGGTTTTCGGTCGCCGAGTCATCATCCTGTCCCATCGGTCAGTACGGCTCATTGACCCATTGTTGTCGTGAACACGACTATCTCCTCGTCCGTGAGAACGCGCTTTCCGCGTCACGGGATCCGAGGAGGTCTGTGTGTTTGTCCAGCAACTCGAACCCGTAGCCGATTCGCTCGTCCTGTCCGCCCTCGTCGCATCACTTCCCCTCTCACCGTGCTGGTACTGCTCGGGACGGTCCGGATGCGTGCGCACCGGGCCGGGCTCATCGGACTGGCCGTCGCGGTGGCCGTCGGCTCGCTCGCGTACGGGATGCCGCTCGGCCAGAACCTCGCCGCGGGTGCCCGCAACTCGCCGACAGCGCCGCCGCACTGGCGGGCGCGGCGGCGCTGATGGCCGTCCCCGGGGCACGCGGGCCGGCCGAGGAGCCGGTACGCGCGGCAGCCCTGACGGGGGTACGGAGCAAGGACGTCGACCACGAGGACCCGCACCGCGAAGTGCTGCGTGCCTACGCCCCGTACGCCCTGATCGTCGCCGTCTTCTCCGTCGCCCGGATCCCGCCGGTCAAGGAGCTGCCGGCCAGGGCGACCCGGGTCTTCGACTGGCCTTTCCTCGACATCGCCGGCCCCTCGGGCAGACCGGTCGGCGCCAATCTCTTCACCCTCCCGGTCATCGCCACCGGCGGCACCCTCGTCCTGCTGGCCGGCCTGGTCACCGCCGCCGTGCTCGGCGTACGGGCCCGGGACGCGGCGCGCGAATGGGCGGGCACGGTGCACGAACTGCGGTACGCGATCCTCACAGTGACCTCCGTACTGGCGCTCGCGTACGTCATGAACCTCTCCGGACAGGCCGCCACCATCGGCCAGTTCGTGGCCGCCGCGGGAGCCGGACTCGCCTTCCTCTCCCCGGTGCTCGGCTGGTTCGGCGTCGCCGTCTCCGGCTCCGACACCTCCGCGAACGCGCTCTTCGGCGCACTCCAGGTATCGGCGGCACGCGAATCGGGCCTCTCGCCGGAGCTGCTCGCCGCGGCCGACAGCTCCGGCGGGGTGCTCGGCAAGACGATCTCCCCGCAGAACCTGACGATCGCCTGTGCGGCGGTCGGCCTGGCCGGACGCGAGGGTGCCCTGCTGCGCAAGGTGCTGCCGTGGAGCCTGGGGCTGCTGCTCGTGATGTGCCTGATCGTGCTGGCGCAGAGCACGGCGGTCCTGGGCTGGATGCTGCCCCGAGCACGGCGTACCAGCCCGCCGGGTAGTTTGGGCGGTCCGAAGAAATCTCAGGAGGACCGGCCCGTGGCTGCTGATCTGTCGCAGATCGTGAAGGCGTACGACGTGCGCGGAGTGGTGCCCGACCAGTGGGACGAATCGCTGGCCGAGCAGTTCGGGGCGGCGTTCGTCGAGGTGACGGACGCGGACGCGATCGTGATCGGCCACGACATGCGGCCCTCGTCGCCCGGCCTCTCGGGAGCCTTCGCACGCGGAGCCGCGGCGCGCGGCGCGGACGTCACACTCATCGGCCTCTGCTCGACCGACCAGCTGTACTTCGCCTCGGGCAGCCTGGGCCTCCCGGGCGCGATGTTCACCGCCTCGCACAACCCGGCGCGCTACAACGGCATCAAGCTCTGCCGGGCGGGCGCCGCACCCGTGGGCCAGGACACCGGGCTCCTGGAGATCCGCGCCCTGGTCGAGAAGTGGTCCGGGACCGGCGCCCCGCAGCCGGTCGCCGCCCCCGGCGCCGTCACCGAGCGCGACACCCTCACCGACTACGCGGCCCACCTGCTGTCCCTGGTCGACCTGACGTCCGTCCGGCCGCTGAAGGTGGTCGTCGACGCGGGCAACGGCATGGGCGGCCACACCGTCCCCACCGTCTTCGCGGACCTGCCCGTCGACCTCGTACCGATGTACTTCGAACTCGACGGCACGTTCCCCAACCACGAGGCCAATCCCCTCGACCCGAAGAACCTCGTCGACCTCCAGGCCCGGGTCGTGGCCGAGGGCGCCGACCTCGGCCTCGCCTTCGACGGCGACGCGGACCGCTGCTTCGTCGTCGACGAGCGGGGCGAGGGCATCTCGCCGTCCGCGATCACCGCCCTGGTCGCAGCCAGGGAACTCGCCCGCAACGGAGGCAAGGGCACCGTCATCCACAACCTGATCACGTCCCTCTCGGTCCCCGAGGTCGTCCGCGAGAACGGCGGCACCCCGGTCCGTACCCGCGTGGGCCACTCCTTCATCAAGGCGGAGATGGCCGAGCACGGCGCGATCTTCGGCGGCGAACACTCCGCGCACTACTACTTCCGCGACTTCTGGAACGCCGATACGGGCATGCTCGCCGCGCTCCACGTCCTGGCCGCGCTGGGCGGTCAGCCGGGCCCCCTGTCCGAACTGGTCGCCCGGTACGACCGCTACGCCGGCTCCGGCGAGATCAACTCCACGGTCGCCGACCAGCCGGGCCGCACGGCCGCGGTACGCGCGTCCTTCGCACCCCGCGACGGCGTCACGACCGACGACCTGGACGGCCTGACGGTCACGGCCCCCGACTGGTGGTTCAACCTCCGCGCCTCCAACACGGAACCCTTGCTGCGCCTGAACGTGGAGGCCCGCGACGAACAGACAATGACAGTCGTACGCGACGAGGTCCTGGCCCTGGTCCGAACCCCGGCCCCCTCCCTCCCGCCCCACGCTTGATACACCGCCTCCGGCCTGGTCCATCCGTTTTCAGCCCCTCCGGCGCTTGAGGAGCGGGGTCCGGGGCAGAGCCCGGTTACGGGAAGGGGCGGGTAGGGGAACAGGCCCGCCGCAGGCGCACCCACCCGCACCGCGCACCCGCACCCACCCGACACCGCACCGCGCACCCACACCGCACCCCCCACCCGCGGGCCCCCGGCCCGCCCCGCACCCCACCGCCCCCGGCGGTAGGCTGACGTCGCCTGATCCGTTGCTTGAAGGGACCCGCCCATGCCGCTCGAAGCCGGCCTCCTGGAGATCCTCGCCTGCCCGGCCTGCCACTCCCCGCTCGACGACCGGTCGGCAGCCGACAGCCCCGAGCTGGTCTGCACCGGCAAGGACTGCGGCCTGGCCTACCCGGTACGGGACGGCATCCCCGTCCTCCTCGTCGACGAGGCCCGCCGCCCCGCGTAACGGCGTCCGGGCCCGCAGCGGGCCCGCCGCCCGCACCCCGCACGGTGATCAGCACGTGATCGGAGGACCGTCCCCATGCTCGACGAGTCGCTGCTCGACGCCCCGGAAGCCCTGGCCCGAGCCGACCGCCGTGGCCTGCTCCGCGGCGCCGCCGAGGCCGGGGCCCGGGTCCGTACCGCCGCCCGGCACGCCACCGAGGCGGGGATCGCCCAACTGAACCCGGAGGGCCGCCCCCGCGCCGTACTCGTCGCGGGCTCCGGCACCGCCGCATCCGGCGTCGCCGACCTGATCACCGCCCTGGCAGGTGCCTCCGCGCCGGTCACCCGCATCCACCCCACCGGCGTCGCCCCCGCCGCGGGCGCGATGCGCTGGACGCTGCCCGGCTGGGCCGGCTCCGTGGACCTGCTGCTGATCGTCACGGCAGACGGCTCCGAACCGGGGCTCGCCCTCCTCGCCGAGCAGGCGTACCGCCGAGGCTGCAGTGTCGTCGCCGTCACCCCCCGCCAGTCGCCCCTGCGCGAGGCGATCGACGGGGCGCACGGACTCGTCGTACCGATGGCCTCCGCCCCGCACGGCGAGTACGACGCCGAGACATCGGCCGCGGGTCCGGGCACGCTCTGGGCCCTGTTCACCCCGCTGCTCGCGCTGCTGGACCGGGTCGGCCTGCTCACCGCGTCCGCCGAGGCGCTGCAGAGCGTCGCCGACCGCCTGGACCGCACCGCGGAACGCTGCGGTCCGGCCATCGCCACGTACAGCAACCCGGCCAAGACCCTCGCGGCCGAACTCGCCGACAGCCTGCCCCTCATCTGGACGGAGGGCGACGCCGCCGGACCGGTCGGCCGCAGATTCGCCGCGGTCCTGGCCGAACTGTCCGGCCGCCCGGCCCTCGCCGCGGAGCTGCCCGAGGCACTTCCCGCCCACGGCACGCTGCTGGCGGGCACCTTCGCCGCCGGGGCCGACCCCGACGACTTCTTCCGCGACCGGGTCGACGAGCCGGAGCCGCTGCACGCCCGCGTCGTACTGCTCCGCGACCGTCCCACCGGCGGCCTGAGCGCGGCCCCCGCCGCCCGCGAACTGGCCCTCGGCCACGACACGGCGATCAGCGAACTCGAACCCGACGAGGGCACCGAGCTCGAAGCCCTCGCCGAACTGCTCGCGGTCACCGACTTCGCCGCCGTCTACCTGGCACTCGCGTCGGCAGCCGGCGCCTGACCCCGACGAGCCGCCCGGCCGACCGCACCTCACCGGAAGCGCAGCCGCCACCAGAACACAGCACACACAGCGCAGAGCACACAGCACCGCACCCCCGATCCACGCACCTCACAAGGACGAACACCATGGACCGGCTCTCCAACACCGTGCGCCCTTACGCCTGGGGCTCCACCACCGCCATCCCCGAACTGCTCGGCATCGCTCCCACCGGCGAACCCCAGGCCGAGATGTGGATGGGCGCCCACCCCGGCGCCCCCTCGCTCCTCACCCGCATAACCGGCACCGGAGAGGCCGGCTCCGAACAGCCCCTCACTGATGTCATCGCCGCCGACCCCGAGCGCGAACTGGGCCGGGCCACCGTCGAGAAGTTCGGCCCCCGCCTCCCCTTCCTCCTCAAACTGCTCGCCGCGGGTGCCCCGCTCTCCCTCCAGGTCCACCCCGACCTCGCCCAGGCCAAGCGGGGTTACGAGGACGAGGAGTGCCGGTCCGTACCGATCGACGCGCCCCACCGCACGTACAAGGACGCCAACCACAAGCCCGAGCTGATCTGCGCGCTCACCCCCTTCGCCGGCCTGTGCGGCTTCCGCCGGCCCACCGAGGCGGCCGAGGCGATGGCGGCACTCGGCGTCGACTCCCTCAAGCCGTACGTCGACCTGCTCGGCGCCCACCCCGAAGAGGCCGCCCTGCGCGAGGTCCTCACCGCGATCCTCGGCGCCGACCCCGAGGAGATGGCCGAAACGGTGAACCTGGCCGCGGCCGCCGCCGAACGCCTCGGCGGCGCCCACGCCCCGTACGCCCGGATCGCCCACCACTTCCCCGGCGACCCCGGTGTCATCGCGGCGATGCTGCTGAACTACGTGGAACTCCAGCCCGGCGAAGCCCTGTTCCTCGGCGCGGGCGTCCCGCACGCCTACCTCGACGGCCTCGGCGTCGAGATCATGGCCAACTCGGACAACGTGCTGCGCTGCGGACTCACGCCCAAGCACATCGACGTACCCGAACTGCTGCGCATCGTCCGCTTCGAGGCGACCGAGCCCGGCGTCCTGCGTCCCGAGGCCTCGCCGTCCGGCGAGGAGCTGTACGAGACGCCCGTGGACGAATTCCGGCTCTCGCGCTTCGACCTCTCGCCCGGCGCCGACCCCGTCGACCTGACCAGGGACACCCCGCAGATCCTGCTCTGCACCGGGGGAGCCCCGAAGGCGGGCGAGCTCGATCTCGCACCCGGCGTCTCCGTATTCGTACCCTCCGGCGAAAAGGTCGAAGTGTCCGGTACGGGGACTCTGTTCCGTGCCACAGTGGTGGCCTGACGTACCGTCCGCACCAGCGACTGCAACAATGTCCGGCCGTACCGCGGCGCCAGGGCCGCAGCACCGAAGAAGGGACACCAGGCACCCATGAGTGCGTCAGGCGGAACCAAGGCGATCGTGGCGGCACTCGGCGCCAACCTCGCGATCGCAGTGGCCAAATTCGTGGCGTTCCTGTTCAGTGGCTCGTCGTCGATGCTCGCGGAGAGCGTCCACTCGGTCGCCGACTCGGGCAACCAGGGCCTGCTGCTGCTCGGCGGCAAGAAGGCCCAGCGCGAGGCCACCCCCCAGCACCCCTTCGGCTACGGCCGCGAGCGCTACATCTACGCATTCCTCGTCTCCATCGTGCTCTTCTCGGTCGGTGGCATGTTCGCGGTGTACGAGGGCTACGAGAAGATCAAGCACCCGCACGAGATCGAGGCCTGGTACTGGCCGGTCGGTGTACTCATCTTCGCGATCGTCGCCGAGGGCTTCTCCTTCCGTACGGCCATCAAGGAGTCCAACCAGACCCGCGGATCGCTCTCCTGGAGGGAGTTCGTCCGCCGGGCGAAGGCCCCCGAACTCCCCGTCGTCCTCCTGGAGGACCTCGGCGCGCTGATCGGTCTGGTGCTCGCGCTCGCGGGCGTCGGCCTGGCCCTCGCGACCGGCAACGGCGTCTGGGACGGCATCGGAACGCTCTGCATCGGCACCCTGCTGATCATCATCGCGATCGTGCTCGCCGCCGAGACGAAGTCCCTCCTGCTCGGTGAGGCGGCCGGCGCCGACCAGGTCGAGAAGATCAAGGCCGCGGTCGTCGACGGCGACACGGTCACCGGCGTCATCCACATGCGTACGCTCCACCTCGGCCCGGAAGAACTGCTCGTCGCCGCCAAGATCGCGGTGCAGCACGACGACACGGCCACCGAGGTCGCCAACGCCATCAACGCCGCCGAGAGCCGGATCCGCGCGGCGGTTCCGATCGCCCGGGTCATCTATCTGGAACCGGACATCTTCAGCGAGGCCGCCGCCGCAGCCGGCACCAACCCCGGCAAGGCCCCGGGCGACGCCCCCGGCGGGATCGACGGCGGCACCCCGGATGCCCCGACGGAATCCGGTCGCTGACAGCCCCACCGCACCGCCCGCCCTGCGCGACCCCCACACCGGTCCACCGCACCCTCCATCCACCTGCCCGTACGCCCTCCAAGCACCCTCCCTGAAACCCTCCCGACCCCTTCCCGACCCCCTCTCGATCCACCCTGCCTTCCGCTCCCGGTACGTCATCCCGGCCGCTTCCCGGTCACTTCCCGTCCCGGGGCGGACTGGGAGCGGCTGGGCCGATCGGTGTAGATTCGACGGCAGTGTCAGACGTCGCTGCTGATGGCGGTCGATCGGTCCGTATGCGCGGACCGGCCGAGGGAGAGAGGGCCTCCGACGGACTGCGCTGCGAGCGCTCGGGCATTCCTGTGCCCGCCGCCGCAGAGCCATCCGTGCCCCACCTCGACCCCATTACGAGGAGCAGCCCGTTATGACGACGGTCGCCAATCGACAGGACTTCAAGGTCGCCGACCTCTCCCTCGCGGCGTTCGGCCGCAAGGAGATCACCCTCGCCGAGCACGAGATGCCCGGCCTGATGTCGATCCGCAAGGAGTACGCCGCAGCGCAGCCGCTGGCAGGCGCCCGCATCACCGGTTCGCTGCACATGACCGTGCAGACGGCCGTGCTGATCGAGACCCTGGTCGCCCTCGGCGCCGAGGTCCGCTGGGCCTCCTGCAACATCTTCTCCACCCAGGACCACGCCGCCGCGGCCATCGCCGTCGGCCCGAACGGCACCCCGGAAGCCCCGGCGGGCGTCCCGGTCTTCGCCTGGAAGGGCGAGACGCTGGAGGAGTACTGGTGGTGCACGGAGCAGGCCCTGACCTGGCCGAACACCCCCACCGGCGGCCCGAACATGATCCTCGACGACGGTGGTGACGCCACCCTCCTCGTCCACAAGGGCGTCGAGTTCGAGAAGGCCGGCGCGGCCCCGGACCCGTCGACCGCGGACAGCGAGGAGTACGGCTACATCCTCACCCTGCTGAACCGGACCCTCGGCGAGACCCCGCAGAAGTGGACCCAGCTGGCGTCCGAGATCCGCGGCGTCACCGAAGAGACCACGACCGGTGTGCACCGGCTGTACGAGATGCACCGCGACGGCACCCTCCTCTTCCCGGCGATCAACGTCAACGACGCCGTCACCAAGTCCAAGTTCGACAACAAGTACGGCTGCCGCCACTCGTTGATCGACGGCATCAACCGCGCCACGGACGTCCTGATCGGCGGCAAGACCGCCGTCGTCTGCGGTTACGGCGATGTGGGCAAGGGCTGCGCGGAGTCCCTGCGCGGCCAGGGCGCCCGGGTGATCGTCACGGAGATCGACCCGATCTGCGCCCTGCAGGCGGCGATGGACGGCTACCAGGTCGCCACCCTCGACGACGTCGTCGGCCAGGCCGACATCTTCGTCACCACGACGGGCAACAAGGACATCATCATGGCCGCCGACATGGCCAAGATGAAGCACCAGGCCATCGTCGGGAACATCGGCCACTTCGACAACGAGATCGACATGGCCGGTCTGGCGCAGATCGACGGCATCGTCAAGGACGAGGTCAAGCCGCAGGTCCACACCTGGACGTTCCCCGACGGCAAGGTCCTCATCGTGCTGTCCGAGGGCCGCCTGCTGAACCTGGGCAACGCCACCGGCCACCCCTCGTTCGTCATGTCCAACTCGTTCGCGGACCAGACCCTGGCCCAGATCGAGCTGTTCACCAAGCCCGAGGAGTACCCGACCGATGTCTACGTGCTGCCCAAGCACCTGGACGAGAAGGTTGCCCGTCTCCACCTCGACGCGCTCGGCGTGAAGCTCACGACGCTCCGCCCCGAGCAGGCCGCGTACATCGGTGTCGAGGTCGACGGCCCGTACAAGCCCGACCACTACCGCTACTGATCCCGCCCGTCAGCGACCGCACCCGCCACCACCGGTCAGTGACGACCGGCCGCTGACAGACGGAACAGCCTCAGCAGCAGCTACGAGCGCAGGCCCCCGCACCCCCGTGTCGGGGGCCTGCCCCGTAGCGCGCCCGCTCAGCCCGTGGAACCCCGAAGGACCCCATGCCCCGCGGCCGATATTCGCTCCACGATCTCCACGATCACACCCCCCTCGGCGAAGAACACTTCCAGTGCGCACCCGGACCCTCCGGCTGGCGCTACCTGTCCCGGACCACCGCCCCTTCCGGTGACCACCTCGGCTCCGTCGACCTCACCCTCGACGAACTCGGCCGTCCCATCCGCCTCGAACTCCATGCCGCGAGCTGGCAGGTCCGCGGCGCCGCCCTCGAAGGCGTCACCTGGGTCCGTACCGATCCGACCGGCACTCATGCCACCGAAGGCAATGTCCGCGCCCACGCCTTCACCGGCACATCCCCCGCGTTCCTCATCGCGACCGCACGTCTGCTGCGCCTCACCCCCGATTCCCCCGCGACGCGCGTCCGCCTGGTCGCCTTCACCGACCCGGTCCTCGCACCCCGCACCGTCGACCAGTCCTGGGCCCTGGTGAACAGTGAAACGCACGCCACTGACAACGGCCCCCTGACTGTGGACGAATACCAGGTCAGCGCCCTGGACACCGGCGAGCAGCACATCGTTCACATCGCCGGCGACGTGGTCCTCGCGGCCCCGGGCATCGAGCTCGAAGACCTGGAGTCCCCGCCCTCACCCCTCTAGGCCCTGTCGGCCTAGGCGGGCGGCGCGAATCCCGTGGCGGCAGGCGGCAACTGACCGCCGTCCGCCCCCGCGGGCGGTACGGGCGCACCCGCCCCGGCGGCCCCCGCGGAAGGCACGGCCCCGACCGGTGCCCAAACGGCAGCCCCACTCACCGGAGCCTGATCCACCACCCGCCCCTCGGAACCAACGCGAGCGGCCCCGTCCTGAGCGGCGACGAACAGCCTCCGGGCATCCCGCTCCTGCCGCTCGTTCACCACCGCCGCCAGATACGCCCGGGCAGGCACCCCCTCCGGCACCGGCACTCCGGTCCGCTCCGCCAACTCCCCGGCCAGCCGCTCCGCCATCGACCAGCCCACCTGCGCATCGAGCTGATGCATACGGGTCAGGTACTGCCGTACGGCCAGCCACAGAGAGTCCGGCACCGCCGACAGATCCAGCCCGGCGAACCGCCCGACCAACCACGGCGGCGGAGGCGGCACGGCGGCCGCCCGTCCCGCGGGCACCCGCTCCCGTACGACGAGCGTCCCCGCGAACACATCCCCGAGGCGCCGCCCCCGCGCCGACACCAGCGAGGCGATACACGCGACGACCCCGAACGTCATCAGAATCTCGACGACCCCCATGGCCCCGCGCACCAGCGCATGCCGGAACCGGATCGGCCCCCCGTCGTCCCGGACCACCCGCAGCCCGCACGCCAGCTTCCCCAGCGAACGCCCGTGGCTGAGCGTCTCCACCGCGATCGGCCCGCCCACCAGCACGAGCAGGAAGGCCGCCACGGAGACCGCCGCGAGTGCCGCGTCATCCAGCGCCGCCGTCGCGACGGCCAGTCCGATCGACACCAGGACGAACGCCGCCCCCACCACGGCGAGATCGATGGCCAGCGCCAGCGCCCGACTCGGCAGTTTCGCCGGCCGCAGCCCCAGCACGACCGCGTCCCCGGTCACGAGCTCACTCATCGCCGCCCCACCCTTCGCCGATCATCCCTGCCCCTCGGAGCCTCAGTCTGCCAAGCTGACCCGCAGCGCGTCGCCGTAGTACGAACCCGTACGCACCCATGCCTGGAGCAGCAGCCGATCATGGATCTCGATGTCTTCGTGACCGCCCACCGCACCGAGTGGGACCGCCTGGACCATCTCCTGCACCGCGGGCGCCGGCTCACCGGCACGGAAGCGGACGAGCTCGTCGAGCTTTACCAGCGCACGGCCACCCACCTCTCGCTTCTCCAGTCCAGCGCCCCGGACCCGATGCTCACGGCGCGCCTCACCCAGCTCGTGGCCCGTGCCCGAGCCACGGTCACCGGCACCCGCCGAGCCTCCTGGCGCGATGCCACACGCTTTCTCACCGCCGGTTTCCCTGCCGCTGTCTACCGGTCCAGGCACTGGTGGATACCCACCGCGGTTCTTTCCACCGTGCTGGCGGCAGTCATCGGCTGGTGGATCGGTACGCACCCGGAAGTCCAGTCGGCCATCGCGGCTCCGGAGGACCTCCGCCGCATGACCAGTCCGGGCGGGGAGTACGAGACCTACTACTCCAGCCACCCGGCCGCCTCGTTCGCTGCTCAGGTATGGACGAACAACGCCCAGGCCGCAGCCATGTGCCTGGTCCTGGGAGCGTTCCTCTGCGTCCCGGTGATCTGGATCCTGTTCATCAACGTGCTCAACCTCGCGGTCGGCATCGGCCTGATGTCATCGGCCGGCCGGCTCGACACCTTCCTGGGGCTGATCCTCCCGCACGGCCTGCTCGAACTCACCGCCGTCTTCGTCGCCGCTGGCACGGGCCTGCGCCTCGGCTGGACGGTCATCGACCCGGGCCCGCACAGCCGGCGCTCAGCCCTCGCACAGCAGGGCCGGGCCGCGGTCGGCATGGCCATCGGCCTCGCGCTGGTCCTGTTCGTCTCCGGTGTCATCGAAGGCTTCGTCACCCCCTCCGGCCTCCCGACCTGGGGGCGCATCACCATCGGCATCGCTGCCGAGCTGGCCTTCCTCGCCTACGTCTACATCCTGGGCGGCCGGGCAGCGCGAGCGGGTGACGGTGGCGACGTCGATCCCGCGGAACGCAGCGCCGAGCTCCCGGTCGCAGCCTGATGTGCATACGACCCCGCTGACCTGCTAGTCTCCTCCTCGCCCCAAAAAGCCATTGACATGGCCGACGCGGGGAGGTAGATTTTAACGGTTGCCTCGGACTGGACAAATCCGGGCCCAACAGTTAGTGTCTACCTCGCTCTCACCGGAAATTGAATTTCCGCAGAGCCATCGATTCCTTATTCCGAATCACGAAGCCGATTTTTCGGCCGAATGTTTCTGATAAAGTCGAATCATCAGCCGAAAGGCAAAGACCACTCCAAAGGTCACCGGAATTCAAATTCGGACCGGAAACGGAACGAAAAAGAGTCTGGTAAGGTTGGAACCGCTGGAAAGGGAAGCGCGAAAGCGAAGAACTGGAAAGCGCAACCCGCTTCGACCGGGAATCGGACACGAAAGAGTCTGATAGAGTCGGAAACGCAAGA
>NZ_JBHVWT010000006.1:0-2929 GCF_042882135.1 Streptomyces sp. NPDC058240
AGGGGTTTCGTGGTGGGGGGGGGGGATGGGGGGGTGGGTGGGGGGGAGAGGGGGCGGGGGGGGGGAAACGCGGGGGGGGGTGTCCCCTCTTTTGGGGAGCGGCCCCCGCCGCGCTTCACCTGGACGGCCTGACGGACCGCGCCCTACTGGAGGAGGTAGTGGCGCTGGGCGCGGAACTTCTCGACCATGGCCGCGGGGGCCTTCTCCGGCGAGCCCGCGTCGTACGGCGGCTGCGGGTCGTACTCGGTCAGCAGCTGTACGGCCAGGGCGTGTTCGTCGCCCGAGATCCGGCCTGCCAGGGTGAGACCCATGTCGATGCCGGACGAGACGCCCGCCGCGGTGACGTACTTGCCGTCGATGACGACACGCTCGCCGGTCGGCTCGGCGCCGAGCTCCTTCAGCACGTCCAGCAGGAGCCAGTGCGAGGTGGCGCGCCGGCCCGTCAGCAGTCCGGCCGCGGCGAGCAGCAGCGAGCCGGTGCAGACGGAGGTGGTCCAGGTGCTGGTGGCATCGGCGGTGCGCAGCCAGCCGAGCAGCACCTCGTTCTCCATCTGGTCGCGCTGGCCGGGGCCACCGGGAACGATCACCACGTCCGGTGCGGGCACGTCGGCGAGGGTCTTTTCGGCGACGAGCGCGAGGGTGCCGGTGTCGTTGCGCACGGGGCCGGTCCGCTCGGCCACGAACACGGTCTCGGCGCCGGGGGTGCGGGCGAGCATCTCGTGGGGGCCCACCGCGTCGAGTGCGGTGAAACGGTCGAAGAGGACGATGGCGATCTGCATGGGGTTCCCTTTCGCGGTCGAGCGGTCAGGCGGTCGGTCGGTCGATGGCGGGATG
This sequence comes from Streptomyces sp. NPDC058240, assembly GCF_042882135.1. Taxonomy (NCBI): domain Bacteria; kingdom Bacillati; phylum Actinomycetota; class Actinomycetes; order Kitasatosporales; family Streptomycetaceae; genus Streptomyces; species Streptomyces sp. NPDC058240. Next base: position 835 of record NZ_JBHVWT010000006.1, read on the forward strand.
GGTGCGGAAGCGTCGGCGGTATTCGGCGGGCGCGGTGCCCAGGGCCTTGATGAACGCGCGGCGCATGGCCTCCGGGGTGCCGTAGCCGCAGGCGCGTGAGATTCCGGTGACACCGTCGGTGGTGTCCTCCAGCAGCCTGCGGGCCTGTTCGAGGCGTACGCGGTCGACATAGCGGCCCGGCGTGAGGCCCGTCTCGGACTGGAAGGCACGCGCGAAATGACGGGGCGAGAGGCGGGCCCGAGCGGCGAGCGCCTCGACGCAGAGGTCCTCGCCGGGGTTCTCGGTGATCCAGTGCTGGACCTCGCGCAGTGGTTCGCGCCGGGCGGTCTGGGCGGTGAGCTGGGCGCTGAACTGGGCCTGGTTGCCGGGCCTGCGCAGAAAGACCACGAGGTGCCGGGCGATGCTGAGCGCGATGTCCCTGCCGTGGTCCTCCTCGACGAGTGCGAGGGCCAGGTCGATACCGGCGGTGACTCCGGCGGAGGTGGCCAGCCTGCCGTCGCGCACGAAGATCGGGTCCGGGTCGACCTCGACGGCCGGGTGACTGCGGGCGAGGTGCTCGCAGACGGTCCAGTGCGTGGTCACCCGGTGCCCGTCCAGCAGCCCGGCCTCGGCGAGCAGCAGCGCGCCCGTGCAGACGGAGACGAGCCGTTCGGCGTGCGGGGCGTGCGCCCGCAGCCAGTCGACGAGTGCCGGGTCGGGGGTGCGGGTGCCCTCGCCGCCGGGGACGAGGAGGGTATGGGGCCGTTCGGCGTCGGCGAGGCCGCCGTCCGGGACGAGGACGAGGCCGCTGCTCGTACGGACCGGGGCGCCGTCGAGCGAGGCGGTGCGCAGTCCGTACCCGGCCCCGCGGAAGCGGGAGGCCCCGGCGAAGACCTCCACCGGCCCGGCGACATCGAGGCTCTGGACGCCGTCGTAGAGGACGACGAGTACGGATCGCTGCGTCATGGCTGCCATCCTGGTCGGTCCGGAATATGGCCGCAATGACGAAGAGCCCACCTTTTCTGCCATGCCACGATCACCGTGAAGTTCGACGCCGCCCGGGGTTTCCAGGCATACCGACCGGTCGGTAATGTGTCCTCATGAGTACTCTGCCGCCTCGCGCCGGACGCCGCTGTCACAACGCCATCAACCCGCTGCACTCGACGGTCTACTTCTCCCCCGACCTCGGCAAGGAGCTCGGGGAGCTCGGCATCGACGACTCGAACGCCGCCTACTTCGCCGCGCGTTCGGCGGCGATGGGTGCCGTCGGTCCGGGCACGGTCACCGCCGCGTTCTACAACTTCAACCACGACCTCGTGGCGCGGCACCTGCCCGCCGTGTGGTCCGTCGCCTCGCCGCAGGCGGTCCTGGACGCCCGGCTGCGCGCCGCCGACACCACCCTGCGGCGGCTGCTGGGCGAGGAAATCATCGCCTCCCCGGAACTGGCCGAGGCGGCCGAACTGGCATTGCGCGCGACCGAGGGGTGCACCCGACACGCCCGGCCGCTCTACGCCGCGCATGCCGATCTCCCGGTGCCCGAGCAGCCGCATCTGGCGTACTGGCACGCCGGCACGCTGCTGCGCGAACACCGCGGCGACGGCCACCTCGCCGCGCTCCTGACCGCCGGCCTCGACCCGCTGGAGGCGCTGGTCAGCCACACGGCGTCCGGCAAGGGGATGTCCTCGCGCTGGGTGCTCGCCACCCGCGGCTGGCACCGCGACGACTGGGACGAGGCCTGCGAGCGGCTGCGCGGGCGCGGACTCCTGGACACCGAGGGCGAGTTGACGGAGGCAGGCGTCGCGCTCCGCTCGGAGCTGGAGGAGGCCACGGACCGGCTGGACGCGGCCCCGTACGAGCACCTGGGCGCGGAGGGTGTGGAGCGGCTGACCGAGCTGGGGCGCGGGTTCCTGTTCACTGCGGCGTCGGCGGGCGCGTTCCCGGCCGATCTGATGGGGAAGGACTGAGAGCCTGTCGGGCCGACAACGGGGGTGGGGGGGGGGGGAGGGGAGGGGGAAACCCACCACACCCCCACAAAAAAAGCCCCCCCCCCCCCCCCCCCCCCACCAAAACCACACCCACAAACAAACACGGCAGAGCACGGGCAAACCCCCCCCCA
>NZ_JBHVWT010000006.1:2939-19490 GCF_042882135.1 Streptomyces sp. NPDC058240
CCCTTGGTTTTTCGAGGGTCCTTTCCTCACTCCTCGGGGGGGGGGGGCATTGAGTTCTTTTAGGCCCGCCGGTGGGGGGTGCGGCGCGACACGGCGCCCGGCCACCCGGCACAATGCAGGCGAAGGGGCCCTGCCCCGGCATGCACAGCCAGTAGAGCCAGTACGAGAAGGCGAGTCGGTAGAACCGTGACGACGTCCATCGAAGGCAGGATCGCCGAGGAGCTCGGCGTACGCGAACGGCAGGTGAAGGCGGCCGTCGAGCTGCTCGACGGCGGGTCGACCGTGCCGTTCATCGCGCGCTACCGCAAGGAAGCGACCGAGATGCTCGACGACGCGCAGCTGCGCACGTTGGAGGAGCGGCTGCGGTATCTGCGGGAGCTGGAGGACCGTCGGACAACGATCCTCGACTCGGTGCGCGAGCAGGGCAAGCTGGACGAGGCGCTGGAGGCGCAGATCCGGGCGGCCGACACCAAGGCGCGTCTTGAGGACATCTATCTGCCGTTCAAGCCCAAGCGGCGCACCAAGGCGCAGATCGCCCGGGAGGCCGGGCTCGAACCGCTCGCCGACGGCCTGCTCGGTGACCCGTCGGTCGAGCCGCTCGCCGCTGCCGCCGCCTTCGTCGACGCCGACAAGGGTGTCGCGGACGGTGCGGCGGCGCTGGAGGGGGCCCGTGCCGTCCTCACCGAGAGGTTCTCCGAGGACGCCGATCTGATCGGTGAGCTGCGTGAGCGCATGTGGTCGCGCGGGCGGCTGGCCGCCAAGGTGCGGGACGGCAAGGAGGAGGCGGGCTCGAAGTTCGCCGACTACTTCGACTTCGCCGAGCCGTTCACCGCACTGCCCTCGCACCGGGTGCTCGCGATGCTGCGGGGCGAGAAGGAGGACGTGCTCGATCTGGTCCTGGAGCCGGAGGAGCCCTCCGAGACGCCCGGCCCCTCGACGTACGAGAACATGGTCGCCCTGCGCTTCGGTGTGGCCGACCGCGGCCGCCCCGGCGACAAGTGGCTCGGCGACACCGTGCGCTGGGCCTGGCGGACCCGGATCCTGGTGCACCTCGGCATCGATCTGCGGCTGCGGCTGCGCACCTCGGCGGAGGACGAGGCGGTACGCGTCTTCGCGTCGAACCTGCGCGATCTGCTCCTCGCCGCACCGGCCGGTACCCGGGCCACGCTCGGGCTCGACCCCGGTTTCCGTACGGGTGTGAAGGTCGCCGTCGTCGACGCGACCGGCAAGGTCGTCGCGACGGATGTCATCCACCCGCACGTCCCGGCGAACAAGTGGGACCAGTCGCTGGCCACGCTGGAGCGGCTGGCGAAGGCCCACGACGTCGCCCTGATCGCGATCGGCAACGGCACGGCCTCCCGCGAGACCGACAAGCTCGCCGGTGAACTCATCGACAAGCACCCCGAGTTGAAGCTCACCAAGGTGATGGTGTCCGAGGCGGGCGCGTCCGTGTACTCGGCGTCGGCCTTCGCCTCGCAGGAACTCCCCGACATGGACGTGTCGTTGCGCGGCGCCGTCTCCATCGCGCGGCGACTGCAGGACCCCCTCGCCGAGCTGGTGAAGATCGACCCGAAGTCGATCGGGGTCGGCCAGTACCAGCACGACCTGTCCGAGGTGAAGCTGTCGCGCTCGCTGGACGCGGTCGTCGAGGACTGTGTGAACGGTGTCGGTGTCGACGTCAACACCGCGTCCGCGCCGCTGCTTTCGCGGGTTTCGGGGATCGGCTCGGGGCTCGCCGAGAACATCGTCGCGCACCGTGATGCGAACGGGCCGTTCCGGTCCCGCAAGGCGCTCAAGGACGTGGCGCGGCTGGGTCCGAAGGCGTACGAGCAGTGCGCGGGCTTCCTGCGCATCCGGGGCGACGATCCGCTGGACGCGTCGAGCGTGCACCCGGAGGCGTATCCGGTGGTGCGGGCGATGGTGAAGCGGACCGGCGGTGAGGTCGCCTCGCTGATCGGCAACACGGGGGTGCTGCGGTCGCTGCGCGCCGACGACTTCGTGGACGAGAAGTTCGGCCTGCCGACGGTCACCGACATCCTGAAGGAACTGGAGAAGCCGGGGCGCGACCCGCGGCCCGCGTTCAAGACGGCCACCTTCAAGGAGGGCGTCGAGAAGATCGGTGATCTGGCGTCCGGAATGGTGCTGGAGGGGGTCGTCACCAATGTCGCGGCGTTCGGCGCGTTCGTGGACATCGGTGTGCACCAGGACGGCCTGGTGCATGTGTCGGCGATGTCGCGGACGTTCGTGAAGGACCCGAGGGACGTCGTGAAGCCGGGCGACATCGTGAAGGTCAAGGTCATGGATGTCGACGTCCCGCGGAAGCGGATCTCGTTGACGCTGCGGCTGGACGACGAGGCGGCGGCCGGTACGGGGCCCCAGGGCGGCGCTCCGAGGCGCGAACGGGGTGAGCGGGGTGAGCGCGGCGGCCAGGGCGGCCGGCCACCGCGCCAGCGTCAGGGGCAGGGCGGCCAGGACCGCGACCGGCGCGGTGGCGGCGGCTCCGCCCGTCAGGCTCCGGCACCGGTGAACAGCGCGATGGCGGACGCCCTGCGGCGGGCCGGGCTCACGGACCCGAATCAGGGCGGCAAGAAGCGGTAGCAGGACCGGGCGGGGGAGGGGTGTGCCCGCGATGGCCCCCTCCCCGCCCTCCCCCTCGCGGGACGGGTGACCGTGCCCCGGCCCCCCGGGGGGAAATACCGGGCCGGACCGCGAACCGGCATCCCCTTCGCGGCACCGGCATCCGCCTCGCGCCACGGGTACCCCATTCCACGACGACGCGCCGGCGCCCCTCTGTGCGGCGCCCCGCCCTCTGCGCGACACCGGAGCCCCCTCGTGATGCCCCGAGGCGTCCGGAACCGATCGTCGGCGCACCCGGGTCCAGCCGTCAGCGGTAGCGGCACAACTACCCCGCGGACACCGGTCCTTCGCAGGATTCACCAAGACTTTCCCATATCGGTATACCAAATCGGTCTCAGGTGAACACACACTCCAGTGCCACATAGGGCACCTTGCCCCTTATATCCAGCATGTTTTCTTGCGGTACAGCAAACGGCACGCCATATTCCGATTGACGAACAAGCCTCCTGGTATACCGTTGCGCCTCAACGTGCACCCGCACCGGCAGTCGTCCGGCCATCCGGCCATCCGGCCGCCCTGCCGTTCTGCCGCCCTGCCGCCCTGCCGTCCCGAAGGAGGCTGTTCCCGTGCGTCGAATTCCGGCCACTCTCTCGGTGGCCGCTCTGCTGGTGATCACCACCGCGTGCAGCTCGCTCTCTCCCCCCGGCAAAGAGACCACCGCCCGAGCGCGGCTCACCGACCTGCGTCCCGTTCGCGACGGCGGCACGGTCACGATCGGGCTGAAGTCCGATCCCGACATGCTGGACCCGAGCCTGACGTCGACCCTGGTCGCCCGCACCGTGTTCACGTCCATGTGCGAACAGCTCTACGACGTGGACCAGGACAACAAGTTCGTACCGCAGCTCGCCGCCTCGATGCCGAAGATCACCGACGGCGGCAGGACCTTCACCTTCGATGTCCGCAAGGACGCCACCTTCAGCGACGGCGCCCGTCTGGACGCGAAGGCGGTGAAGACCTCGCTCGACCGGCACCTGCATCTGCGGGGATCCGGGCGTGCGTCCGAGATCGACTCCGTGGAGAAGGTCACGGCGATCGGTCCCTACACCGTGCGGCTCTCACTGAGTCATCCCGATGTCCCGCTCCTGGGCCGGCTGGCCAACACGGCCGGGCTGATCATGTCTCCCAAGGCGCTCAGGACGTACGGCAGTAAATTCGCCACCCATCCGTCGTGCGTCGGCCCGTTCCGGTACGTCAAACGGGTCGTCGGCGACCGGATCGAGCTGGCGAAGGACCCGCTGTACTACGACGCGGACAAGGTCCACCTGGACCACGTCATCTACAAGACGATCACCGACGGCAACATCCGGATGGCCAACATCCGATCCGGTGACGTCCAGATCGGCGACCAGATGGGCCCGGTCGAGGTGCGCAACTCCATGGGCGAGAAGGGCCTCCAGCTCCTCAACACCCCGTCGCTCGGCTACATGGCGCTCACCCTGAACGTCGGCAACTTGCACGGCATCGACAAGGACCCCAGTCCCGTCGACAGCCCCTTCGGGCGCGATGTGCGGGTGCGGGAGGCGTTCGACCTCTCCCTGGACCGCGAACTGATCAACAAGCTGGTCTTCCAGGGCATGTACAAACCGGCCTGCGGCCCCGTTCCCCCGGGAACTCCGCTCAGCACCCCCCTCACCTGCCCGAAGCGGGACGTGGCGAAGGCCGAGCGGCTGCTGAAGGAGGCCGGGGTGAAGACTCCGGTGCCGCTGGAGCTGATGATCAACACGACTCCGGACGACAGCCGCCTCGGGCAGGTCGTGCAGGCCATGGCGGCCGACGCCGGCTTCGAGGTCCGGCTGCGGCCCACCGAGTTCGCCACCGGGCTCACCCGCACCCTCGCGGGCGACTTCGAGGCGCGGACGGGCGGCTGGGGCGGGCAGCCGGATCCGGCGGGCAACATCGACAGCCTGGTCGGCACCAAGGGCAGCAACAACCAGGGCAAGCTCTCGGACCCGACGATCGACCGGCTGATCGTCGAGGGCCGCAGCACCTCGGACGTCGCCGAACGCCGCGAGATCTACCGCAAGCTCACCGCCGCGATCAACAAGCAGCACGGCGTCATCTACCTCTACCGGAACATCAACTACGTCTCCGCCTCGCAGGACGTGAGCGGGATCAAGCTCTCCGGTGACGGCCTGATCAAGGTCAAGGAAGCCGGCTACACGAAGGGGAGCCGGTGAAACTCCTGCGCAGACTGCTCACGTCGTACGTGAGCCGCCGGATCGGCATGTCGTTGGTGACCATGGTGCTGGTGAGCATCACCGTGTTCTTCGGGGTCCGCGCGATGCCCGGCGACACCGCCCAGGCCCTCGCCGGCGAGCAGACCTCCCCGGAGGTCCTGGCCGCGATCCGGGAGGAGTACGGGCTCAACGACAACATCGCGGTCCAGTACTGGCGTTACGTCAGCAACGCGGCCACCGGCGACTTCGGCACCTCGGCCCGTACCGGGCTCCCCGTGCTGGACTCGATCACCCAGGCGCTGCCGATCACCCTCGAACTGGCCGCGCTGTCCCTGCTGATGGCCGTGGTCGTCGGCATCGGCGCCGGTGTGCTGGCGGCCGTCCGGCGCGGCAAGCCGGAGGAGTGGCTGGCCAACGGCATCGCCCTGCTCGGCATGTCGGTGCCCTCCTTCTGGCTCGGCATCGTGCTGGTGCTGGTCTTCGCCATCGCCATGCCCGTGTTCGCCGCCTCCGGATTCGTGCCGTTCAGCGCCGATCCGCTGGAGAACCTGCGTCGCCTGGTGCTGCCCGCCGTGGTGCTGGGCTCCGGCCTCGCCGCGGTGGTGATGCGCCAGACCAGGGCGGCGATGATCGACGCGATGTCCTCCGACTACGTGCGCACCGCACGTGCCAAGGGGCTGGCCCCGGCCGCCGTGATCGGCCGGCACGGGCTGCGCAACTCGCTCGTCACCGTGATCACCGTGCTGGGCCTGCAACTGGGCCATCTGATCTCCGGCGCCGTCGTCACCGAACAGGTCTTCGTCCTGCCGGGCTTCGGCAAGCTCACCATCGACGCGGTCTTCACCCGCGACTACGCGATGGTCCAGGGCGTGGTGCTGTTCACCTCGGCCGCCTACATCCTGATCAATCTGCTGGTCGACTTCCTGTACTCCGTGGTCGACCCGCGCATCCGGCTCGGAGGTTCCCGATGACCCTCGCCCCGTCCCCGGCGCCGCCCGCGGCCGTCGCCCCCGCAGCGCGGCCCTCCTCGGGCCGCGCCGCGCGGCTGGCCACCGCCCTGCGCCGGCTGCGCCGCAACCGGCTGGCGCTGGTCGGTGCGGTGCTCGCCGCGGTGTTCGTGCTCGTCGCGCTCTTCGCGTCGGTGCTGGCCCCGTACGACCCCGCCCGGCCGGACTTCGGCTCCGCGCTGGCCGAACCCAGCTGGTCGCACTGGCTCGGCACCGACGACCTGGGCCGCGACCAGCTGTCCCGGGTGCTGGTGGGGGTCACCGCGTCCATGCAGGTCGGCGTGTTGGCGGTACTGCTGGCCTTCGTCGTCGCCGTCCCGCTCGGGCTGGTGGCCGGCTACTACGGCCGGTTCGCCGACTCGGTGGTCTCCCGGCTGACCGACACCATGCTGGCCTTCCCGTTCCTGGTGCTGGCCGTCGGGCTCGCCGCGGTGCTGGGCCCCTCGCTGGAGAACGCGACCATCGCGATCGGCATCTCCCAGATTCCGGGCATCGTCCGCGTCACCCGCGCCGAGACCCTGCGGCTCAAGCACCTGGACTACGTCGGCGCGGCGACAGCCAACGGCGCCGGGGACGCCGTGATCCTCTTCCGCCACATCCTGCCGAACGCGACATCGACGCTCATCGTGCAGGCCACCGTCGGCATCCCGTCCGCGATCATCGGCGAGGCGGTGCTCAGCTTCCTCGGCCTCGGGGTGCAGCCGCCCGCCCCCTCGCTCGGCGTGATGCTGTCCAGCGCCCAGCCCTTCATCGCGGACGCGCCCTGGATGGCGGTCTTCCCCGGCCTGGTCATCGTGCTCGCCACTCTGGCGTTCAACCTGCTCGGTGACGGCGTACGCGACATCCTCGACCCCCGCGGAGGCTCCCGGTGACCGAAGTCGACACATCCACCGCGACCGTGCCCGGCCCCCGCGACGGCTCCGGGCCGGTGCTCCGGGTCCGCGATCTGACCGTCTCCTTCCACGGCGCGGAACGCACCGTGCATGCCGTGGACGGGGTCTCCTACGACCTGGCCCCCGGCGAGGTGCTGGCGGTGGTCGGCGAGTCGGGGTGTGGCAAGTCCGTCACCTCGATGGCCGTGATGGGGCTGCTGCCGCCCACCGCCCGGATCGGCGGGTCGATCACCCTCGACGGCCAGGAACTGGTCGGCGCCCCGGAGAAGCGGCTGCGCTCGCTGCGCGGCCGCCGGCTCTCGATGATCTTCCAGGAACCGATGACCTCGCTCAATCCGGTGCTCACCATCGGACGGCAGATCACCGAGGTCCTGCGCCGGCACCAGGGGCTGAGCCGGAGCGAGGCCAAGGAGCGGGCCGTCGAACTGCTCGGCATCGTCGGCATCCCGGCTCCCCGCAAGCGGGTGGACGAGTATCCGCACCAGCTCTCCGGCGGTATGCGGCAGCGGGTGATGATCGCGATCGCCGTGGCCTGCGACCCCGCGGTCCTGATCGCGGACGAGCCGACGACCGCGCTCGACGTGACGGTGCAGGCGGGCATCCTCGATGTGCTCCGCTCCCTGCGCGACCGGCTCGGCACGGCCATCGTGCTGATCACCCACGACCTCGGGGTCGTCGCGGACACCGCGGACCGGGTCTTGGTCATGTACGCGGGCCGCCCGGTCGAACAGGCCTCGGTGGACGAACTGTTCGCCTCGCCGCAGCACCCGTACACCCGCGGCCTGCTCGGTGCCGTACTGCGTCCCGGCAGCCGGAACGCGGCCGGCCGGGCGCGGCTCAACGAGATCCCGGGACTCGTGCCCGATCTGCGCGAGCAGCCCGCGGGATGCGGTTTCGCCCCGCGGTGCGCGTCGGCCGACGCGGACTGCCTGACGAGCCGTCCCCCGCTGCGGCGGGCCGCCGGCACTCATCTGATCGCCTGCCACCACCCGGCCGACGTGGCCGGTGCAGCCCCGTCCCGACCCGACGCGAGCAAGGGAACCGTCCGATGACCGCCAGCCCCACCCCACCCGCCGGCGCTGCGGGGACCGTCACCCCGGTGCTGGCCGTGCGCGACCTCGAGCGGCACTTCGACGGGGCCGGCGGCACCGTGAAGGCGGTGGACGGCGTGTCGTTGACGATTCTGCCCGGTGAGGTCGTCGGCCTCGTCGGGGAGTCGGGCAGCGGCAAGTCGACCGTGGGACGCTGCGTGGTCCGCCTGGACCGGCCGACCGACGGCAGCGTGAAGATCAACGGCACGGACGTCACCACGCTCGCGCCGCGTGCGCTCAGGCCCTTGCGCAAGGACTTCCATCTGGTGTTCCAGGATCCGTCGTCCTCGCTCAACCCGCGGATGACGATTCGCCGGATCATCGCCGAGCCGCTCCGGCTGCACGGCATGGCGACCCGGGCCGAGGCCGCGCGGCGGGTGGACGAGCTGCTCGCCCAGGTCGGCCTGCGGCCCGAACTGGCGGACCGCCACCCCCATGAGCTCTCCGGCGGTCAGCGCCAGCGCGTCTCCATCGCCCGTGCCCTGTCGGTCGATCCCGCGCTCCTGGTGGCCGACGAACCGACCTCGGCGCTCGATGTGTCCGTACAGGCCTCCGTGCTCAACCTGCTCGCGGACCTGCAGCGCGACCGGGGCTTCGGCTGCCTCTTCATCACCCACGACCTGGCCGCGGTGGAGTATCTGGCGGACCGCATCGCGGTGATGTACCTGGGCCGGATCGTCGAACAGGCCCCGGCCGCCGAGCTGTTCGCGGCGCCCAAGCATCCGTACACCCAGGCACTGCTGTCCGCGGCACCGGTGCCCGACCCCGCCGAGCAGCGGGGCCGCCGCCGGATCGTGCTCGGCGGCGATCTGCCCAGCCCGCTGGACCCGCCGCCCGGCTGCCACTTCCACACCCGGTGCCCGCTGGCCACCGACCGGTGCCGTACAGAGTCGCCGGTGCTGCGCACGCTGCCCGGTGGGGCCGGCCCGGAGTCGGCCCCGCGCCAGGTGGCGTGCCACCTGGTGGCGGACGACGGCACCGTGCCGGATGCCGCGAAGGCCGCCGCGTAACACCACGGCCGCAACGCCGGAGCCCGTCCACCGCGTGGTGGACGGGCTCCGGCGTATCCGCCCGCGGGTCAGCCGACGAGCTCCAGGGCGTCCGCGACGACGCGGCCGGCGTGCAGCACCGTGCGGTCGTTGCCGCGGTCCATCACGGCGGACGCCACGGTCTCGCCCTCGACCAGCAGCAGGTCGGCACTGTCGCCCACCGAGACACCGGGCCGGTCGGCCACCGACGTCAGGCGCGGCAGCTCCGGGTGCAGGATCGAGGCGCCGCCGCGGCCGGCGACGGCCATGCAGTGCTCGATCAGCTCGTCGGCGCGGTAGCGGTTGGTGAAGGCCAGCTGCCAGGTGCGGTCCAGCATGTCCCCGTTGCCGTAGGGCGACCAGAAGTCGCGCTGGCCGTCCTCGCCGAGGCCGACCCGCACACCGGCGGCCGTCAGGTCGGCGAGCGGCAGGGCCCGGTGCTGCGCGGGGGCGACGGTCGCCATCGCGATGTCCAGCTCCGCGAACTCCTCGATGAGCCGACGGGTCGTCGCCTCGTCGACACCGCCGAGGTCGTAGGCGTGCGAGAGCGTCACCTGGCCGGTCATGCCGAGGGCGCGTACCCGCTCCAGGATGAGGTCGACGCTGAACACACCCAGCGGGCCGGGCTCGTGGAGGTGGATGTCGACCGGTGCCCGGTGGCGCTCGGCGAGGTCGAAGATGATGTCCAGGTGGCGCACCGGGTCCCGGTCCAGGGCGCAGGGGTCGATACCGCCGACGACGGCCGCGCCCGCGGACAGGGCCTGGTCCATCAGCTCCGGCACGCCCTTCTCCTTGAGCAGACCGGCCTGCGGGAAGGCCATGATCTCGACCTCGCACCGGTCGGCGTGCGCCTCCTTGGCGGCGAGCACGCCCTCGAACCGCTCAAGGCCGCAGTCCGCGTCGATCTGCGCGTAGCTGCGGACGCGGGTGGTGCCGCGCTCGATCATGCGGCCCAGGGTGTACGTGGCCCGCTCGGCGACGCTCCATTCGTCCTCGCGCCAGTGGGCGCGGTCGTTCATGGTCATGGCCCAGACACCGGAGGCGCCGGTGTGCGGGCGGAAGGGAAGCCCGATGCGGGTGGAGTCCAGGTGGCAGTGGACGTCGGAGAAGGAGGGCAGGGCGAGCCGTCCCCGTCCCGCCACGGTGTCGCCGGCCCCGGCACGGTTCGGATCGTGCGGGGTGAGCGCGGCTATCGCGCCGTTCTCGATCTCGATGTCGCACGGCTCGCCGCCCCAGGGGCGGACGTTCGTGATCAGCATGTGGTGGATCTCCTTGTCTCGGGCGCCGGTACGCGGTTGTCCGACGGCGGTCCGTCCGGCCGCCGTCGGTCACTCGGCCGGAAGCACCTCGGCCAGGGCCGCCAGGGAGGGGCCGCGGCCCCTCTCGATGTGCGCGTAGGCGAGGGCATCGGCCAGGTCTGGCTTGCCGGCGTGGATCGCGGCGCAGATGTCCTGGTGCTCGGCGCACTGGACGCGCGGATCGAGGCCACCGGTGAGGGTGAACAGCCACTGCACCAGGCCGAGCGAGGGCTGCAGAGCGTCCTGGAGCAGCCGGTTGCCGGTCATCGTGACGATCTCCGCGTGCAGGGCGGTGTTGGCGGCGGGGATCTCGTGGTTGTCGCCGCGCCGGGTGGCGCCCTCGGCCGCCTCCATGAGTTCCCGCAACCGCTCGCCGCCGCGCCCGCCGGCGCAGGCCTCCGCGGCTCTGCGCGCGGCGAACACCTCCAGACTCAGCCGGAGATCGAAGAGTTCGGCCACGTCACGGAGCGAGAGATCGCGCACGGACGCGCCGCGCCTCGGCGATATCACCACGAGCCCCTCCCCCGTCAGCCGGGTGAGGGCTTCGCGGACGGGGATGCGCGATACGCCCAGGGCTTCGGACAGTTCGCGTTCGCGCAGGCGGGAGCCGGGCGGGTACGCGCCATTGAGGATGCGGGAGCGGATCGTGCGCTCGGCGTGCTCGACATGGGACGTGCCGGATCCGGTCATGGGCGCGTCGCCTCGAACGGCGGGAACGTCGGCGGGAACAGCTCACCGGTGCCGCGACGCAGCAGGTCGCGCTCGCTGTACGCCGCGCGCATCCGCTCGAACAGGCCCTGGGCACGTCGGCGCAGGTCGACCGGGTCGATGCCGGGGATCCGGCCGTCGGTCATGACCGGGCGCCCCGCCACGACGGAGTGGATGGCCTGCCGGGCGGTGCCGTTCAGCAGGAAGGTACGGACGGGGTCGTCCTGGACGCCGTCGCGGATGTCGTCCAGCCGGAACGCGACCAGGTCCGCCTGGGCACCCGGCTCCAGCCGTCCGAGGTCGGTACGGCCCAGCGCGCGGGCGCCCCCGAGCGTGGCCGCCTCGACGTAGCGCTCGGCGGGTGCCGCGTCCGCGCGCCCGTCGACGACCTTCGCGAGGTGGACGCCGAGGTCCATGCCCCGGATCAGGTCCGGCGGGAAGGAATCGGTGCCCAGGCAGAGGTTGACGCCCGCCCGCCGGTACGCGTCGAAGGAGTGCAGTACCTGGCCGTAGCGCAGGGAGGTCTGCGGACAGTGGATGACCGAGACGCCCGCCGCCGCGAGCGTCGCCAGGTCGCCGCGGTCCTCGCCGTGCACACCGGGATGCCGGTCGATCACGATGCCGTGCGGAACGAGGAGCCGGGTGTCCAGCAGCCCGGTGCGTTCGAGCAGGCGCAAGGGAGTGGTGCCGTGCAGGTGCCGCACGAGGTCGCGTTCGTGCATGCCCTGAAGACAGTGGAGCCGTACGAGCACGTCGCGCCGCCGCGCGACGGCGGCGGTCTCCCGCATGAGCTCTTCGGTGAGCGTCTCGATGCGGCACGGCAGCAGTACGCCGTTGACCAGCGGGTCGTCCAGTCCGGCCGCGTGGTCGAGGAAGCGCACGGCGTCCCGGAGCCCGTCGCGGCCGCGGTCCTCGTCGAACTCGACGCCGCGGCCGGCGTCGGGCAGCGTCACATTGACGCCGGACCGGTAGGCGGGCCCCAGATAGCCCCGCAGGCCGATCCGCCGGGAGGTCTCCGCCATGCCGACGAGTTCGTCGTACGGCTCGGCCCAGGCGCTGTGGACCTCCGACGCGATGGGCATGTAGGTGGTGATGCCGTGCAGCGCGAGCTGGACGAGCGCGTACTCGCGGACGGTGGCCCGCTCCGCCGGCGTGAAGACGTCGTGCCGCCGGTCGGTGAAGTACTCCCGCGACCAGAGGAGCCCGCCGCCGGTCTCCGGCGGTGCCCAGGAGTCCAGCACGAGATGGTCGATGTCGGTGAGGGCGTCCAGGTCGATGAGTCCGGGCATCACCAGCGTCTCGCCGAGGTCCAGCTCCACGTCCACCGGGCCGTCGTACCCCGTGCCGACGTACGCGATCGTGTCTCCGTCCCACACGATCTCGCCGTCGCGCAGCAGCGCGTGGCCGCCGTCGCGGTGGGCGAGGATGTGGGTGGCGCGCCAGCGGGTTCGCACGGGGCCTCCTGCGGATGCGTGTCAGGGCCGGTCCGGCCGGACGGCGGTCCTTGGCTGAACCGACACTAACACTTGGCATACCAAATGCCGACGCCACCGAGATGTATGGGCGGCTGGTCGCAAATGACCTACCACTGAAGGCACAGGGTCGACCATGCGCGACCCATTTGGCATACCAGAACGGAGCTCAGACCTCCGTCACCCTCCCCGCCGCCACCTCGACCCGCCGTGTCGTCCGCACCGCTTCCAGCATGCGCCGGTCGTGCGTGACCAGCAGCAGCGTTCCCGTGTACGACTCCAGCGCCGATTCCAGCTGCTCGATCGCGGGCAGATCGAGGTGGTTCGTCGGCTCGTCGAGCACGAGGAGGTTGACGCCCCTGCCCTGGAGCAGGGCGAGCGCGGCCCGGGTGCGTTCCCCCGGGGAGAGCGTCGTGGCGGGGCGCATCACATGGTCGGCGCGCAGGCCGAACTTGGCGAGCAGCGTGCGCACCTCGGCCGGTTCGGTGTCGGGCACGGCCGCGCAGAACGCCTCCAGGAGCGACTCCGAGCCGTGGAAGAGCTTGCGGGCCTGGTCGACCTCGCCGACCACCACGCCCGAGCCGAGCGTCGCATGGCCGGAGTCCAGCGGGAGGCGGCCGAGGAGCGCAGCGAGGAGGGTGGACTTGCCCGCTCCGTTGGCGCCGGTGATGGCGACCCGGTCCGCCCAGTCGATCTGCAGCGATGCCGGGCCGAAGGCGAAGTCGCCGCGTACGGCCTGCGCTTCGCGCAGGGTGGCCACGACCGAGCCGGAGCGGGGTGCGGCGGCGATCTCCATCCGCAGTTCCCATTCCTTGCGCGGTTCGTCGACGACGTCGAGCCGTTCGATCATGCGCTGGGTCTGCCGGGCCTTGGCGGCCTGCTTCTCGCTCGACTCGCTGCGGAACTTGCGGCCGAGCTTGTCGGAGTCCGTGGCCTTGCGGCGGGCGTTCTTGACGCCCTTGTCCATCCAGGAGCGCTGCATCTGGGCGCGCCCTTCGAGGGCGGCGCGCTTGTCGGCGTACTCCTCGAACTCCTCGCGGGCGTGCGTGCGGGCGCGTTCACGCTCCTCCAGATAGGCCGCGTATCCACCGCCGTAGAGGTTGATCTGCTGCTGGGCCAGATCCAGTTCGAGGACCTTGGTGACCGTGCGCATCAGGAATTCGCGGTCGTGGCTGATGACCACGGTGCCCGCGCGGAGCCCCGAGACATAGCGCTCCAGCCGCTCCAGGCCGTCCAGGTCGAGGTCGTTGGTGGGCTCGTCCAGCAGGAAGATGTCGTAGCGGGACAGGAGGAGGGAGGCCAGGCCCGCGCGGGCGGCCTGACCGCCGGAGAGCGCGGTCATCGGCAGGTCGAGGCCGACGGTCAGCCCGAGGTCGGCCGCGACCTCCTCGGCGCGCTCGTCCAGGTCCGCGCCGCCGAGGGCCAGCCAGCGTTCCAGTGTCTCGGAGTACGCGTCGTCCGCGCCCGGCGCCCCGTCGACGAGGCCCTGCGTCGCGGTGTCCATCGCGGCCTGGGCCTCGGCGACGCCGGTGCGGCGGGCCAGGAACTCCCGCACGGTCTCCCCCGCGCGCCGTTCCGGCTCCTGCGGGAGGTGTCCGACGGTTGCGGTGGGCGGGGAGAGCCGCAGCTCGCCCTCCTCCGGGCGGTCGAGTCCGGCGAGGAGCCGGAGCAGGGACGATTTTCCGGCGCCGTTGACTCCGACGAGACCGATCACGTCACCGGGCGCGACGACGAGGTCGAGTCCGGCGAAGAGCGTGCGGTCGCCGTGTCCGGCGGCGAGGTCCTTGGCGACGAGAGTGGCAGTCATCAGGGTGCCGATCCTAATCTGCGCCCGGGGCCGAGCGGCCCGGCCGGTCGCACTCCGGCCGGGCGGGGGCGTTCTCAGCCGTCGCCCGGAGGGTTCGCCGGGCCGGAGGTGCCCGGTTCCGGGTCGTGGCCCTCGTGGAGTCCGGTGCTGATCCGGCTGCCGCCCGGACCGATCCGGATCTCGAAGTCCCCGGCGTACTTCGCGTGCCCTTCGATGACCGCGGATTCGACCGCTTCCACACCGAATTCGCGCCGTACGATCAGCGGATCCTGGCGCAGGTCCCGCATCAGCGCCACGCACATGCCGATCATGACGAGGGTGAACGGCGCGGCGACCAGGATCGTGAGGTTCTGGAGCCCGGCGAGCGCATCGCCCTTGCCGTTGCCGATGAGCAACATGATCGCGGCCACGGCGCCGGTGACCACGCCCCAGAAGACGACGACCCACTTGGCCGGTTCGAGGATGCCCTTCTGGGAGAGCGTGCCCATCACGATGGAGGCGGCGTCGGCGCCCGAGACGAAGAAGATGCCGACCAGAACCATCACCAAGAGGCTCATCACCGTGGCGATCGGGAACTGCTGGAGCACTCCGAAGAGCTGCGCCTCCTGGGTGACGGCGTGGCCGAGCTTGCCGGCCTCCTGCAGATTGATCGCCGTGCCGCCGAAGATCGCGAACCAGACCAGGCTGACGGAGCTGGGCACCAGGATGACTCCGCCGATGAACTGGCGGATCGTGCGGCCGCGGCTGATCCGGGCGATGAACATGCCGACGAAGGGCGTCCAGGAGATCCACCAGGCCCAGTAGAAGACGGTCCAGTTGCCGAGCCACTCGGCCACGTCGCCCTTGCCGGTCGCTTCGGTACGTCCGGCGAGCTGGGCCAGATTGCCGAAGTAGGCGGCGATCGACGTGGGCAGCAGGTCGAGCACGATGATGGTGGGCCCCGCGACGAAGACGAAGACGGCGAGCACCAGGGCGAGCACCATGTTGGTGTTGGAGAGCCACTGGATGCCCTTCTCCACACCGGAGATCGCCGAGGCGACGAAGGCCACGGTCAGCACGGCGATGATCAGGACCAGGAGTCCGGTGCCGGTCTTCTCCTTCCAGTGCAGCTCGTGGAAGCCGCTGCCGATCTGGAGGGCACCGAGCCCCAGTGACGCGGCGGAGCCGAAGAGGGTCGCGAAGATGGCGAGGATGTCGATCAGCCGGCCGAGGCCGCCGTGGGCGTGCCGGGATCCGATGAGCGGCTCGAAGACGGCGCTGACCGTCTGCCGCCTGCGACGCCGGAAGGTGCTGTACGCGATGGCCAGGCCGACCACCGCGTAGATCGCCCAGGGGTGGAGCGTCCAGTGGAACAGGGTGGTGGCCATCGCCGTCTGCATCGCTTCGGCGGCGTCCGCGGGGCGGGTGCCGGGCGGCGGGTTGGTGAAGTGGGCGAGCGGCTCGCTGACCCCGTAGAACATCAGGCCGATGCCCATGCCGGCGCTGAACATCATGGCGACCCAGGACACGGTCCGGAATTCGGGCTCCTCCCCCTCCTGGCCGAGGGAGATCTTGCCATAGCGGCTGATGGCGAGCCAGAGGGCGAAGACCACGAAGCCGGTCGCGGCGAGCATGAAGGCCCAACCGCCGTTGTGGATCAGCCCGTTGAGCATGGAGGTGGAGATGTCCTCCAGCGAGTCGGTGGCGGTGGCTCCCCAGACCACGAAGGCGAGGGTGAGGACGGCGGTGACGCCGAACACCACCCGGTCCGTCGTGGGGTGCCGGTTCCGGGCCGGGTCGCCGGGGAGATCCGCCGTCACCGGCAGTTCCCCCCGGCCGCCCGTTCTCTGTTCATCCTGCGACACGAATGGCACCTTTCACGGAAGCAATTATTTCACTCTCCGTAGGCAGTACCACACGCAGCGCTCACCTCATGGGACCAACAAGCGGTACCGGCTCGCCCGTTCCGGAGGTTCAGCGGCAGGCTTCGGAGATGCCGTCGAGCCAGTCGCGGACCGCCTCGCGCTGCTCCGGCGCGAGCGCGGCTTCCAGTTCGGCTTCGCGGCGGCCGACGGCGATGCGGGCCCGCGCCAGGAGCGTCCGCCCGGACTCGGTGACCTGGATGCGATGGGTGCGCCGATCGGACGGGTTGGGGTGCCGTTCGATCAGCCCCTGCTGTTCGAGGCCGCCGATCATCTCGTTGGCGGCCTGCCGGGAACTCGCCACTTCCCGGGCCACGTCCGCGACCGACATCCCGGGTTGCGCCTCGGCCATCATCAATGTCGCGTACTGCGAGGTCGACAGCCCGAATTCCTTGAGCTCCGCCCCGATCGCCGACCGGCCGCCCGCTGACCGCGGTCGGGGCCCCCCCAGGGGGGGCCAAAACGGGGGGGGGGGGCGGTCTGGAAGGGTTTCCCCCCAGGAAAGGAGGGGGGGGGGCGGGGGAGTCACCAA